>DASVXH010000001.1:0-19162 GCA_036392795.1 Saccharimonadales bacterium (SeqCode)
CACCTTTACCGATCAGCGTTCCCGGACGCCTGCCGCGCCACGCTTCGGCAATGGCTTTTATGAGTGTCGTTTTACCGGCACCGTTTCGTCCAACAATATGCAGCCGGTCGCCGTTACCAATGCGAAATGAAATTTTATCAAACAGTGGTACACCGTCGTAGCCCAGGCTCAGATCATCTATACTCAGCAAGCTGCTTCCGGCCAGCGCATCGCCGGTCGCATGGAGACGAATATTCTTTGCCTTAAATTTATTGTAGTTTTCTGTAACTTTGGGGTTTAACAGTTTGGCTGACTCGCGGTCAATCCAAAAGCTGGGCTTTTGATGGTTATCCAGAATGGTTTGCAGCTCGCGCTCATAGCGCTGATACAGCGTAACCCAGCGCGGACCACCTTTTGCAGCGCGGGCTTTGGCAAAAGCGATTTGCTCTTTTAGATTGGCAATGCGTTTTTGATTGGTATCAAATTCGCTCAAGGCATTTGTGGTACTTACGGCGTTCTGCGCTAGATAGTTGTCATAATTGCCCGGATAGCTGACGATTGTTTGGTCTTTTAGTTCCAAAATCCGGTCCACATTTTTTAATACATCACGGTCATGAGAAATAATAAATACCGAACTTTTGGTCGATGCCAGCCACTCCAAAAAAGCCGCCTTAGCGACGTAGTCCATGTGGTTGGTCGGTTCGTCCAGCAGCACGATCTGCGGATTGGCCAACTGGATGGCGATCAGTTCGCTCAAGCGCTTTTGGCCACCACTGAGTGATGCGAACGACTGCATAAGCAGGTTTTTATCCAACTGATAGGCGTCGAACAGTCGCTCGAGGGAATTTTCGATATCATAATAGCCGCGTTCCGAAAACAGTTCCAGGGCATTGGTATAAGTCTGAATTTTTTTAAGATCATCGCCCATAGTATCTGGATAGGTTTTTAAAATCGTCTCCAGTCGGGCAAAGTCGGGCAGTTTTTGCGCAATGTACTCCAGTGTCGTGCCCTGGGTTTCGTGGTGTTCCTGGCTAGTTGCCATCAGTGTTTCATTGCCATAGCCGACACTGCCGTTAAAATCGGTATCTTTACCTGAAATAATGTTGAAAAGCGTGGTTTTGCCAGCACCGTTACGTCCTAAAAAGCCCACCTTTTCGGTGTCACCAACCCACAGCTTGCAATCCTTTAGCAAGAGCTTGGGTCCAATAGTTTTTTCGACTATTTCAACACGTAACATCGCCTTCAAGGATATCACATTTACAGATTAGAGCAGCATTGAGGTGATAGAATAGACGCATATCCAATCAACTAGTTCGCGGTAGCGGCGTCGGCTTTTGTGCGAAAATATAAATCTGCTAGAATACAATAACCGAACTTTGATGCATACTGTACGAAAAAATGAACAACCTTGAACCATCTATACCCATCTCCCTTCCTTTAGCCGAACACATGCACAAAGAGTGGTTTGAAGAGAGAGCCGTCATATTGTCTGGTTGGGGAAATAGCCCAAATACGCAGTGGCTGACGGCGAGCCATACTATTGACTGGGCCATCTCTGAGGGTTCCCCCAAGCGCATGAAGCAAGGCCTTGCGGGCTTGCATGAACTTACTCATGCGCCCGAATATGACATAACCCTCGTTCCTTATCGTGGTGCAAAAATGGCCCTGGCCTACGAAAACGCCTTTTGGCAGCGCATGTGTCGTGCCCGTTTGGGTCGCAAGACCATGAATACTACCTATCGAAATTGGATAGCAGTGGGCCGGGAGATCAGTAGTGCCGTGTTCATAAATGATCCCGGTCGTCCTTTATCCAGCCTGGCAGAAATCATTTTACTTGGAACCCACATGCGCGACAAAAACGCGCATTATTTTCCTTTTTTATCTCTGCCCAGGGAGGAAAGTTCTGCCGATAACAGTTTCGCCAACCATGATGGTTACTTGCTACGAGTAGATAAAAACGGGTCCTTGCAAAAGGAAGCTCTAGAGATCGTAACTCGCAAGTCAAAAAAAGAAGGTACACACCCACAAGTCAAAGAAGTCTCTATAATTGAAGTCGTAAGTGGCGTTATTGCGCGATTTCCAGACGTTAGACGGCAGCTGAACCATCGCGGCGACGGTCTTTCGGCAAAGCTAACCAAGATGAGGTACATTACAGGCTTGCTCGAAAAAGATGCCTGCGGCCACCTACATGGGATTGATCTGCATATTCTAAATAGAGTTACGCACGGCCTCACATCGCTCACCAGGTCTCATACCCATACTACTAGCACCCGACCCGCACAATCCGACACCCCTATCGAAAGCGATCTGGCGAGACAGCTGCGCGAAAAGTTCGGCGCAATAGCAGATAGCGGATCACCCGTGGAGGATACGCTTCTCCTGGCGGAAGAATAAATTCGACAGCGGCAGACCGGTGAGCACACTACATAGCGTCGTGTTATGGCCTGAACTTATCTTATAACCCCTTAACTTTAGTGTCTCCGCCGTCTTATTACTGGTCTTCAGAGGCATAAAAAGTTGTCATATTTTTTACCGCCCCTTGTTCTAAGCCCATTACTTCGTGATAGTACTCTTTTGCTGGACTGGTATTGATTAATTCATTATGCGCAGTAAGCCAGCTGGCAGCTTGCGCAAAATCTCTAAAACTTCTTTCAAGTGCTATTTTTACGCGAGGCATCTGCGCCTCTACTTCAGCCATGGTCGGGGGCAAAATACTTTGTAGGTAAAGATTGGATAGGGCACTATAGTACATCGTA
The DNA here is from genome assembly GCA_036392795.1 of Saccharimonadales bacterium (SeqCode). GTDB lineage: Bacteria > Patescibacteriota > Saccharimonadia > Saccharimonadales > UBA4665 > JARIHD01. Next base: position 2,736 of record DASVXH010000001.1, read on the forward strand.
GTGATATAGGCAGTTGTTACGGCTTGCGCCGTATTAGAAATTTCCTTATCGGAAAGACCTTGCAAGGGTGATGCAGGATCTAAATGTCCTAAGAGCTGGTAAGGTATGTCTGAGCTACGTTGCATAATAATTCCTTCGATTTGATACTACTCAATATACGGACATAGATACTTCCATGCAAGACGCACAATATAGTCAATATGGTTTGCGCTATCCAGCCGCTTCAAGGTTCAAGGCGAATGTAGCCGCGATATCTCGGACCCATCGCTTGTACCGATCATGCCCTGCCAATAAATAGAGGACCTCAAGTGGTCAGCGCAAATCCGCTTCGATAGCGTAAAAACAGCGCATCAGTACATGAGAAGTCATCACCATGGCCAAGCCATACTGTTCGGTTCGGGTATAGTCGCCCTCGGCGTAATGGGGTAAAAACATAGGCAGTTCGTGCTCTAGACGCGTATCCGCCAGCTCTATTCGCAAATCCTCACGACCATCGTCACTCCAAACCCCATCTTTCGTCATGATACTGGGTGCGTTTTCACGAAAGTAACGGAGATCGAGGTTCGGATCGTAGGCCACCATGGCAGCTTCGGCATCAGCATCGGACAACAAGGAAACTTCTCCTATAAGGCGACAGAGAAATTGCTGCATATCGTCGGGCAATTGGCCGTACTCCGGTCGCTCGTCAATATAACCGTCCATATGGCGGCGTACAAAAGTATAGACAAGGTCAACAGGCTGCGACCGGTGGGATGATGTCATTAGCGTAGCCAAACTAAAGAAATTATAATGCTCTATTAAAGCATTTTTTGTCTAATAAATCAATGTTACTTGCAAACATACCTATCTTTGACATCATGGTCTGTTATATGAGTCTGCATCACCGTACCGAGGAATTCGGGATACATCGTCCTGTACATGAATATAACTCCACAATATTACCGGCCAGTGAAACTGGTCAGCTTGCGGTCAAAGCCGTAGTCGAAAGTAGCATAGAAGCCCCTGACTCTCTGTTCGATGCTCTTGATACTATCGACGCTAAGGTTGATGAAAGGGACGTGCAAAAAGTTGAAGATTTTTTTAGAGGAAAATGCTGGCCTGTTTGCAGCTTCGGACAAAGCATGGAAAAACGTCAAGGACCTACAAGGCGTTACAATTAGTGTTCGCGAAAATTTCGTACGCGCCAGAGATACGCTAAGTCTCGCCGATAAACCCGGCTTGCGACAACGCACCGGACGCCATCTTCGTCGTGTGCATGAACGTACTCTCCATGCGAGGGATCGTATCATGCTCAGCACACTCAGTAACGACGCTTCGGATGGATTCAAGCGCGCGATAGCTCCCGCTTTAGATCAGATGAGCGATCAGAATGAGCAGCGCGCCTATTTTCTGCAGCGTATTGAGCCTTCGATAGAAAGCTTTAAAAAGAATTTGGTCGAATTAGGGGGTAGGGGTGATCTTATTGAGACGGGTTTACGACGCTTTAGCTTCCAGGACTTCCCAGGAATTAGTGGCAGCACCATTGCCGCCAAGACGCGTCTTGCCTATAGCGTTCTTTATGTTGCAGGCAACCCCACTCTTGTTGTTTACGGTATCTTCTTGAAGCAAGACATCGAAAGCATTGACGGTTTACCGGTCCGCGCCTAGTGATCGAGCGCCGATCAATATTTGCTCCGCATCCTTTAGGGACTGTTGAAAATTTTCGTCATGCATTTCTACATAGGGCATGTTGTATTTATCTGCTTCGGACTTAATGTACTCGCTAAATGAGCGCACCAATCCGGCCCAAGCATCAATTGTGCCGTCTACATAATCGTGCATCCAATCATGAGGCCGGGTATGCGCTTGCTCGACCATAGCGTTTGTGTGCCCGACCGAGGTATTTCCCAAAAAAACTACCTTATACGGATAATCAACCTTTGCCAGGTTGCACGGTAGAATCTCAACGCCTTCTATGAGCACATCCTGGCCGTCGGCCAAATAGCTTGTAATAAGTTTCTCCACTGACGGCCATACAATCATAGACTCATCATTCTGAAACTGGATACTTTCTTGGGGATTCTGACGAAGGAAGCTTGCCATAGCCGATTCATGTTTAGCAAGGCTCTGTATGGCAAATAGGGCTGGCGCATCTAAAGGCTTTAAAATTCCTCGCAGCATATCTCTCACCGTATCAGCGGAAAGCGCAAACATTGGATGTCGGCGAAGAACGCGCATGGCTAGTATAGTTTTACCCACGCGCGGCGCACCACCGATGAAGTATACCTGGGGCATGTTTAGATTATAGCGTAAGTTTTAAGGCCTGAGGAGCGGTAGGCCGCTTGTAACTTATGCCATGATCCTTGCTGGGCGTACATACGGTGAGTATACTTAATATAAACAGGACGGTAATAGAATATGCACATAGAAATCAATTGGCTGGCTGTGGCGGTAGCAACTTTTATTGGAACGGCGATTGCTGGAATATGGTATCAGGAGGCCGTTTTTGGAAAGGCGTGGCGGAAAGCTACCGGCGTAACGCCAAAGCAATCTAAGCAAGCCGGCAATAGTCCCATGGGCGTTTTGTTGCTGGTAAACTTTGTTACGGCGGTCGCTTTAGCGATCCTAGTTTACATAAGCTCGCATTTCTTTGGGAATCATTCGGTTGGATTTGCCTTGTTAAATGGAGCCGCTGCAGGCCTGGCACTATCAGCAACAACACTCATTGTGCACAACGGGTTTGAACTAAAGCCTAAAAAACTAACTTTTATTAATGTCGCTTACCAGTTAGCAATCTTCTTGGCTATGACACTTGTGATCGGCCTATTCGGAGTATAGGAGATAAAATGGATTTTCAAATAAACTACTTTGCTACTGCACTCGCAGCATTTACTTATATGGGTATCGGGGCTTTATGGTTCTCAAAAGCACTCTTTGGCGTGCCCTGGGCTAAAGAAGTTGGCAAGAATATTTCGGATCTTAAAATAAGCAACAATAAGAAAGGTTTGATTTTCCCGGCCATTGGCTCGGCATCGGGGGCTTATTTCCTTTCGGTCTTGGTCAAATCTACTGGTATTGAAGGTGTGCAGATGTCGGTCATGCTTGGACTGATAGTCGGCATAGCCTTTATCGGCACTGCTTTAATGTCCAACTATTATTTCATGGGCAGAACAAAAAGGCACTTTGTTATTGATACGGGCTATCACGTTGTTGCGTTTGTGATTATGGGTGTGATAATCGGTCTCTTTAATTAGGCGATTCTTTCTTGGCGATGTAAAAGCCTCGTTATTGATGAGGTTAAGCAGTTTGCCGGCGCCAAAACCCAACCATAAGGAGGCCGCCCGGAAAAAGCCAGATATACGAGACTTAAAATGGTTAGAGCAATAGACTTGCCAACAGACAGAATAAGCAGTATAACTATCCCACTACCTAAAGTAGGAGAGGACAGGGCAAGATCCCTTCAGTAAGGAGTATCATGAAAATACAAGTCAAAGGAGCTGCAAGACATGAGGAGCACATTCGTTCTGTAGCTCTTGCTATGAATAGAGATGAGGCTAGCGTCCTTGATAGGTTTGGTGCCATTGGTGCCAATCACGAAGTCCTAAGCGGCAATTTGGATGTAAATTCAGATCAATTTATTCATACGACTAGACGGCTCGGGTATTTTTTAGAAGGCCAGGATGGCTGCTGCCAAGAACTGGAGTTAAACAAAGCGGATGCAGACCTTTTGAGTAGACTGGTCTCTATGGGTATTCTGGCCGATTTATGCGCGAGCAGACATAGCCTTGCCAACTTCAACGCAGTACGCCCTCATCAGACACCTCTTAGCGTAGAGCGTGGACTTAAGGTAGCACGCGCTGTCTTCTCATTAACCTATGAAGAAGCTAAGGCTAATCTTGGTCTTTACAATCATGATCCGAACACATTGTCTCTAATTACTGAACCCACCATGGATCAAAAGGCGATCAGGTATATGGTTAACTGTTACGAAGATTTAAAAGTAGGGCAAGGCTTGGGGCAGTAAAACCTGAGAAAGATTTTACACGCGCAGACCCAATTGCAGAACTCGACCCGGCTTAGTGACTACTTGGAGCGCACCCCGACACTGGTCGTAATAATTGTAATAATTACCGAACTTTGCGGCGAGATTTCTTACGCACAACCAGAGCAATAACCGTGCCTACAACGGTCCAGACCGCAAGGTCCGCCAAAAGGTGGGGCGCCTTTACCATTGCTTGACGTTCCTGCGCAGTCTCATCGAAAGAAGGCAAATGACAGTTCTTAGATAAAGGATGTCGGTAATACTGCCAAGGCAGGCCGCGTTCGTATTGCATGACCATGCCGAGTTCATCCAGCGGTCCCGGATTTTCAGGCGCACATATAGTTTGTCGGCCAGAACCCTGATATAAAAGGCCAGCAATCGTAAAAAATATACCGAAGCCCAAAGCAATCATTGCTAAGAAAAAGTGCTTTTTGAAGTTTCTTTTCTGGGTCATTATTGTTAGCATAGCACCTATCAAAAAGCGAACCAACCCACAGAGCAACCGGCGAAGGTTTTGCCTACGAATAAACAGTTGTCACGGCCCGGCAAAAATGATTGTATCTTCGACGCGATTGCGAGATTAAAGACGTTTCTGCCCTCAGTTGCCGAACACCCGATAGTAACTTATTGCTTTTCCAGATAATCAATAATACGATTCAAGACTTTTTTGTATGCAAAACCGACTCCGCGGGCATTACCTTGTGACCGCCATACTTCTTCTATGAGATGTATGAGCTCCTCTTCGGACATATTGGCTTGTACTAGTGCACTTGCTTCAGATAGAAGTAGCCTGCCTTGCGGGTCGGAACCTTCATCTAGGTATTCCTGAACCGCCTCTTCAACACTATGCTCGTTCTTCAGAAATTCTGCATAGAAATAACTGTAGAAAAAATCTCGTGCGCCTTTTCGGTCCATACCTGGGTCCTGAGGATTCATATCTATTACGATCTTACTTTTCTGCTTCGGATAGACCTCTCTGAACTCGGCTAACAAGTGAGTACGAAAATCCTTGACCTTATACTTTTTCATTTGTTCACCGGTCATTCCGGCGTTATGCTCTTGCCACCGTCGTTCGTTCCACCTATCTTCTGTTTCGGCCAACAATGCGATTCGCTCTTGTTGCTCTTCAGTGAGAGGTGGTTCTACCTCGACAATATTATTAATGAGACACTCGATCGCAAGGCTTGATTCGCCATGATGAAAGTTTAATAGTATATTTTCAGCAATCTCTTTACCGAATATAGCTTCAAGAGATCGTACAAGTGCGACAAACTCTTGATCAGATTTATCAGAGTCAATCTGAGGTCGAACCGCATGCTCGTTTTGTCTTAGACGTGGAATTAGGCGCTTGAAAATCATAAACTTAGATCCTTTTCATCAATCATATCAGAAAATACCCAAGACAGGACTCGACCTTTTTCGTACTAAAAAGTCTATATTTACATCTGTAGACTTTGCGAAAAATACCTGGCAGGGACTCATGGACAACTACCGAGCTTGCGACCAAGATAAACTAGCGAAAAAGCGAACTAGAAACTGTTAGATTTACATAGTATGAATAATTACCCCCCCGAGGCAGGGCTAAGATAACTTGAGTATTGACGATTGAAACTCAAGGTGCAATTATGAGCATAAGCATTAAAAAAGAGAAAGTATGAAACACCGCATCAAAATCCTCGCAGCCGCCTTACTTATGACTGGGCTTTTCGTAGCACCTTTTAATTCTTCTAAAATCTCAGCGGCAGGCATGGCCCCGTATTATCTTACGCTTACGTCGTCGGGTACTTCAGCCAACGCCGGAAGTAAAATAGCCCTGACTGCCTATGCTTATGCACTAAAGTGCGCCAATCTTGTCATTGTCTTACAAGGAGAGGCCTGTTCCGATGGCTCCACGCCAGGACAATCCCCCCAGAGCAATAAACAGCTATTTATTTCAGCGAGCGACGTAACCGTAGAGGGCGCAGTACCAGACGGGGACAAATATTACCTCAGCACGGGAGACGACGGAAAAGTCCAGTTTACGGTAATGTCAGCTAGCGCCGGAACAAGACAAGTCACCGTCTCATCAAGTTACCCAGCAGAAAATGGCCCCCAGTCAGTGTCGCTGACTTTTAAATCCGTTACGGTCGCTCCCGCGCCAAAACCAAAAACCGCAGCACCAAAGCCGACGCCAGCGCCCGCCCCAGTACCCGATCCGCCAAAAACTCCCGAGGCAGCCACCCTACAGATTGACGGACAAGACGTAGTTGATAAGAACAATATTACGGTCGAAAGCAATAAACCTTTTGAACTTAAGGGCAAAACTGTCGCAAATGGCGTGGTAAAGCTATATATATTCTCAACCCCACGCGAAGCAGTTGTGACTGCCGATGCTGAAGGAAATTGGGCCTACACCCTTGAAGGGCTCGAACCAGGCTCACACCACGTCGAGGCCGAAGTCACCGACCCGGCCACGCAGAAAACTTCGACCCGTGGCACTCTTGTATCGTTTACCGTACAAGAAGCCAAAAAGGTGACACCGGTTTCGGCAACCACTCAATCCCAAAAAGCTTCAAAGACGTGGATTATGTGGATGATAGGTGCACTAATCCTGATTGCTGGCGGTGCCTTATGGTGGTGGCTCAATAGACGCAAGCAAAAGGTGCCTGACGTAGCCTTACCACCAAACAAGGTCGCGCCGACACAGGCTCCAACATCCCAAGAAGACATATCGACAGGGCCATCCGACAATGACCCGAGTCATAAATATGATAAAAACTCCTGAGCCCGAAAGCTACATTAGACCGTATAATTCATTCGACCATGGGGACGTCATCGACATTCTCATGCAAAATGAAAGCCATAATCGGTTTGATCATGACCGATCCAGCTTTGAGGAAACGCAAAAAGATTGGGGTGAAGAGTCCGTTCTGGTACACGTTCGATCCTTCGAAAGCTGGCGGGCAGTAACGGGAATTGTTCGCCTTACCTTTGTTGGGCCAGGCCAACGAAAAGCCCTTATCGGCGACTTGAGCGTGTTGCCTGGGGAGCAAGGAAATGGCGTAGGCAGCAAGCTACTTGAGGCCATGAAAAATGTTTGCTATAAGCGCCACTGCCTGCCGGAACTTCTAACTAATGCTAATGCCGATGTCTCGGCAGAAGAGATTGGCACCGGCCTTGTGGACTGGTATCGTGCCCGCGGATTCGACGACCTATACCCGGCCGTGGGCCTGATAGGCGACGAACTACCCCGCGCCTGGGCATATTCTCTGCCCAATGCTGCGTATAGAGTGGCTGCTGCCGCCATCGATAAGCTGCACGATACCATCACCTCTTGGGGATATGAGTTGACCTGTTCGGTGGACGACAGGGAAATACAAGGTGGCTATCCGGATTTTTTCAAAAATTATGTCAAAGTGCATCACCCTGGCTCCGAGGTCTCGTTTGATCGGCACAATCTCCTTGTAGGCCACCCCGGCGCATCTTTTGACCCCGCGAGCCCAGGGTCAAAAGATATAGAGGTCTGGAGCGTTGTTAGGTCCGACTTCGAAGATGTTAAAATACTGCGTCGTTTAAAGTTGCCGGGGGACTTCTATATGCAAAAAGAACCTCCCCAGGTCGACGGAGAGTATGTGTTCCTTTTTCCAAGCAGTAATGAAGATGAAGATGTAAACCCATGGATCGAGGTGGTACAAATGAATGAGGGCCGCATGCATAAACTACAGCACACATCAAACAAACTGCAACAATTGATACAGCAAAAAGAAACCATGAGGGGATGGCGTTCGGTGGGCTCGCCCGGCGCTATTCTGGGCACTCTTTATAATTTGATAGGCGCCCAAAATACGCTCGATGACATGCATCGCTATGACCGCAGATGGTGCGGCGAAGAAGGATATCCGATGTTCCCTCACCTCGGCAGCAGAAACCGTTGGTTCCCGGATATACGGCGGGTGCTGGGCAGGTAAGTGACGCCAGATATCCAAACTAAAGAGGAGAAGTACCTACACGAGCAAAGCGGCAGAGCAGATGTCGCCCAGATATGGCTATTGTTGGCGTGTTCGTAGGAGTTGAGAAATTTGTCTAGATCAGGCATCTTCATACTGTCTCTTTAAGTCAGCGATAATCTTCTTATAATCATGCACCATAGATCCGTAGTATAATGCTGCGATGCGTAGATTCCCGTCCTTCAGTCAGGTCGAACTGAGCAGTCCAGCCCCGGATGAAGTGGTTAAAGACTGCCTAAACGGGGCTATCAATCACGAAGCCAAGAGCCTAACTGCCATCTTCTACTCAAGCCGGCACGATGCAGCACTCGGCGGGACGGCTGTTGCCGAGGCCATCAACGAGGCGCAAGGCGTAGGGACTATAAGCCCTGCTTCGATAAGCCATTACTGCGAAATAAATTTAGACCCAATCGCTCATATCGTCCATAGAGATGGAGATCTATGGCGCGCCAATCCGGCCGACAAAGTCAGCAACCAAGAAGTTGCGGATACAATAGTAGACGTCCTGCAGAGGAAAGGCTCATGTAGCCTTGACAAGCTACATGCCGAAATGGACACACCCTTATAGTACACTAGTCTCCGACGACACATTAATAGATTAATTGACGCCTCTAGAGTAGAGTTTGAAGTGGTCAGTAAAGGCCCGCACACTAAAAAGGTATTGCGCAAGTATAGCCTAAACGATTAATAATTATTCCGCGCTCATTTACTCAAATGCACTCCCGCTTGAACAACTAACTACAGATTCGGACATACTTCTTTAGTTGCGCTTATCGGAAATATCCATATCACACGTCTATGTCAGACTGATTATTGTTGCGCCCCGTTACCAAGAACAGTCGAACCACACAGCATAAACTTCGATATCAATTCGATATCAGGTGCTAGCTTCTTGATTACATCATAAAAGCGTCATAAAGTAACGCTAGCAGAAAAGTCACATTATTTGAGATCGCACCAAGGGAGAGGACTCGACCTTTTTCGTACTAAAAAGTCTACATTTACATCTGTAGACTTTGCGAAAAATACCTGGCAGGGACTCGTGGACAGCTACCGGACTTTTGCGACCGACATTGCGTGCGGTATAGTCACGATTCAGAAGGCTTTAGAAGCAAACGACTAGCCCTAACATATTGCTTTTCACATTTGATCTGGTGCGGTAATATTGAGCAACCGTAGACCCTGTTTAAGGGTGGCTGCGTATCGCTTTACCAGCTCGGCACGCACCACCTCACGCAGATCGTCGACAACACGATTATGTTCGTAAAAACGGTTAAATTCCTGGGCTAGTTCATAGAGATAGGTACAGATATGATGAGGCATCAACTCTGTTTGTGCCTTCTCTACGGCACTCTGGTACTCACTAATTTTTCGCAGCAGAGCGCGCTCATCCGGTTGCAGAGAGTATTTTAATGCTTCAGTAAGCACCGCGTCGGAGTCTACTTTGCTCAGGATACTGCGCGCTCTGGCATGAGCGTACAATATTGCAGGCCCGGAGTTACCTTCAAGGGCGATCGACTCCTTTGGGTCATAAATTAAATCACGCCCAAGCCTGGACTTAAGAAATGCGTACTTGATGGCCGCCAGCATAATCGCAGGATCCTCTTTACGTCCCGCCACAGCCAAAGCCTCGGTCGTACTATCTAAAACTACTGATGCCCTGACAATATTTCCTAGTCTGCTGCTCATCTTGACTCCGCCGGCCAACCGCAACATTCCGTGAGGAACATATGTCGTCGACCGAGCCAAATCGGGTAAAAATTGTTCGATAGCCTTTAAAACTACATGCATGTATTGTTCTTGCTCATTGCCGGTTACAACGACCGAACGATCAAAATGATAGTCCTCATATTTTTTAAGTATAAGTCCGACATCTTTTGTCTCGTAAGTGGGCAATCCTTGCTGGTTAATAAAAACACGGTTATGCAAACCAAATTTTTCGCCCCGGAATATGACGGCCCCTTCGGACTCTTCAAATACCGTGCCAATGTGTGTTTTAACGGCATCCATGCCGGGTTCAACTGTTGCGCTCTCGGGATAATATTTTTCGATGGTAGTACCGAGACGCTTATAAAATGCGTCAAACGCGGCATAGCTCCATTCACGACATGTCCAATAAATGCGGGCGAGTGCAGAATCATGATCCTGGCTCTGCTGAATGTCGTATATCCGCCTATTAAGCTGTGTGATCGCTACTTTTGCTTGCGCGTCTTCGACGTAGGCCGCATGGCCTTCTGAATAGGCGGCAGCAAGCCATTCCGCTCTTCCAGTCTCTTCTATAGCCGTTAGTCCATCGGCATTTTCACCGCCTAAACGTCGTAGAACGATATAAAGTGTTTTTGCAACGTGGAGCCCTACATCACCGCCAAAATTAACGCGGTGAACAGTCGCCCCTCCTTCCTCGAGTAGCGTCGCAATAGCATCACCGACAACCGTAGTATAGACATGTCCTGCATGCAAAATCTTGAACGGGTTAGGATCTGAATACTCGGCAACGACTGTTTCGCCCTTAAAATGCTCCGTGATGGTACGCTCCGTTGCCCCCCATAGAGCACGATCGTTAAGCCGTATGTTGATAAAACCGGGACCGGCAATTGTTACTTCGGCTGCAACATCCGCCAGCGCATCTTGCAGCAAAGGGAGCAGCCGTTCAGCTACATCGCGTGGCTTCTGCTTAAGTACACCCGCCAACTGCATGGCAATATTGATAGCAATATCACCAAACTGCTTATCCGGGCGCTCAAAAATAACAGCGGTATCAATACCAAATTCGCTTTGGCATACTTTTTCAATTGATTGTTTTATATTGTCGTTCACGCTTATTTCCTTTTTAGAGTAAGTGAGAAATGGGCAGGCGAGGGACGACTTGCGAATTGTTTCATCGAACTACAAGCCGCCCCGAATACGGACACGGCGACGAGAAATACAGTTCAGCTTCATAGGTAAACTTTAGAACATATTAATACTGCTGTCAAAGCTATACTTCTCTTTCCGTTGCGTTCACTGCCAGCAATAGGTGGCCCATGACACGCGATGCGTCTTCGACCTGACTTAGCTCTACATGCTCTTTTTGACTGTGCGCATAGCGAATATCGCCGGGACCAAACATCATGACATGTTCAAAATTTGTCGCATAATATGATGCATCCGAACAATAATTCACTGTGATGGCCGCATCGGCATGATTGGCTGGCACATAAAAATCAAACGGCTCGATAACGTCCAGAACTTCCATGGATATATCATGACCTAGGAGTTTTTTTACTGCCTCAATAACTGCTTCTGATCTTTGAGCAATACGTAAATTAATAGCCCCTTCGGCATGGGAGGCGCTTACATTGGGCGCAACACCACCTCGTAACAAGCCAATGTTTACCGTAGTATCTAGTGGTGGTTTTTCAAGCAAACGATGCATACCTGCTATCAGTTTATGCGTGGCCGAATCAAGGGGCGTCAACGAGCTATGGGCTTCTGTGCCTTCTGTGCGGGCAGCCGCTTCGACCACACCCTTTGAACGCTTTACGAAAGCGTTTCCAGTAGGTTCACCGTTCAGCACATACTTCCCTCGAACCAAAGGATGCTCAACGACATTCCTTGCACCCAGGCTATCAATCTCTTCGCCAACCACAAAAAAGCAGCCAAAGTCTTCAAGACCGCTGTCTCTTGCCATGTGAATAGCGCCCAATTGAGCGGCAATCTGACCCTTCGCATCGCATGCCCCCGTCCCGTACAGCCTGCCACCTTCAGTACGTAGAACTATCGAAGTGGGGACGGTATCCATGTGCGACGTAAGCATTATCTCAGGTTTTCCATTAACCATTATAAGATTTGAACGACCGGGAGCCACTTCTTGAAGCTCCAAGTGATCTGGCGTAAATTGATCACGCATAAAACCGTGCAGATGATCAACAAATGCAGCCTCGGAACCGGTGTGCGATGGTATTTCTACGAATCGCTGCAACATTTCAGCAGAAGAAACTGACATCGCTATTTCCTTGTTATGTAAAAGTTATCGATAAACAAATGTTTGACGGGCGACTGCAAAAAAGTACGCAGCGCCTCTGCTGGAGTCTCTACAATTGGTTCATCTTTTCCATTAAAAGAAGTGTTAAGCACGATTGGCACGCCGGTTTTTTCAGCAAAACCACTGATTACCTTATAAAGTTTAGGGTTCTGACGCTCATTGAGCGTTTGAAGGCGGGCAGTATCGTTGATATGCACAATGGCTGGCGCCAAATCTTTCGCCTTTTGCTTAACCGGCGGGGAAAAGAGCATGAACGGCGATTTAAACTGAAAATCGAAAAACTCCTGCGCTCGCTCTTCCAACACTATTGGCGCAAGCGGCCGAAAAGCTTCGCGAAACTTTACTTCGGCGTTAATGTAATCCTTAGTTTCCTTTTGGGTCGGGTTGGCGATGATACTGCGGTGGCCCAACGCACGTGGCCCCAATTCACAGCCTTCCTGATACCACATAATAATTTCCTTATCGTCCAGTAGCTGGATCGCCTTTTCGATAGCCTGCGCAGTGGTCAATTCTTTATATGTGATTTGTTTGTCTTGTTGCTTCAGAACTTCTTGCTCTTCTTTGACGGAATACGGCCTGCCAAAACACGAAGTTTCTAGCTGTGGAGTGCGAGGCAATCCAAGCACTTTATGCACAGCGTAGTAGGCCGCCCCGAAAGAAATACCATTGTCACCGGTTGCAGGAAACACAAAAACTTCTTTAAATTTGGTATTAAGGGTTAATTTTGCATTTGATACACAATTAAGGCCAGTGCCGCCAGCAATACAGAGATAGTCGGTCTTTATCAGATCATACAGTCGATTAACATAGAAGACTATTAATTCTTCCAAATGTTTTTGGAAAGAGCAGGCGATATTGGCGCGAGTCGTAAAATCGTCTCTAGGAGTGATGGTGACCGATAACTTATCCCAAAGCTTCCCATTATCGATCTTAACCATCTTGTCGGTAAAATGAAGGTATTTCTTGATCTCGTCATAATAAACGGGCTCACCGTACGAACTTAGCCCCATTGTCTTACCTTCATCAAACATTCCAAAGCCGGACAATAGGCTGCCTATACGATAAAAAACACCCAGGGAGTTTTGCATGTCGTAGTATGTCGTCACTTCGCCCTCGACGGTTTCGAGAACTTTTATGTCATTACCTTTTCCATGCGCTAGGATAATTGTTTCATAACAGTTATTTCCTGTAATGTCTCCGTAGCCATCGGCGGTAAAAATGGCAGCCTCTTCAAAGCCCGAAGCATAAAATGATGCAGAAGCATGGGCCAAATGATGATTAATATATAGCGACTTGCCATGAAAAGGGAAGGCTGTATGGAGTGAATTACCGATTATTATATCTATTTCAGCGCTCTTGATGCCAGCAGCATCCAGACAGTAGTCTATGAGTGGATTCAGGGTTGCTTCATTAGTTTTTGTATTCTCGTCCTCTAACTTCATCTGCGAGAATATCTCTGGATTCTTGCGCGTCTTATCATAGAGCTTTAGGCCGTGCTTGACGCGAGTCAGTCGCTCTTCTTCTATAGCCACCAGTGGCTCGTTATCCTTAAATAGACACACGGATCTATCGTGTACCGAATCTGAATATCCTAAAATATACATATTGAACGTCCTTAATTTTTTAGATATTTATGACCAATTTATCCTGAGGAGATAACAAATCAGGGTCTACCTGTTTGCTTAAAATTCCAGCACGCTGCAGCCATCGATCCTTACCGTTATATTTAGGCGTAAACGCACTCCTGGCATGGACATTCGTGTGGTTATCGATAAGCAGCAGGTCGCCCTTTTGCAAAACAATAGAAACTGCGTTTTTGTCGATATGTCGCGTAAGTTCGTTTAGGGCAGACTGCGCCGAGGGATTAAGGCATTCTGTATATAGTGGGTCATACCGCGTGACGTGGCTACGTTCAGTACTGCGTATGACAGGGGTCTTTATTTGACTGGCACTGTTGTATGATCCATCCGATCGCACCACATAGTCATCTCTTTCAAGTGCATCCCTAACAGCAGGATGCAGTTCGTCAGGGCGGATTTGACTCAGAAGCGTGGCCGCGTCATCCGCACCTCGCAAGCAAAGCAGTGAAATAACGTCACAATTTTGTTCAGTGTGAGCGTCTTCGGTATGCCAGTTAAGAACAGTTTGACTGCCCGTGCCAAGCTGCTTGAATGCATCCTCTGGTTTAGGGGTAAGGTTTTGAATAATTTCACCGTTTCTTTGACTCGCATAGCCATAAGGTAATCCTATGCGTGCCGCCACTGAGAGCAGCGTAAACTCTCCGATTGCTTGCGCGCGCTCAGGGTTAGGGCCATCAACATCTATTTCAAAACCCCGGAGCAATAGGCCGCCAAGGTCGTTACCTTTGTCGGCGAAACTGCTTATTGCAGAACTTAAGCCGTCCGGAAGCGTTGACTCATTCACCAGCCGCAGGGCATATGAGGAGACAGTCTCTTCAGGTTGTCGTAAATCTTCATGGGCGGCCAGCATAGACAAATCATTAAGAGTTAAATTATATGTACAACTGTCTACCAAAGCATTGCCCGGCAATTCTGAATGGCCCTTCAACGGTTATCCCCTTATGTTATGTAACCTAGCAATTGTAAGGCTAATTATTATTTGAAGCTTTAAATAGTAATTAAATTAGTTTAATAAGCAAGGACCAATGTAAGCCAGAGGCAGGATTCGAACTTTTTCGTACTAAAAAGTCTACACTTGCATCTGTAGACCTTGCGAAAAATACCTGGCAGGAATTCCCAGTCCATAGTCCAAACTTTGGATGACAAAGAACTCGAGAATGTTGGCGTGATGGAAATCAGAACTTTGCTGGAATCTAAACTATGAATTCTGACGCTTTAAATATTCCTCTATTAGCTTCACGTCATCAATGTCTTTTTGTCGCACATCATCATCTTGTAGCCAACTTTTCTTAACTCTATACAAAAAGTCCACCTTGATATACCGTACACCATCAATGACAACCGTTTCTGGCAGAAAATCCTGCAAGGAGTATTCTTTGCCCAGTACATTCCAACTAGTGCAAATTTCGAAAGTATCGTCTAGAAGAACAGGACGACCGTGATTCTGGCCAGGAGTAAAGCGGCTATCTTTGCTAAGCCGCTCGTAATCTGCTTGACCCACTACCACGTCTACATCGCCGCTTTCTCGAATGCTCAAGGCGTTCAAAATACCCGAGCCTATAATGACAGAGTTTTCGGCCGACAAGCCCAGGATGGCCAGTTCGTCTTTGAGGTTGAAGTTTGAATTATTCATCATTTTAGTATAAATCCTTTCTTGTAAATTGTAGCTGGAACACTCAGGTCAAATCGCCATAGTTGCGATATAATGCAACCATGGAAATATCAAATTTTGAGCGATTTCCCTCTATCCGTGTTGCAGTAACTGAAGCCTGTAATCTTAAATGCGACTACTGTCCTACTGCCGGCGACAGCGTTGAAATGCAATCAGAGCGCTTATCTACCGACGGGTTTGAAGAAATGCTTACCGCAGCCGTTGATGTTGGCTTTACCGATTTTAGTTTTACCGGGGGCGAACCCCTACTTACCGATAAGACTGCGGAGCGTACATTCCAACTTGCTAGTTTAGTGAAAGACCTGCGTGCCGCAAAGGGAGCGGACGGTTACACGAAGCTTAATACCAATGGCGCAAACCTTTTGCGGCATAAAGAAGGTGTGGTCGAGGCTGGTTTTGATGAGCTGAAAGTTAGCCTAGACACACTAGATCCAGCAACTTTTAGTCGCGTGGCCAAGCGCAATAGCGAAGTGTTTTATAAAACAGTTGACGGTATTTTGGCCGTCAAAGACGAGGTGCCCGTACGACTCCAGACGGTAGTAGGAAAATATAATTTTGGTGAACTACCAGAAATAATTCGATTCTGCACCCAAAATAAACTCAATATTAAGTTATTTGATCTGAGCCGCTACGATAATGCACTAGCCGGATCAGGATCCTTTGCGGATGAGAATTATATTTCCCTGCAGGATATAGCATTGATGTTTGAAGACTGGCTTGGTGAACCGACGATAAAATACGCCGTTGGCGGATACGGCCACGCCAAGAAGGTCTTTACGACTCGTGAGGGGACGAGTATTGAAATTAGAGACACCTCCGAGAGCGCCCACTACTCGCCTGCTGTATGCGAAGAATGTCCTAAATATATGTGTCAGGACGGTCTGTGTAATTTAGTGATCGCAGCCGACGGTCATATTCGTTTTTGTCGCGAGGGAGGCGCCGACCAAACCATTTCCGCCAAGGACAGGAAAGGCATATTAAAGACACCCGAGCAGTTTAGAATTGACTTCGTAAAAGCTGCTGGCATATTTGCTACTGCGAAGGCTATCAAACGACAGATTAAACCGAATCGTCCACTTCTTCC
>DASVXH010000002.1:0-6880 GCA_036392795.1 Saccharimonadales bacterium (SeqCode)
CTTTGTTTACGACATTGGCAATGTAGCTAGCTGCGACAAAAAGACCACCCAAGATCTAGTAGGTGTAGAGTACTTTCCGGTCAAGACCATTGAAGAGGCCGTAGCGGGCGCGAAACTGGCAGCTCACTGCCTGACCGAAACCAAATAATTCATCCATACGGCGCCCGGCTCGCTATTCCTGATGGGAACGGGTATCATATCTAAGATGATGAGGGTGACAATTACTGGCGATAACGACTTCGCGCGACGCGCGGCCTTTGCCAGACTCGTGGCGGAATTTGAGGCCGAATACAGTGATATGGCGATTGAACGCTTGGACGGCGAAGAAACGTCGCCAGAGCGCATGCAAGAGGCGCTTGCAAGCCTGCCTTTCCTCAGTCCGCGCAAACTGGTTTTGCTGCGGAGTGCTTCGGCCTTAAAAACTTTTGCCGAAAATATTGCCAACATACTAAAGGATTTGCCGGATACGACCGATGTTATTTTTTATGAACCCAAACTCGATAAACGCAGTAGTTATTACAAAACACTCAAAAAAGAAACCGACTATCAGGAGTATGCAGAACTGGATGGCCCGGCGCTGATTGCCTGGGCTGTACAGGTAGCCAAAGAGCGGGGCGGTAGCATCGCGCCGGCTGCCGCGAAATTGCTCGTTGATAGGGTAGGGTTTAATCAGCAGTTGCTAAAGGGTGAGATCGAAAAATTGGTCGCGTACGACCCCATGGTGACCCCGGAAACCGTCGTATTGCTGACCGAACCATTGCCCGGCAGTACAATATTTGAGCTCCTGGATGCGGCTTTTTCGGGCAACCAAAAACGCATGTTTGATCTGTACCATGAACAGCGGAGCTTGCGGACCGAGCCGCAGGCTATTATTGCGATGCTAGCGTGGCAGTTGCATATTCTGGCCGTGGTTAAAGCCGGGGCGCCGCGTAGTGTGGATGACATTGCGAAAGCCGCCAAGCTCAACCCATTTGTGGTCCGCAAAAGTCAGGCCATTACGCGGCGCCTGACAGTTGAACACATAAAAAAACTTACTAGTGATCTCTTGAGACTTGATGTGGCCCTTAAAACCAGTAGTATAGATGCCGACGAAGCACTGCAATTATATCTGTTAAAGATCGGTAACGAGTAATCTGATTGTTCGTGTGCATAAAAATACCGCAACCCTAGAATGGTTGCGGTATTCCAAAAGTATTCAATCGCGCACTTGGTGCACGGGCGACTATTTTTTGGTAGTTTTCTTTGCGGTGGTCTTTTTGGCGGCTGGTTTTTTAGGAGCGGCTTTTTTGACCGTAGTCTTTGCGCCAGCAACGGCCTTGGCGGCCTTGGCCACCTGGCTCTTCTTGCGGGCGACCTTGTTTTTGTGCATTACGCCTTTTTTGGCGGCCTTGTCCAGAGCGCTCTGAGCTTTACTCTGAGTCTCTTTGCTATCTTTTTTGCCGGTGACGGCACGGTGGAAGGCCTTCAAGGCACTTTTAAGCGTGCGCTTGGTTTTGCTGTTGCGGGTAGCGGCCTTGTTGGCAACGCGAACTCGCTTTTTTGCTGATTTGATAATTGGCATTTTGACTTAACCTTTGTTGTTAATTTGTCAAGAAGAAACTATACACGAAAAACCTCCGGTTTGTAAAGATTTGCCGGTGTACACGCCTATATTCAAAATAACAGTAGGCGCCTAAAACAAAATAGCTTATGCTTAAATTATGGAAGAATCTTCAGCAAACAACCAGGCCGCTCATTCAATCGATAATAGGCCCAGTCGAAAAAAACTCATTTATGTCGCCATTGCTGTAGCGATTTTATTAATTCTGGGGCTGGTAATTTTTTTGGTAAATAAAAAAGATGATAAAAATTCGGTCAATAGCGCATCCCAGCAGCAAGCCGTCAATAATAAGGCCGAAGAAACACAGCCTAAAAGTCTGTTCGCTGGCCAGTATCTACAGGGATGCCAGGAAAACAAAGTATCCTTTACTCATTCGCCGGTTCCTTTAAGTCAAATGGGTTACGTCGAGCCCATGGGCAAAATGAACGACGGTCACGTTACGCCTACCGACCATGTCTACATTTCGCCGCTCAATTTTAATGCTGCCGATAACACTACTGATGTGGTAATGCCGGCCGATGGTATTGTGGCGGAAGTTGCGGCTATGCCTGCGCAGTACATAGGCGATCGCCAGCAGCAAACCGCTCCAGAAGATCATCGTTTGGTCGTTGTGCATAACTGTCAGTATGTATCGATTTTTATTCACGTCCACCGGTTATCGCCAGCGCTGAAGGCGGCTGTCGGTGGTTTACAACCAAACGAAGGAAAGCGTCCCATGCTAAGCCTAAAAGCCGGAGACTCATTAGGGAAGATTGGCGGGAATCCCGTAGACTGGTCGTTGATGGACAGTAGCAAGACGCTTGACGGATTCATTACGCCCAGCCTTTATCAAGGCGAATCCTGGAAAATCCATGTGATCGACCCGATTTCGGTGTACAGTGGCACCCTCAAAGAGCAGTTGATCGCTAAAAGTCTGCGCTCCAGCGAACCATACGGTGGCAAGATTGACTACGACAAAAAAGGTGCGCTCATTGGCAACTGGTTCCGCGAGGGCACTAATGGCTATCAGGGCGCCGATCAATCGCGCTACTGGGACGGGCATCTGGCCGTAGTGCCAAATTATATTGATTCGTCGGCGACAATGGTGTCTCTGGGCAACTGGCAGGGCAAGGCCGCCCAATTTTCGGTAAAAGGCAATGTAAGTCCTGCGGAAGTAACGGCCGCCAGCGGCATGGCCAAATACGAACTGATCGACTCCATGTACGTTACCGCTGATGGACGCCCCTGGAACATGGGCCTGGCCAAAGGCATAAAGGTTTCACAGCAGGGCAGTGCTCAGGTTAAAGGTGTTGTTGCTTTCCAAGTATTGAATGGTGAAAAGCTTCGTGTCGAACTCTTTCCGGGTAAAACCGCGGCGCAGGTAAACGGTTTTACGTCGGCCGCACAAACGTACGTCCGGTAAATTTCAAAATTGGCCCCAGGAGACACAGCCTTGCAGGCACTGGGCCTATAGCGCCCAGCGAGACAAGATTACTTTCCTTTGGCCGACGAGCGAGTGCCTGCAAGGCTGTGTCTCCTGGGGCCAAAATAAATATCGACAAGCTTATGTTTATATGATACCCTCAAGCTAAAGCTAGCAAAACCAAGGGTAAAACAAAAAATGGACAGCCAAAGACAACAAGCCGCCGAGCGTATAAAACAAGCGACGAATATTCTGGTAACGGTGAGTAATAATCCTTCCGTGGACCAACTGGCGGCCTGTATTGGTGTGACGCTGGCACTCAATAAAATGGGCAAACACGCTACCGCCGTCTTTAGCGGTCAGGTGCCGTCTACCTTGGAATTTTTGCAGCCCGAAAAAACAATTGAAAAAAATACCGACAGCTTGCGCGATTTTATTATCGCCCTGGATAAGTCCAAGGCCGACAAACTGCGATACAAGGTCGAAGACCGTGTCGTAAAAATCTTTATTACGCCATACCGTACATCTATTAGCGATAAAGACCTGGAATTCAGTCAAGGTGATTTTAATGTCGATGTCGTACTGGCGCTTGGTGTGCACAGTCAGGCCGAACTCGACCAGGCGATCACATCGCATGGTCGGATTCTGCACGACGCCACTATTATGACAATTAACACGCGACCAGGCGGGGAACTGGGCAGTATCAACTGGCTTGATCCGGCGGCCAGTAGTTTGAGTGAGCTTGCCACTGAACTCGTCGCATCGCTTGACAGGAATATGATAGATGGCCAAATAGCCACTGCCTTTTTGACGGGTATTGTCTCCGAAACGGACCGTTTTAGTAATGCCAAGACCTCGCCCCAAACCATGAGTGTCAGCGCCGAGCTGATGGGTGCAGGCGCCAATCAACAGTTGGTCGCCAGCAAATTGGAGGAACCCGCCGAATTGCCACCTCGGCCTATCGCGCAGGTTCCCGGTGGCGCACCGACGCCTGTCTTGCCGGCACCCAAAAAGGCGAACGACGGTACTCTCGAAATAGCGCACGAAGAGAGTAGGGCGCCACTGCCTTCAGCCTCTGAGTCGCGTGAACAAAACACCCCGGAAAAAACACAACGACCATCATTTGCCTCGATGCCGCAGGGCAATCCTGCGTCGCCTCCGCTGCCACCGGCATTTTCGCCTCCGGCTCCAGAGCTTCCCGAACCCCAGCCCACTGCCGAATTGCCTGAACCGCCCCAGATTCGTGTCGATGATCAAGGTGGACTTGGTACTCTTCCTAGGCCATCAAACGAGGATGAGGACTTAAGCCAGCTGGAGGGCATCCTTCCGCCGGCTAAACACGACAAACCAACGATTAGCCGTCATCATGAACCTCCAAAAATGGTCATAACGCCACCTCCAATGGATCAGGGTCTTAATGCTACTAATAATGGCGTCTCTAACGATGAAGAAGGCCCCGGTTTGCCGGATCTTCCTACTCAAGAGCCGGCCGGACCGCTCGAAGGGCAGGCTGTTCAAGACCAGGCTAAAAGTCAGGATGAACCTTCGCAAGTTGGCGGTATCCCCATTATTTCGCCCGAAGATCAAAACGCGCCAGGAACAAGCTTTTTGGGCGATCAGCCTGTTGTGGCCAGCGAAAAGCCATTATTGGCAGGTGATGAAAGTAATAAAACCTTAACTGATATTGAGCGTGATGTTCACAGCAGTCACCTTTCGCAAACCCCGGTTCCCCCGGCATTTATGGGTGGTACGCCACCTGCGCCAGCTCCACTTATGGAGCCCTCTCCCCAAACGGTGACGCCTGCAGCTTCCCAGCCTGCCTTGCCGCCACTATCTAATGAAGCGCCCGCACCACCAGTTATGTCTAGTCCTGTGTCGCCAGTAGTACAGCCTCAGCCGACCGATCAATCTATCCCTAGTCTGCCCACTCCCGGCGCCCAACCTGATATACCGTCTATGGTCCAAGCGCCTAATGAATCTGAGTTAACCGCACCGTCCGATACGGCGGATACGGCCACTAACGCGCCTAACGCGTCTACCGATCTAGATAGTGCGCGCGACGCCGTAATGCAGGCATTAAATAGTGCAAACACAGAACAACTTGATCCAGTTCAGTCGCTCAATGCTCAACCCCTGCCAGCACCTCTTCAGTCTGGACCTGAGGCTGCCGCGGAAACTGGCGTGCCGGATCCCTTATTGTCTCCGCCTCAAGAGCCGGTTCAACCTTGGATGCCCAGTCCGGCTGCTGCTCCAGAGTTAGATGAGGTACAAAAGGCTTTTCTACAGCCTTCTCCCGCACTGACAGGGCAGGCAGCTCCGGGTAATACTACTGCGCCACCCCCAGTTCCGCCGCCAATGATGCCCCCAATGCCCCCAGCTGCCTAAATCGTATAAGCGCTAGACACTATTTTGGCTTGATTTAAGCGTAAGCACTGTATAAAGTTGTAAGTACCGTGCGACACCAAAAAAGAAAAGACGTTTCTATACTTTCACGGCTAACTTCCGTATTTTCTGTGAAGTGGGTTAGGTTTGTCGTTGTGCTAATTTTGCTTGCAGTTCCTGTTGCAGTTATTGTGGCCAGAGAAAAGCAAGTAGCCGCCGTACCTTGTCCTTGTAATCTATTGCCAGCCAACCCCACTCCCCAGGGTATTGATACGTATGTTAGTGGACTCGAGGTAGGGTTCAAATTCCGGCCTTCGCTTAATGGGTATATTACTGGTGTGCGCTTTTTCAAGATGTCGGGAATGACCGGTACGCACACCGGAAGCCTTTGGGATAATATGGGTAACCGTTTAGCCACGGCCACCTTTGGTTCGGAAACCGCAAGTGGCTGGCAGCAAGTCAATTTCTCCAGCCCAGTGGCCGTAACAGCCGGATCTCTTTATACTGCGTCGGCTTTTATGGCAAATGGTGTCTACACCTATACGACAAACTATTATACGAGTCCAGTCACAAACTATCCCTTAACCGCACCCGCCAATGGTACGGCCCAGGCTGCAGATGGTTTAGGTCAGAATGGGCAGGGTGTGTATAACTTGAGCGGTACGAGTGTATATCCGACGAACAGCAGTAATTCTGCTAATTACTGGATTGACGTTGCTTTTACTGGAGCTGCGAATAGCAATCCACCTACGGTTAGCTCAACGATCCCGACAGCTAGCGCAACGGGTGTGAATATTGGTGAGACCATTAGTGCTACCTTTGATCTGCACATGCTGGACAGTTCCTTTACAACGAGTACGTTTTCTGTAAAAGACGTCAATGACAACGTGGTAGCTGGAACAGTTGCTTATAACGCAACGACTAAGACGGCATCATTTACGCCAACGTCACCCTTAGCCGTCAATACGGCGTATACTGCAACGCTGGAAGGTGGGGCAGGAACGGTAGTACGAAGTCTTGATGACATTGCTCTAGCAAGTGACTTCACGTGGTCATTCACAACCGAAACTACCAACCCTTGTCCTTGCAGTCTCAAAGATAAAATCAATCCCGCCGGCTCGACAACTACCGTCCCGGGTTCTGCACGCGAGTTGGGTATAAAAATTATTCCCCAGGCTAATGGTTACATAACCGCTGTTCGCTTCTATAAACCTATCATCAATACTGAAACCACGCACAACGTCACTGTATGGAACTCATCGGGTACGAGCTTGGCCACCGCCACCACTGCTAATGAAAGCGAATATGGTTGGCAAGAGGTTGCATTGAGCTCGCCGTTGCAGGTGACAAAAGGACAGTTGATTATAGTTTCCTATTCGACGTCTTCGGCATTCCAGGCTACGGCCGCCGCTCTTTCAAGTAATATGACGGCTCACTCGTTAACGGCGTATGCCAACGGCAACTCGGCAAATGCAGCTACCAGCAGCGGTAATGGC
>DASVXH010000003.1:0-4927 GCA_036392795.1 Saccharimonadales bacterium (SeqCode)
TATCTGATCCCGATGCCTGGGGTCAGCTTTACGATGCCAGAATTTGTAATGATATCTCTATCGATTTGTATGAATTAAGAAAAAAAAGTGGCCTAACCCAGAAAGAATTGGCAGATAAGCTTCAGGTAAAGCAGTCCAATATCTCACGCTGGGAAAAGCCAGGGTACCAGGGATATAAGGTAAAAATGCTAAGCAAGCTCGTTCGTATGTTGGGAGGGCAGCTTTTTATAAGCATCCAGCCGCTAAAGAACTTTCAGTACCTTCGTGCAACGTTCGAAATGCAGCATGAGATCACAAAAACATTCCGTCCCGATGGAACGTTGCTGCAAACGAGTAGTAAACTTAAAACTAAATCCGAGGAATTAAAGGTTATTATCAATGCAAGTTACTAATGATTTTGTTATTTTGGCCCGTGATGTATCTGTAGAC
The DNA here is from genome assembly GCA_036392795.1 of Saccharimonadales bacterium (SeqCode). Classification (GTDB taxonomy): domain Bacteria; phylum Patescibacteriota; class Saccharimonadia; order Saccharimonadales; family UBA4665; genus JARIHD01. The sequence continues at coordinate 430 of DASVXH010000003.1, forward strand.
GCAAAAGATCAGATGCTGTCGGTTTTTAAAATAATTGATAAATTCAATCTTCCCCTAGATCCGGATACCTACAAGAGATTCTTGGACGAGACCAAGGACAAAAGTGTAACTTTGCCGGCAATGTATGTTATGTCGTCCTCATGGAGACTACAAGAAAAAGTTAAAAAAGACACCCCTGCCTTACTGGAATCTAGAATTATTGATCCTTCGGGTAAAGAGCTGGGAAAGTCGGTTAACGAAATTGTTTTTGTAGCCGGTTCGGATAAACTACGGCTGAACGGTCTCGTGGAGGGCATCCCCGTAATCCGAAATGGACGATACAAAGTGGAACTGTCTATCCTTGATGCGACAACAAACAAGAAACTTTGTAGCAGTGCAACGACCTATGAGGTGGAGGTAGTAGAGGGCAAGTTTTAGCACCTAAAGGGTGACGCATTATATGGATTTGATCGGATATATGGTATAGTTGCCCCGTTATGACGGATTTGGAACGCTTTGGCCCAATTATTGGACGAACACCCTATGATGTTGTGCGCGGCGACGAAATATTACCGCCTGATCTCACCGTGGGCTATGTCGACAATTCTGACAGCCTTGCCGAAGTGATGGTAATACGTTTTAGTGGCATTGGCGAATATGACCAGCGGCACGCATACTGGTTGCCCCGGATTCGAACCGAGTTTCCTGGCCAGGACGTGGAATGGGCGACCGAGCCACGCATCCATGATGTTGGGCCGTCGGTTCTGTGGATACCGCCCGCCCGCCTGGAGATATTCCGCGGTCTTATCGCCCATCCCGATCGTCAGGAATGGTTTACCGGTCAGCCTGACGAGGAAAATCTATGGCTCACGATGGCACGCGAAAGCATTAATGATGATTTATCTCGCGAAAAGTACGAAGTTATGTCCATGACAGGCCCATCCGAAGCTTCCACTCATTTGTGGGCTCAGCGCAATGCGGTTCGAGGTGTATGGGATTGGATTCAGCGGGGAATACCTGCCGAAGAGAAAAAGCGTATTTTGGCCGCTAGCACCATACCCGAAGCATTGGCCGAACTTACTCCCTCAGTACAGACAAAGACCAAGGTATCCGCGGAAAAAGCCGGAAAAATCGTACAGTTTTTTGTAGACGCCTACCAGTCGCAGTAAAGAAACGGATAGTCTGGCCATATTTGGTCGACACGTGGACCGAATATTGACGAACGACGGAACCATTGTTATTATTCTTTGCCATGTCACCTATAGACATTATCAGGTATCCACTCGACTTTTGTAGGACTGCCCCCGTCGGCTTAACGATTGGTAGTATTTGTAGCTGGGCAGAGGTTGAGACTGTGAGCGGATTTTTGGAAAGTCCTTCGATAGCAGAAGCTATAATTGCGGGCGAGTTGGCAGTTGCTGCATTTTTTGGCGGTGCTCTTGCGCTCCGGCAATTTAGACAGAGAAATCGAATAAAAGAGACGATCGAACAGTACGGTTTTGAACCTCGGATGATGGCCAGAACAACGCCGGAGTGGTGTTCTCGGCAGACCGTGCGTACGGTTCTTCGACGAACAGGACACCTCGAAGAATATAAGCAGCTATGCGAAGAACGCAAAGATCGCGCCAAGTTGGGTTGGCTACCCCATTTTTAACGCATGGATTAGCCGGCGGTACGTGGTATAGTTGTTCCATAGTTTATTTTTAGGAGTATACGTATGACTGCGGCCGAATCATCCGGTGAATATGCGGGTGGCCAACTATTTTTTGATGCTTACGCCATGGCAAAGCGGTCCATTGACGAGGTGCAGTGGACCCAGAGGAGCGTTTATGAAGCTTCGGGGGCGGGAGGATTGCCTGCAATGCCGACTGGCGTGGGTGAGCTTATGGCCGCAACGAACGCGCATCTGTTGATTGATCTCATCGAAGGCCGTCCGCCACGGTCAATAGAAGAGTGTATAGACGAAATGGCTCGTGCATTAGATGATGGGGCTATTACGGAGCTTATTATTGAAAAAAACGAAGGCATGAAAGGTGTGGAGCCTGCTAGGCTTCGGGAGATATTTGTCTTTGCGAGTAATGCATTGAGAGCTATGGTCAGTCCTGAGGGGAATCAAGATGCAGAACAGCAATTGCATCTGTATCATAAGGCTCAGGAGCTACAAACGCTCAAAAATGACGGCACTACTGTGGAAACTATTTTCCGGGACGAAGCGTCCTATGCAGAGTTGGTCCGCCATGCATTTCGTCCCGAAGAAAAGATGGCACGTTTGCTAGAGGCCGCCGAAAGGGTTACTCCTCAGTCCGTGACCGAGTTTGCGCTTTCGAGTGGGCTAAAAATGGCAGAGATGATGGCGGAAGCTATGGGCGATGTGCTTTCCCAGCAGCAGATTCTAGAGATTCATGCCCAGGCCTCCACGCCCGAGTTTCAACAAGCGATGGTGGAGCAGACAAAAATTGCCAGAGCCGCGAATGCTCAGACTATCCAGAAAATCCTAGAGCGCTTCTGGGGAGAAGGTGTGTTAGAGAATCTACCCGAAGATATTCGTATCCGAATGCGGGCCTTGCAGTATCCCAGTGCCGTTGTTCGCACAATCGGTGAAGTGACCATGATCGTGGCCACTGAAGAAGACCAACACACTGCCGATATCCTCCAAAAGAGACTGGACTTCTCGCAAGCATATTGCCGAGAGCGTGGCTGGGATCATGCCGATCTCACTTTTGATCAAGTTACTGAAATACGCAGGCAGCCCGATTGGGAAAATCCAAAATAACGTTACCGTTAGCCAGATCATACTCTAGGGTAAGGATTAGTTCTGCCGATCAGATGTTTGTGTACTCTTCAGGATGTGTGCGGCGGCAATAATGCGGTTAAGACGCAGCTGAGTGTCCGACGATAAGCGCAATACGCCGTTTTCGGCCAAGGTAGTGGTGTATAGTTTGAAACCTCTAGCCGTTAAATTGGGTAGCATGCGTAAACGGTCTTCGGCGGTGTAGTTTGATCCGTGACTGATATGCAGTGGCAGACTGTCTTCATGCAGAGGCTCAACCGAATGAAGAATGTGGTTGATTATATTCAGATCCGAATGAAGGCCTGAATTATCTACCTCTTCCGTCTGGGCCACCCAGGCGGCGGCTTGCTCTAGGCGTCGGCGTCGGCGGTAGGCTATTTCCATCGGGAAGAATTTTGCCCCGGCATATGCACTCAGGCCAAACACTGCGGCACCTTCAGCAATGAGGGTTGGGGATGTTGTATCGCCAGATTGAAGCGCAGGATTTGATGAGGGCTTATAAGTCTCGGCCTCTGGCTCGACCGGCTGACCGGCTGGGGTGGGATCTACAAAGACGGCCTTATCGGTAACGGTCTTTTGGTGTGATTCGGTTTGCGACAATACATCGCTGCCTTTTCCGGCGGGATTATTAAAACCGCTTACACCGTTAATAAATCCGTCGACACCATCCTTGCCCCGAGAAGTAACTATCTGAATGTCGGTGCTTACATTGCAGTTGGCGGCATCCAGCTCCTCGGCATATTCGGCTGTGGCCGTTAGCATATGGGCGGTGCTGTAGCGCGAATCCACGGGATTAATGGTTTTCGGATTTTCTTTTTTGGAGTCTTCATAGGGGTTAAAGCTGTAGGTACGAGAATTGGCGATTGAGTGAGCAATCTGAGCGGCGGGAGCGTCGAGCTGTACGCCCAGGCGGTCACGTAATTTTTTGGTGTCGTGTTCCGTTAATACGGTAGTGAGCGGTTGGTAGTATTCACCTCGTTTTTGAGATGTCATTGGGTGTAGGGCACGAACAGGAAGATCAGTCTTGGCCTCTGGATCAACCCAATATTCAACGTCCATGTAGCCGTCTTTCTGTTCTAGGCGTGGCACTCCTATACGGAAGGTGCCATCCTCTTGTTGGTAGACAAAAGTTTCCGGATTGCCGATGATCTCGTCGGTTGCAAGATCCCGTAACGTCAGCTTGGCTGCCGTAATGTCGCCTCCTTCGATCACAGGTAATGAAAAGGCGATCAATTCTTTTTGGTATCCACCATCGGCGGCAATGCCGTATTTTACATTGTCTCCCAGGAGTACACGACCAGAGACCCTAACAACCGGCGCATTAGACGTTGGCCTTTCAGGAATGTTGAGTTCTCGAATAAAGACGACATCATTCTGTTTGCTGGCGGGTACTTCCGCGCCAAATGGTAGTAGTGTGTCGCGTACCTGTAAGGAAGTAAGGTTAACTCCCCCGTCGCTGAGTGGAGGTAGAGCCTTGTCGGTTATAAAGCTCGAATCCCCGATGGTGATGTGATCCTGTATATTTTCAGCCCAAAAGCCGACAGTATTCGCGCCATGTATTGATTCTAGCGACCAGACTGCCGGGTTGCCATTGTGCTTTACGTCGCCAATATGGGACTCGCTACCACCGTATAAATTAAATCGGTCTAATATGTCATCTCTCTTTTGTTGAGCCCAGCCGTCGGTTATGTATTTGCCGAATTTTTGCATACTTTCACGGTCTAGAAT
>DASVXH010000004.1:0-1800 GCA_036392795.1 Saccharimonadales bacterium (SeqCode)
TTGTACCACTGTTGTACCACATATACCACAGTTGTTGCATATATGTCACCAGTGCTATGATGGATTATGCACAAAATAGAGGCAGAATATAATGGGGTGCGTACAATATGTATCAAATACATGATGTATGCATGCCACGATATGCATCAAATATGATAAGCAAGGCTTACTATCTGGTGCGAGCCTGTGGATAAGTCTGTGGATAACTTTAGTCAGTTTTGTTACAAAATGTTACACTTTTCTTGTATACTTCTCTGTTGCTTGTGGTATTGTATGTTTAGTCAATCGATGTCGGTTGACATACCCAATAGGGGCGGAAAGGCGGGCAACCCAATGCAAACCGCGTGTAGGAACCCCAATGGGTTAACTTAAGGAACCCTCAAATGGCAACCAGAAAGAAGGAAAGTGTTATGAGCGAAGATCGGCTTGAAGATGGTGAGACGAACGGCGAAAGCATGAACGTTTTGCCAGTCTATACGTTGTCGGCTGTTCACGATGACTACGACATTGTGGTCAATCCGGACAGCATGACGCCAACGTTCTTCGTCAATCTCTGCAAGATGGCGGAGAGGACATATAAGCACATTATGTCTAATGAAGCCTTGGCGTCTAAAGGCTATAAGGACGCGCAAGAGGCAGGCTTTGACGAGAGCGTTCAACAGGCTGCCTTAAAAGCCTGGCGTGATAAGCGCCGCGATCTTATCCTCACTGGCGAACTCGGCTTCCGCGAGACTGGGCCGCGTATCAGTGAAGAGGATAAGTTGTGGAAGCAGCTTATTATCGATGAGCTGTTGAAGCCGCGTTGGACAGAGAACAAGCCTTTCCCGACATCCGGCAAGGCAATGATCAATGATCGTTCTTTGAACGATTGGATTGAATACTGTCAGGCTTCGCCGAAGTACGTCGGCTTGAAGGATCGGGCTTATGCAGAAGTCGCACGCCGCAAAGCGAGCGCGGCTGATGCGAAAGCACAGAACGTTGGCTTCTCCGATCTCTAATCGGCTTGTGCAATCAGGGAATAGGGGAGCTTGTCTCCCCTATCTCTCTTTCAGGACAGTGTGGAAGAATGCCAAAGAGAGCACCAGTGTTTATGCGAGAGGCTTTGGCAACTCGCAATTCGTCAGACAGGTGGAAAGAGAACAAGCTAACAGCTTGTGAATTAGCCACTGTCGCTAATTCGCTAGCGAGTACACTGCGTAAATGCAACGATCCTGGTGATCGTTCTTACTTGTCGCAGTTAATTGCTAAGGTTCGTAGTCTCCCGGTTTAAGTAGCGTAGCTAGTGCGCCGTATGTATACGGCGCACAATGGTGCGCTATTGCACCGTTTGGAGAGAGTGTAGAAAGATGAGCTTGAATTTCACTAAGCTGCAAAACGCAGTGCAAGACGCGGCAGTGGTTGTGCAGGATCAATTCGGCCGTGCAGGCTTGGATCGGATGCTAATCCAGATTACTGTCTCGACGGACAAGTATGACGGGCTTGAAATCAAATACACTGTTGCCAAGGGTAAGTATGAAAGCAATGGTGTGGTTGGCAACGATCTCGGTCCGGCACTTGTGGAGTTTCTCCGGCGCAATGGCTGGGATATCTCGCACAACACTAAGCTCATAACATCGGTAAGCTAATCACAATAGCCCAGTGCATTGGTTTGCAATAGCCAATGCACTGGGCTTATTCATTTGCCCAGTAAGTTCACGGTTTGTTCTTGCAGCCTAGAGTTGCAGAGGTGTGACATATTTGCAACAGAGTAAGCATGCTTAGGTACTGGGATTTGCGTGGAGGAAAGGCGGGGGACTGGCC
>DASVXH010000005.1:0-14245 GCA_036392795.1 Saccharimonadales bacterium (SeqCode)
GTATACTATCCTACAAAAACGAGGCGCTCCGTAAAAGCGACGTTGAGCGCCAGGAAACTGACCGTAAAAAAACCGGAGCATTTACCTATGTATACGCCATCAATCCGGCGAACGGCGAACGGCTTCCTATCTGGACAGCCGACTACGTGCTGGCTGGGTATGGCACTGGCGCAATTATGGCTGTGCCCGCTCACGACGAACGCGACTGGGAATTTGCCAAGGAATTCGATTTGCCCATTGTGCGCGTTGTACAAAACGATGCATCCGACGACGAAGTAAGTCCGGGCGAAGGAGTGATGATTAATTCTGGTCCGTATAATGGACTTGAGGCCAGCCAAGCGCGCGAAAAAATCGTCGCCGATCTGGAAAAACAAGGTGTGGGCAAGGAACACATTAACTACAAAATTCGCGACTGGCTGATTAGTCGTCAGCGCTACTGGGGTGCGCCAATTCCTATGATTCACTGCGAAAAGTGTGGTGTGGTCCCCGTCCCAGAAGACCAATTGCCTGTGCAGCTGCCCGACCTAAAAAGCTTCGAGCCATCCGGCGATGGCCGCAGTCCGCTAGCTCGTGTGCCGGAATTTGTGAATACCACTTGTCCCCAATGCGAAGGACCAGCTCAGCGCGAAACCGATACTATGGACGGTTTTGCTTGTTCCAGTTGGTATTTCCTGCGGTTCGCCGATCCACGCAATAGCGAAAATCCGTTCGACGCAGAAAAAGTCAAAAAATGGCTGCCGGTCGACGACTATATTGGGGGTGCCGAACACGCTGTTATGCATTTGCTCTACGCCCGCATGTGGACCAAAGTTATGCAGGATGAAGGCCTGATTGAGTTTGGTGAACCTTTCACGACACTGCACAATCAAGGGATGATTCTGGCTCCGGACGGCCAAAAAATGAGCAAGAGTAAAGGCAATACCATCGAACCCGACGGCTTGATCGACCAAGGCTACGGTGCTGATGCTATCCGTATAATGGAGCTGTTCATCGGTCCCTGGAATCAATCGGCTGCCTGGAGTGTCGAGGGCATGGGCGGTAGTTTTCGCTTTTTGCAGCGCGTCTGGACGCTGGTGCAGGAATTGGACGCTGCCTATGGCACGGATAAAGATCATGTTATTGGACTAGACACCGAACTAAAACGTACAATGCACCGCGCTATCTACCGCGTATCTAAAGATTTTGAAGAGATGGGCTTTAATACCGCTATCGCTGCCCTCATGGAAACGTTGAACAGTTTGTACAGGCTAAAAACCACAGTGCCTATGGGTGTACATGGTGATACCTGGCAGTGGGCGCTGAAAACATTTTTACAGCTGCTAGCGCCATTTGCCCCGCACATTACGGAAGAATTGTGGCAACAATTGCACGAGTCCGACGAAAACGAACCAGCTTCCATTCATGTCGGCGCGTGGCCGGCGTATGACAAGCAGTATTTGGTGAGCGACACCATGACCATTGCCGTGCAGGTAAACGGCAAAGTCCGCACTGAACTGCAATTGCCCAGCAACACCGACAAAGAGGCTGTTATTCAGGCGGCTCTTGACGATGCCAAAATCCGCGAATATACCGCCGGAAAAGAAGTCCGAAAAACCATTTATGTCCCTGGTAAATTGGTTAGTATCGTGATTTAGTATCTGGTTGCCGGAGTGCTGCCATGTATCTGTATCGTTGGGGCGATGGGTACGGTGTTTTCTGGTAATGCGCTGCCCGACAATAAAAGGGCTGACGCGCAGATGCCCACAGCAAGACCGGTACGACTTGCAAAGGAGGACTTGTCATCCAATTTTGCCAGCCTAAGGCGCTCCGATATGACGGTTAAATCATCGCATGGCCTGCCAGCCTTTTGGTTTTCGCGTATTTCATTTGCAAGAATCGCCTCTACTGTCGTAAGGGAGTTCTGTTTACCGCGTTGGCCCATATGTTTGTTCTCCAAATTACCGAACAACTGTACTACACGTTCGTGGCATTTAATAGCCCAAAAAATACGTTGCACAACCAACGAGCGTAAGATAGCATAGTGTTCATGCTTGAATTCCGAAGGCCGTTTCATCTACCGCCCGGTCTCTAATGCATCGGCCAAAAAAGCGGGCGGATTTAATGCGTCTTATAGGAACTTTGGACGCTGGGGGTCTCCGTACGGCATTACTTCAAAAAAAAAGGGGGGGGCATTTCCCGGTGCGGTCGAGGGTCATGCTTGAAAATTAATGCTTTCTTCAGCTTTTGGGCAGTGCCGAGTTGGTACGATAAAAGTAGCGTAATCTCTACCCCTTGAGATTACTGCGCAAATCAGATATAATACGGAGCAAGTTATTAAGAAATAACAGATCAACAGGTAAGGAGTTCCTCTCCCCATGGGTAAACCAAAGAAACGTACATCAGCACGTCGCACCGGTGCTCGCCGCAGTCACCTCGTGCTCGAATTGGCCCGCAAAGTGAACGCAAAGTCACCAGTCAAGGCCTACACCACCCGTCGCGAAAGCGGCAAAAAGCTTGCTAAAGCTGCCTAGTCCACCTCAGGTGGGCTACATGTAAATGTAAGAGAAAGACACTTAACAATATGGCATCAAACCGTCACCTTGGTCGCATTATTGCTCTCCAAACCCTCTACGAGGAAGATTTTCGTCGCGGAGCTGGAGATAAAGACCTCGATCTGGAGGCCATATTAACGCGCAATATCGTTCGCTACGAAGGAACGGTCGAAGACAAGGACTTCATCAACCGTTTGGTTCGTGGCGTTTACGGCAAGGCTGCCGAGCTGGATAAACTTTTACAGCCTATTGCGCCCGAATGGCCAATCGATCAGATTGCCCGCATGGACCGGGTTATTTTGCGTATGGGTTTATACGAACTCTTGCACGAACCCGATGTTCCACCGAAGGTGGTTATCAACGAAGCGGTGGAGCTTGCTAAGGCTTTTGGTAGTGAAAATTCATCCAAGTTTGTGAACGGCGTGCTTGGAACCGCGCTTCGCCAGCGCGACGGTGATGATACTTCCGGTCCAGTTGGCGGTTCGAGTGACTCGAACGATGTAGCTGCGTCAACCCAGTCTGAGGATCCAAAGAAAGAAGGATAAACGTCATGAAACGACCAAAGCCCATCCAAGGAATCCGCCGGTTTATTCCCGGACGGCGTCCGACGATTCAGGAAGTGGTGCGTGAAACGACATCCGGTGGGATAATTTTCCGGCGCAACCCTCTCAAAGAAGGGCGACTGGAGATTTTGCTGATTCAAGATGCCAAAAACCGTTGGACCATTCCAAAGGGTCATGTTGAGCCCGATGAAGAGCCTAAGGCTACGGCCGAGCGCGAAATCCGCGAAGAAACTGGCCTACAGGAGATGAAAGTTTTTAACTGGTTAGGCAAGGTTAACTTTCGCTATCGCCGCGGTCAAACGCTGGTGCTTATGACCATGCACATTTATCTCGTGCAAGGTTTGGGTGATACTAATAAGCTTAAGCCCGAAGACTGGCTAAACGACATTCGCTGGCTGCCGGTAAATCAAGCTATCGACAAAATCGCCTATGATGACATTGGTAAACTAATACTCGTGGGTATGAAGAAAATCCGCGACGCACGACTGTAACGAGGTGACTTATGGATTTTAGTGCTTACCAGGCCTTTGCAAGGCAGCAACTGGGATGTGAATTTGATAATATCGATCTGTTGGTGTTGGCTTTTACGCATCGGTCATATGTAAACGAGCATAAAAAGACTGCACCGGAGCACAATGAACGCCTTGAGTTCCTGGGCGACGCCGTGTTGGAGCTGGTTGTTACCGAATATCTGTACGCAACGTTTCAAGAGCCGGAAGGTATTCTAACCAATTGGCGAAGCTCTTTGGTTCGTACAGAGAGCATTAGTGCTGCTGCTGCACGTAACGGTTTTGAGCCGCTGCTGCGTCTGAGCCGCGGTGAAAAACGCGGTACCGATCGCGCCCGGGCCCAGATTCTGGCCAACACTTTCGAGGCTGTGATCGGGGCGCTGTATCTCGATAAAGGGTATGAGTGTGCGAAGGCATTTATTACCAAATCTATTCTTAGTACATTTGAAAACATTCTGGCTACCGGTTCCTGGATGGACCCGAAATCGCACTTACAAGAAGTAGCACAAAGTCACGATGGTCACACTCCGGTGTATAAAGTGCTGGAAGAAGAAGGTCCTGACCACGATAAGACATTTACCGTTGGCGTATTTATTAATGGTCAATTACGTGGCAAAGGCGTTGGTCCCAGCAAGCAGCTTGGTCAACAAAAAGCTGCCGAAGCAGCCCTGAGAACGTACAAGAAATAGATATATGTCCGAACTCGATCTGACCTATTGCTCCTTTGGTCCGAATAGCCGACCCGACTACGAGTTGCAGGCCCGTACGCTCATTGCGGCTGATCTTTGGCAGCTTACACCTCCCGATCCTTTCTCATCATGGGTGGGGCAGTGTGTGCCAAAAAAAGAAGGCGACCTGTATTGTGCCTTGCTAGAGGACGAAAAAATGGTTGCAGTAGGGACGCTGTTTCCCGCACTCTGGGAGAGGCCCATGGATTTTTATCTACTGAATATCCTTGTTGTGGCGAGTGAATATCGCAAGAAAAACATTGGCTCACGAATGCTAGCCCTGGTGGAAAAAGAGGCTCATTCGTTGGGCGCCGCTGGAGTAAAGCTTAAAGCACTTGATTCGTCCAAGGGCTTCTTTTTGCGTCACAACTACGAACCATTCGAATACCGTAAAGAAGGCCGCCCGCGAACGCTGTATATAAAAGAGTTTTCAGAATAAAGCAGCTTGCATGTGCGGGCTTATCGTACGTGATGCTCGCCCTGCTACACGCTTTTTATTGGTGTGGATAAAATTATTTTTTCCAGAGTTTGCGGCGTTTTGGAGGAATGCGGTTCAATGCCACCGTGAATAAGCCTACCACTGATAATCCTGCGCCCCAACGTGCTGCAGCTTCTGCCTCGTTCGCGGCGTCATTAGATTCCTTAAATTCTCTCGACAGTCTATCATGCTGTTTTAGGGTCGTTACTGCCTGTTCCAGCTTGACTATTTGCTGTGGATCGCCAGTGATTGCTTTTTCGTTAAGCATGGCAGCTTCATGGTATCCTGTGCTTATCTCCAGACTCTCTAAGCTTTCAGCCGCCGAGGACGCGTCCGCCCTATGGAATAGGCCACCGACGGAGCCAAGCATGGCCACACCTGCTATCACGGCAGCAGTATTAAAGACAATACGCTCTGTAGTCGGGTCAAGATTAATAATAGGGTCATGGTCGGGTCGGTTGATCATAAGAATAGTATTATATAAGCATTAAATAAATATGTCAATATTTTGTGGAAAGATGCCAAGTGTTTGACAACTGAGGTCATTATCTGTAAAATAAAGCAAGATTTACGTAGAAAATCTAAAGATAACGAAAGAGAGATTAACAAGATCTATGTTAGCTATTCGCATGCAACGTACTGGTCGTAAGGGTCACGCAATGTTCCGCGTAGTGGTACAAGAATCACGCCTGACTCCTACCAGCGGTAAAGTAGTTGCCCTGCTTGGCAGCTATGACCCGCACGCCAAGGCCGCAACCCTTAACAAAGAAAAAGCTGCTTTCTATCTTGAGCATGGCGCACAACCCTCTGAACGGGCTGCACGTCTGCTCAAGAGCGAAGGCGTTAAACTGCCTTCCTGGGTAAAATTGAGCGACAAGAAGACCGGGGCCATTCGCAACCCTGAAAAGCTGCGTCGCAACAATCCAGCCCCAGAAGAAGCAAAGGCCGAGGCCCCTAGCGAAGCTGCTGAAGCGACCTCATCTGATGAATCTACGCCCGAAGAAGCATAGTTTAACTGATGTTGTCAATAAAGCAGCTCATTGATAGAGCTGCTTTATTTTTTGCTATAATACGTTAACCAATAATTGGAAGGAGTTCCTGACATGAATAGTATAGACCAACAGTTTGTAGAGTTCATCGTCAAGTCTCTGGTAAGCAACCCGGATGCCGTCAGTGTTGAACGGCGTATAGACGAGAAGGGTGTCCTGTTAGAACTGACAGTAGATCCAGAAGACTTAGGACGAGTGATCGGTAAGCGCGGCGCGACTGCCCAAAGTTTACGAACCTTACTCCGTGCCCTTGGCACAAAAAACGACGCACGCTACAACCTGAAGATTGTAGATAACGGCGTAGGTAGCACATCAAGCGCATACCAAAGCGACGATGCAAGCAACGACGATGATGAAAGCGACAACAACACTGTTGTAACTAAAACGCGTCGAGAGCTTGCAGAACTCGATGACCTCGATGTATAGTTAGTATCAGTCTTTACGACAAGACCTTTCAAAACAAAAACCGTACGAGCTCATTGCGAGCCACTCATCTACAACGATGACTGGGAGCTTTATATGTGGCAAAAAAGCCGACTGTGGATAGTCGGCTTTTTTGTTTTCATAAAATAAATAATCCAACATCCTTTTAACGATTTGGTGGGACGACTATTGGGCCTCTTTGCCTAGTTGATAGAAATAATTTGGCCTCTAGGCACATTGGGGATGGAATTGTGCGGATCGACGCTCAGACCTTCATACGTGTTGCCCTCAACAATGACAACTCCACAAGAAAGTTCATATTTCTTTGTCTGGGCGGCATTATAGGCGTCGACTACAAAGCGGTACTTTGTAGGACCCCACTTTTCAATGTCACTTTCGGCCACTTGCAGCGTGGCTGTAGACTGTTCCTGTCCGGATGGGGGTAGCGCATAGGTGAATGTGCCGGCAGGCACCGTGGCGGTCTTTATGGGCCGCACACTGTCATTGACAACGCGGGATGCAGTTGGGGCACTGCCGTATCTAAATGCCGTGCCCTCCAAGGGTGCCACCTTTGGATCTTTATTGATAATAAAATCCATGGCAATAGTGGCAATGCCTTTTTCATACCCTTCGATGTGAGGGTTCCTGACAGAGCAGTCGTTATAGGCATTTTCGAACTCACTGCTCGCAGGGGGAGGTGCGGGTGCTGAATAGGTGTTTACCGAGCCCGGTGCACGAACAAGTGAGGGGACGATGGCGACAAATGCGCCGGCTGTCGCGCCTAGCAGGGTTATTGCGCCAATGACTGGCATAATTTTACTGTTGGGCGATTTTAGCTGTCGAGAACGTTCAGACATAATTATAAAAACTATACCATAAATATATAAATTGTAAATGCTCATATTTTTTGGTAGAGTAAAAGTGATGAAAGTGCAGATTATAACTCTGTTTCCCGATATGTTTGCTGGTGTTCATGGCAATAGCATGCTATGGAAGGCACAGGAAAAAGGGGCAGTCGAATTTACGTATATTGATCTGCGCCAGTTTGGTTTGGGGCCGCGTAAGCAGGTCGACGATACCCCATATGGCGGCGGCGATGGTATGTTGCTCAAGCCCGAACCGGTTGTAGCGGCAATCGAGTATGCTAAATCGCAAGATCCGAGTGCAATCGTGCTACTGCCTACACCTAGGGGAAAAATTTACAAGCAATCCGATGCTAAAGAGCTTGCCGCACGGGACCAGGGACTCATTATCGTTTGCCCCCGTTACGAGGGTTACGATGAACGCATCACTGGCTGGGTTGATCGTCAATACTGTATTGGCAACTATGTGCTGACTGGTGGCGAACTACCGGCTATGATTATAATCGACAGTATTGTACGGCTGTTGCCTGGCGTCTTGGGTGGCGAAACCAGCGCCGAAATTGAGTCTTTTCAAGAAGACGATGAAAGTATTGAATTTCCGCAGTATACACGGCCTGAATCATTTCGGAAGATACCCGTGCCTCAAGTGCTGTTGAGCGGTCACCACGGCGAAATCGCCAAATGGCGCAAGCAAAGCGGTCACAAAGCTTAAGAAAAGCTTAAATTAGATAAGACCGAAAGACATGCCACTACGCACCAAACCGGCTAGGGCGTCCTGCATGTGAGGGTGATATTCGGCCGCGGGATCACGGTGGTATTCCATGGTGCCAATCGGGCTGCCGCTGTTTACGGCCTGGGTAGATCGTATGACCTGCGTAGGATAGTTTACATGCTGTTCTAATAAGGGGAGTTTTTTTAGGGCCATAACGACAAGTGAAAATTCTCTATCGCCGGTATTTCCCAAATTGGCAAAACTTACCACAAGTCTATTAGTAGTCAGCTTCTCGTCAACCCACTTCTGAAAACCGGTTTTTTTGATGTCGAATGGCAATCGAATGACATTTTTTTGCTTCGGGTGTTCACCTAAGAGCATGGCGCGGATCGAATCGTAGCGTTCCTGGCTGCGCAAGTGGTGTTCTGTTCCCAGTAAAATCGCTTCATTTGTTAGCTCTGCCATGACTGACTCTTTGCTTCGGTTCACGGCCTCTAGATCTCTGTGGATCTGAGTGTCGCCCCACAGATTGTTCTGAAATTCCCGGGGACTTTTATGGGCACAGATCATATCCCACTCATGTTCTTGCCAGTCATGCGTTGCGGTATTGCGACCGGTAACTATAACAGTCCGGGCCGGGATTCGATCCAAAAGGGGTGTTGTAAAGCTATCTGCTTCGACTATGGCAACGGTTGCCGGGTGATCGTGAATGGGATTGTACTGGACCTGATCCATCACATGCAGAAAGTCGCGGGCGTTACCGTAGAGTGGCGCGGCACCGGGATCGTAAAAGATGCCACGTTCGCCATTAATCGCTGAACGCTGTGAGGGCAGGGCGGTGGCATCTATGTGGTCGGTAATCGCATCAATGAGTCGGGCAAAAGGGTTCTTTGCATTGCCAACATTATCGCCGCTAGGAAGGTCTTCGAATAAGGTGACCTCGGCACCTGGCCGAGGCTCTGTATTGTGTATCATTGGCCACCACTATACTATCAAACGTATAATTTGCAAGTGGAAAAAGCCACTTTTTCGCAGAGTCGTAGGCGGCTATACTAATAGTAATAAGCGGAGATGTGTATGAAGATTCCATTTATCAAGCAAGTGTATGCTCATTGTGATCTGCCTTGCGGTGTGTACGATCCAGCGCAGGCGCGTATTGAAGCGTTGAGTGTGTTTGCTATTATGACCAAATATGCGGATCTTGATGAAGCCAACAAAACACGTGCAATCTTTATTAAAGAACAGCGGGCTGAACTGGTGAAGCAGCATTTATGGGTGCTGTGGACTGATTATTTCAAGCCGGAACACCTTGAAAACCACCCTAATTTGCATGATTTATTCTGGCGGGCCACAAAACAGGCTGGTGAATGTAAGCACCATGTAGAACCCGAAGAAGGCCAAAAACTTCTGGATTTAATTGATGAAATCGCTGAAATTTTCGCTGCAACCAAGCAGGCGGCCAAATAAGCGTAGTTTTTTGCTGTTGCGCCAGGTGTCCGGTGATAGCATGCTGCCGGCACTGCGCCCTGGATTCCCGGTTATTGCGACTGGCCACTATAAAACGCTTGTAGTTGGAGACGTCGTGATCATTCATCATGGCGGATTAGAAAAAATCAAACGCATCGTTGATATACGCAAAGACCGGCTCTTTGTGCGAGGCGATAATCAAGCCCATAGCACCGATAGCCGGTCGTTTGGCTGGTTGCATGCATCGGTTGTAGTCGCAAAAGTGCTGTGGCCGCGCTGCTAGTTGTTGTGGTCTATTTTTGTAGCTTTGTGCGAGCGTCTTTGAAATGATCTGCCCAAAACGTAACGGCGTCGAGTAATTTGTGGGCCTTAGTGATCTGATCTGGTGAGGGAACAAACATTCCATCCTGGTCCAGCTGAGCCCAGTAGTTCACGAGTGTTACGGTCTCATAAAGTGAATACATACTAAGATTGCCGGCGACAACGCGTAGATTTTCAACGGCACGGACACCACCTTCAACACCGTAGCTCACAAATGCCGCGGGCTTGTGCCGCCATTCGGCTGCCAAGTAATCGATCGCATTTTTAAGCGCGGCTGGTGCGGCGTGGTTATACTCTGGGGTTACAAAAATAAAACCGTCGGCCTCACTAATAGTTTTTGACCAGCTCTTGGTGTGGTCATTGGCATAATTTCCGCTGAGCGCTGGCTGCGGTTCGTCCAGAAGGGGTAGATTTACTTCGGCCAGGTCTATAATCTCAAAGCTGTGCTCGGCGCGTTCATCGCCCAAAGTCTTTATCCATTCGGCTGGTTGATTGCCAAAGCGCCCGGGCCGGGTAGAGCCAATGATGATTTTGATGAGTGCCATAGTTCAGTACCTCTACTTTTATTTTACTATACAAAGTATAGTATTGTATAATGAATATGTAAAGCAGACTTATGGAAAATACCTACTCCACCAGCCAGCCCGTCGCCAAATGCCCTGTTCGTGAACAGGCATGCGTGGCCAGGGCTGCAGCTATCGTCAGTTCTAAGTGGACACCGCAGTTAATCTATGCCCTCCATAATGGAGTGCAACGTTTTTGTGAGCTGCAAAAGGAGGCCGGTGGTATCAATCCACGTACACTATCGGCGCGCTTGGAGGATTTGGTGCAACAGGGAATTATCCAAAAGAATTCCTTTGCCGAAGTGCCACCACGAGTAGAATATTCGCTGACGCCAAAAGGCCGTGATCTTATTCCCATTCTGGAGTGTATGGTCGAATGGGGCGAAAAACATTGTCCGAATACTACAGAGCAAAACAGGATTGTTCAGTCTAGTCTTGAGCCGCAATCCGTTGCCGCATAAACGCGTAAAACTGGTCGTATAGGTCGGAGCTGGTTGAGTGCATGGCAATTTCTTTGGTGCCATAGGCAATGCCACGCCAGCTGAAATTGTTTGAGCCGCTTATAACGTGACGCGTGCCGTCGGCTTCTTCGGCCAGAATGAATTTGGCATGAATGTGCTGGCTGCCTTTGTATTGGTTTTTGATACCAAAGCGCCGTTGGTCCCAAATGATCGCCAGATTGGCGGGCAAGCCCTCCAGTTCGGGCCGGTTAAAAAATAACTGGGAGTCGGTTCGATTGAGTAACCGCGCCAAACGACCGCTGGGGCACATTTTAGAAACCAGGTGAACCTTCTTGGCCGTGGCTACAATGTCACAGGCGGCCTGGTAGATGGCAGATCCTCCCGGCGTGCCGCCATCAAATAATAGTGTCGTGCTGTCGTCCAGCTTCTGTGTAATATCCGGCAGGACCTGGTCTTTTTTGATTTCCTGGACCAAATGTTCCAATTGATCTGCCAGTGCCGCATCCTGCCGTTCCAACATTAGGTCGTGATGTTTTAGGTGTGAATCGGTAAAATTAACGCCGCCAAAAGTGTACACTATATCGTCCACGATAGTGATTTTGGTGTGTGACCGTCCGCCAAACGGGTTCAATCCCAGGTGGCCAAAATAGTATACGTCGGCGCCTGCTGCGCTTAGTCGTTCATTGGTTTTGGTTGTTTTTGGCCAGTCGAAATGGGGACCGCGCTGGGCAATGCCCGCTGTTTTTGATTCAAAACGGCTATATACATCACCAACGATGCCAACCTTGACGCCGCGATGCAGAGCGGCTTCCAGTAGTGGCGCGACATCCAGGGTTCGGCCATCCCACAGCACAATCATGGCTTCGATGATCACTCGTTTTTTGGCATTAGGAATCACCCGCACAAGCGTCTTGTAGTATTCATCGGCAGTCAAAAGCCGCATCGGCACAGTCTTCATCGTGTCCACTATAGCATAAAAAGATGAACCCAAAACCCGATCCCTCATCTTGCATTTCTCATTCTTCAGGTAGGATTGATGATTTGTTGGTACAATAACTATAAATATTATGCGTACCTCACCCGACAAATCGAGCGACCATGAACGACAGGACCGTGAATTTGAGCGTTTGTACCGGACAATTCCAAATTATCGTGTAACCCAAAACGCCGACGATACTGAAAAGACGAATATGAAGGACGATTTCGAACAGCCGCGCCCTGAAAAACCCAGATGGAAAAAGGTTGTACATCGTCTCTTGATTATCCTGGCGATTTTGCTAGCGCTTGCCGGTTTGTGGCTGGGCGTAAAATTTGCTTCTAATATCATCAAAGTATTCGGTTGGGGTGGTATAAAAGACATTTTTCGATCCGAAAAACTGCGCGGCGAAGACCAAGGACGTGTCAATATTCTACTGGCCGGTAATTCGGCAGACGACACTGGTCATAGTGGTGCCGATCTGACCGATTCCATAATGATTGTCAGCATGAATACAAATGGCAAAAACGGCTACATCCTGAGTATTCCCAGGGATCTGTATGTGGATATTCCCGGCTCGGGCTACGCTAAAATTAACGAGGCCTACCAAGACGGCAAACGCAAGAAATTTAGCGAGGCAGATTATCCCGATGGCGGCATGGGGTTGCTGCAAAAGACCATTACGGAGCGTTTTGGCATAAATATTCACTACTACGCCTTGGTAAATTACACAGCCCTGCAGCAAGCGGTTGATGCTGTTGGCGGCATTACAATCACTATTGAAAGTAGTGATCCACGAGGTTTATACGACCCCAGCCCCGACCTAAAAAATGGCCGAAAAGCCCTGGTAAAATTGCCAAACGGCCAAGTAACTCTAGACGGTCGTACAGCGCTGAATCTGGCTCGCGCCAGAGGTAATGCTCGCGGATCGTACGGCTATGCTCAGAGTGATTTCACGCGTACCGAACATCAGCGCAAAATCCTGATTGGCCTGAAAGATAAAGCCACAAGCGCCAGCACGTTATCCAATCCGGTCAAACTGTCACAGTTGTTTGATTCAATGGGGAATAATATCGAAACTAACTTCAAGACCAGCGAAATCCGCCGCTTATACGACCTGAGTAAAGAAATTCCCACTGAAACGCTGAAATCCGTCAGTCTTAATGATGCCAATGGCAAAAATCTACTGGCCAGCTATCGCACGCGTAGCGGCCAATCTGCTTTGGTGCCCGCTGCTGGCATTGATGACTATACGGCAATTCAGGCCTTTATTACTGGCCTTTAACAAGGCAAAAGAGTTTTACAGATAAGGGAGGCTGAGTTATCATGCATATGGCATGAATACTTCCGCTTCCGCATTTGCCGATCTTCCGCCACGTATCCTTAGTCACATCGCCAGCACCGATGCGATTTTGTTTCATCGAGCCATAGCAAACCGCTTAAACCTAAAACCCACCGACTACCGTTGTTTGCTGTTTATGGTGGATGGTCCAAAAACGCCTACCGAATTAGCCGAAATGTCAGGCCTTACTACTGGTAGTATTACCACGGCAATTGGTCGGTTGGAAAAATTGGGCTATGTCAGGCGCGCACCAGCCGGAAAGGACAAGCGTCGCATCTACGTTCAGAATATTCCGGAGGTCTTGCGGCCTTTGTACGCGGGACTCGGGTCTTTTATTGCCGAAATGCAAGAACTGGATCGCCGCTACGCACCGGAGGAGATGATCATTATTAATGATTACTCACACCGGGTTGCGAATATCTTGCACGATCTAACACTTCGAGTAGCCCAAAACGCGCCTACGCTCCGCGAGGATTAATCGAGGGAGGCGCTAGCCTTCGTCCGGACCACCTTCGCCTAATTTGACCAGGAGTGTTGCTAGTTCTTTAGTGGAGAGCGCGGAACTGTCGATCTGTTTTTGGGTAGCAATAATGTAGCCTTGCATGATGTGTTTAATGCGCAAGGCATCGGCACGGGTGAGGTATTTTATTTCGTAGTGATTGTCTTTGCCGGTGCTTTCAAAAAAGCGGGTAACAATTTTGATGCATCCAAAGAAGGGACCAACGTTGGCAGTAACGTTCAGGACGTCCTCGATGCGAATCGGAATAACCTCGGCAACGCGAAAGAACCAACGGTGTGTGATGGTTAGTTTCGTGCGGTCGATAGTAATCGTATCGGGAAAAAGAACAAATGGAAAGACGGTCGTTGCTCGCATTAATACTTCGTGAGCGCCGCCAATGGCCTGTCTTAGCTCTTTTTTGGCCAGCGCCTTTTGGACCGATTTGGGCGGCTCGGCCAGAATATCCGCTGATGTATCTCGGTGCACATTCTTGTAGCGCATACTTCTATACGGTCGCAGTTCGGAACGGAGAAGCCGGGCGATCTGCTGGGCGGTAGAGTAAGTTGAATTCATGATTTCTCCTTACTTAACTTTTTAAGTATAGGAGGAATTTACTTTGAGCGCAGTTAAAAATACCTCAATTACCCCTGTTATGGGAGTCGAAACGCGACTAACGAGGGATAAAGGTGAGTGCGTAGCCGGTTCGACCAGCCCGACCAGCCCGACCAATGCGGTGGACGTAGTCTTCGTAGGTTTGTGG
>DASVXH010000006.1:0-2158 GCA_036392795.1 Saccharimonadales bacterium (SeqCode)
TCCGAAGTCAGCGCCAAAGGAATACCGCTTTTTACCAGAGCCCGCAAACGAGGCGTTTGCAAAGCCTTTTCTCGGCTGTACGTTTTAGTAAAAGCATCTCCATGCAATGCCATTTTGTCATCCAGGGCTATGCCGCCACCAAGTCTTTTGACCCTTTCGATATTTTCCGGAGTGATAGTTTCGGCATGTTCGATACTCCACCGCAATCCATCCAAAGGGGTATGCTGATTTACTCTTTCCAACGCATCCAAGAAAGGCGTTATGTTTTCGTTGTAACTAATATGCATCCGGAAGGGGATTCTTCTTTCTACCAGTTTGGTCACGTCTTCTTCGACGTATTTCGCCATCAAATCCTTATCGATGATGACCGCTGGCTTATCGAAATTCTCATGATCGTGTAATTCGCCTCGCAGCCCCTCACCCATACCTTCATACTCGTAACCGTGAACCATCGTCGGGTGAATGTTTTGACCAGGGCTTATGGGGGCAGTTCTTGTTATAGCCTTGATCTCTGCATCGACCCAGGTGCTGCTTGTGGGATCACCGAATCCAAGATCAACAAAAGGGAAGCGGACGTTCAAGAGATTTTCCCGTACCAAAGCTCGCATGGGAGCATGCCCTTGAGGATAACCAATCGCACTTGTTGCATCGACAACGGAGGTGATGCCGAACCGATTCAGATCATGAATGACGTAAATGAGGGAGCTCACCTGCTCTTCAGGAGAAGGTTGCGGCAACATTGCTTCCATAGTCAGGAACTGAAATGTATTGCCACTCACTACGCCGGTGTACCGTTCATTCTTGTCTTTCTCAAGCACAGTGCCAGGCAGCATCGGGAACTTTGGAGTGCCGACCTCCAGCGTCTGCATAGCCAGCTCGTTTAGAAAAACCACGTTATAGGCATACTGCACAAAAAGAGGTCTGTTGGGCACTGCCTTATTGAGTTCCTGCATAGTCGGGTGCCGCTTTTCCTCAAACTGGTAGGGCGACCAGCCACCGGTCACTTTTACCCATTGTCCACCCGGAGTCCGGCGTGCTTGCTCGCTTAGCATTTCCAGGGCCCGCTTAAGCGTTGGTACTCCATCCCACCTTACCTTATAGTTGTAGTTCCTTTCGTTCAGCACATGAATATGCGCATCGTTCAACCCTGGGATTAAGCGTCTGCCATCGGCGTCAATCAGCCGGGTATTGTTGTCTTTCAGGCTCAGGATTTCGGCATCAGTGCCTACTGCATAAATCCTTCCTCTTTTTACGGCCAGAGCAGACGCTTTCGGCTGTGCCAGGTTTTGTGTAGTGATTTTTGCGTTATACACAATCAGGTCGGCACCAGCAAACAGGTCGTTAGACTGAGCGTTCATGCTGGAAGCAGCAATGACAAATACTAAGACAAAGGGGGCACGTGTCAGAAGAACGAGGCCGACTTTCATAAACGTTTGCGCCATATAGTCCTTTCTATTGATGAGTCTTGGTTGAATCCCATGGAGACGGGTCCCCGAAAAGATTCTTTGTTGACCTAAAGCGAACTATCTCTGCTACGCAATTGCAACGACGATGCCAATAGGACTCCATAGCTGAATCCATGAGTTAGCAGGAATCCAGGTTTCGAATTGTCGGGATTTCGCGTCAGATGGAGAAAACGCAGTCGGGTGGCGCTTTACATTTTCGACAGAAGGATCATCAAGCTATCTGAGCTTTAAACCAATACTTGTTGATTCCGAGACGCTTGATTTTCGCTTCGAGTGTGGAGTCGTGAATGCCCGGCTTGGCGGCGGCGCCTGCTGCGCGCGGGAACGCTATTGCTCTATCTTGCGTAAGACAGCGTACTCCGCTTTGGCTTCCTTATATATGGGCAGGTCGGAGTCGGCGTTTTTCCAAAGCGCCAGGAAATCTTCATATGATTTTCGCGCGGCCTTTTCATCGTGCATGAGTACCTGAGCACGCGCCAACTGCAGGATGGAAAGAGCGCCAGTTACGAAACCCTGAACGACCCCGGAATGATCGAGAACTTTTCGAAACTCGGCCGCTGCAAGGTTCCCTTGCTTGAGTTGGAGATAAGCAAGGCCTCGAAGGTACGCAGGATACGCATAGTCGAAACTGTCACTGATAGCCAGGTCGTACGGCGTTACCGAGCGCAGAATTTCGATGGCCGCCCCAGGAT
>DASVXH010000007.1:0-1685 GCA_036392795.1 Saccharimonadales bacterium (SeqCode)
GCAAGATAGTGGTCACACTCACCTCCATCTCGATAGTGATCACTCCATCTCGGTAAACTCATGCAGTACCATCTCAAGCCAACTGATTTTGACTTACCGACATCCAAAAAAACTTGTCCAAAGTGCTGGTGCGTGGCGGTGAATGCTGCATCGACCGCAAAAGTGAAAATAAAGACAGCGTTCAGTGGTGGTGATGTGAAGACAAATTCAATAGTAAGTCTACTACTTGCGCAGCCTCCAGCCGGGTGAAGTCTTCGAGTTTCTTTCGTTGCCCAGAATACGCACAGAATTCAGTATCCAAACAAATCGAGGGGTTACGTCTTGCCAATTGTGCAATTAGCTTCATTTGCCTGTTCGAAATTGGTTTGTCTGGATTGCTGCCTTCATATGCAATTGGTTGCGATAGGGGCCCCATCTGACCTTTGCGAGACCTAATTCGTCTGAGTTCCAAATTGAACGCGTCGTTCACATACGTCCCCTGCAATGACGCTGTTGATATTTCGCGATACAGCTTCTTCTTGGTATCGTAAAAGCGCTTATACAACTCCAGCGGGTTAGCGCTCTCTCTATAGTATGAATCAAATAACTCCTTAAATTGTGAGGGGAAGAGCACCGATCCCGATCGCTCCTCAATGATGTCATTTGCAATGTTTTGGAGTAAATAACTGCGAGGTAGGAGGGCAAATCCCTTATCAAAGGGTGTTCGCGCGTAGCGCAAACTAACAGACATAGAAAGATCCAGGTATTCAATGTAATGCCACCATGACTTTGGAATGAACAGGGTCTCTGCAGGATGGAGAACACATTCAAATGCTTTGTTGTATTTCAAAAATTCCCTTTTCTCTGCTTTTTCGAAGTTTTTCAATGCGAGCAAACTGAAATTGAAATAAGGAATTAATCTCTTCGAATACCGAGGCGATATCAGAACGTATCGTTTTGTTCCGAACAGTTGCAACATCAAGTTGTGTCTGAAATCAATGTCAAAGTGCAGAGACAATTGAGTTTTTGCGTTAGACAGAAACATGTACCAGGAGGCGTTATAATCGGGCTGCTCAAGAGGACCCGGCATCGAAATCAGCTTACATAGTTCGTTGGGTAAAGGCTGTTCGCACCATAAGCAAAAATCTGGGTTTAATCTCACCGATTCCAAATACTCCCTGTAAGTACACTTAAGTGTTTTGGATTTTCTGGTAAAGTTCTCAGCGATTTTTATTACGCCGAGTGAGATTGAGCTTAACATAGAGTCTTGGTATTCAGAAAGTTTCAATATCGGCTGTCTGGAAAACAAGTCAGTAAATATTATTGGTTCGGCAAAAATTGGAGGCAATAAACTTTGGTTGGCCAGATAATCTTGTGCCCTCACACGAGGAATATTCTCTAAGCAATCATCCGCAGTCTCAAATTCTACCATTTCGCGTTCTGATCCACTAAATCGAACGGCAATGATATGCTGAACGTAGGTGTTCCCCGAGCACTCGAGACATCATAGCCGGATGATGAGCGCAAAAATGCAATACAGTATATCGCGCGCAAGCAACTAATGAAATATTTATGCCTTCGGAACTCCCTCTCGGAGTAGACGTTCTGACGGGAATTCGGCTAGGCCTTAGCTGACGAAGGAGTCGAAGTCGATCAAGCAGCAGATAGCGTTTTGGCTCAGCATGCGGATACCGGAGATTTCGGGA
>DASVXH010000008.1:0-1543 GCA_036392795.1 Saccharimonadales bacterium (SeqCode)
GCCCATCGCCGTCCAGAACTTTTCCGAAGAAGGCCAGATGAACCAGCAAGGCGCCAACACGCATTACCCCCAGTGGGTCCCGATCCGAACCTTTGAGCATCTACATTTCCGCACACCGCCCCTGCAAGACGCGATTGCCAAAGCGCTGAAAAAAGGCTTTCCTAAAGCGCCCGTTACCCTATAGGGAGGGAGCAGCGGGATTTCCGTAAAAAGCATTCTAGGCCACGTAATGCGTCAACTGCTGCACAATATAATCACTCGGCGGCAATAAATCGCCTACGTTTTTGATCTGCTGAATAATTCTTGGCGGGTGTCCATCAAAAGTTAGTCGCAGCAGCTTTATGTGGTCGGCAGTATACCCTCCCCTACCCCGCTCGTCCAAAAAAAATGCCATGTGCTCAAAATTAAAGTCATACGTCTGATCCGCAGCGAGCTTTTGGCCCCTATCGTCGGTCTGAAGATTAGGTGTATGACCGTTCAAACGCAGCATTTGCGCGCCAAACCAAAAAATAATTATCTGGCGCGAAATCTGTCGGTCATTCAAAGCCACAAAGGCTTGCTCTAGCAGTTCAAAATACTCCGGCTCGGGTTCGTCTTCGGTGTTTTTATTCAGTTTTTTGATCAGGTCGTAGCCCAGCATGGTACGATCCAAATCAGCCACAATCTGCTCGTAGTGCTTGATAAGCCGGGTCGATACCAGTGTTCCGATATCTCCCCTTCCCTTGATAAATGTAATTTCACTTACACTAAATAGTTCAATACCGCCGGCCATTTTTGATTTTACGCGGCGCACACCTTTGGCAAGCAAGCGAAGCTTGCCATGTTCGGGCGTTAACAGTGTCAAAATCCGATCGGCTTCACCGTAGTCAGTGCGACCCAAAATAATCGCAGTTGTCACCAGCTGCTTCATATCCCCAATACTCCATTGATAGCTCGTTGTAGATGCGACAGCGTTGTGCGGGGCTTATACAGACAATCGTATACGCCGTAATCGCGGGCTAAGGTCACCCTACTCTGTTCCAGCAGCTCCCTGGTCAAATGAGACAACACAACCACCGGCACATCCTGCCATTCAGGATATGACCGAAATTCCTGCAAAAACTCTATCCCGTCATGTCCGATCAACTGCAGTTCCAGCACTACTACGTCTGGCCGAGCCTTGTCAGCTGCGTTTATAGCTTCCTGCGCCGAGAAGGCATGCGTCACCTCGTAGCCCCATAGCCGCAATGCCTGCTGATATGTGCCCCCAAGCACCTTGTCCGGTTCAATCAATAATACGTTTGCCATGAATACAAAAATTATACAAACTGCAGTTGTTGACTCGGCTGCAAAGTTGTAGCCAAGCCCTGCTTATTATCATGTCTACCTACGCGCAACCGTGTCGACATTGCCTGCAAAATTGCGTCCGCCACAAACAATCCCGCGCCGCTGCCCTTGCATAGGGTCGCAAACGAGCACGCAGCCTTACCCTGCAGGCTCAAGGCGCGTCGCCATTGCTCCCCGCTGATCTTTTCAAATGATCCATACAAGCCCGTTACTATGC
>DASVXH010000009.1:0-27805 GCA_036392795.1 Saccharimonadales bacterium (SeqCode)
CGCCAGCACCTTGATACCATATAAGATAAATTGCTTGCGTCCCATACGCTCAATAAGTGCGTGCCATAGTAGCCGAGCCAACAGCGCCACCATAAAAATAATCAACAGCCGGGCTTCGTAAACACTCGCACCGGCAGCTACAACGGCCATGACTACCCCGACTAGCAAGGCTGACGTCTTGGTTTTGACCACAAAATACTCCTGCGCCAGAAGCACTGTCAATGCCACAAGATTGATTGCCGTAATCTGTTCGGGCAAAAACGACCGCGTCAACAGTAGGGTAACTACAAGTACAGTAAAAGCCGACAGCCGAGACCCACCCAACCGTGTCAACAGCAGTCGAATAACGATAATAAACAGAACGATTGCGATCAGTCGCAGTAAAAAATGCCAGCCGTCGGACTCGCCCAGCAACGCCCACCACAAGGCAGCAACTCCCGCCAAAACGTGCGACGTCGGACGCTGCAGATCAATGCGATCGTGCAGTTTGTCAAACTGTAAAAACAAACTTAATCCGTTGGTAACTTTCATATTGGTCTGTATGTATTCTATACTATAGCCTGGAAACTATATGAAACTTTTTGTCGAAGCGCATACCATCCTAAAAAACCGCAGCGGTGTTGGCTGGTTTACGCACGGACTGGTTCGGGGCCTGCAAAGCCATTTGGGTCCCAACGATCAATTGAGCCTTTTGACGCATCCCCGCGAACCGATGGACATCGCCGATTTACTAAAGAATCCGCAAACCCTAGACAAACCGATTGACTGGCTGCCTGGTCGCCTGTATCACGCTCTTAAATTCCGCAATCTTGTGCCGCCTATTGACCTGGCCTATGGCAAAGGCGTGTATATTTTTCCCAATTTTATTCGCTGGCCACTAGCACATTCGCCGTCAGTCATTGTAGTGCACGATTTAAGCATGTTCGACTGTCCCGAATATTCCTCGCCGCAAAACTTGGCATTTATGACCCGGCATTTGGGACGATCGGTAGAAAAAGCCGACCTTATTGTAGCGGTGTCCGAAAACAGCAAGAAAACACTCTGCGATCATTTTGCCATCAATCCTAGAAAAGTGATCGTGGCGCATCTGGCCGCCGAGCCTACCTTGTACTACGAACGTGGCGCCGAAGAAGTTGCCCGCGTCAAAGGCAAATACGGCATTTTTGGCAAGTACATGCTGTTTGTCAGCACCCTGGAGCCCCGCAAAAATGTCGAAGGACTTATTCGGGCTTACCGGAACCTGCCTGAGAAGCTGCGCAGTGAAGTCAGCCTGGTTCTAGTAGGCGGCCGCGGTTGGCGGGATGAAAGTATTCGTGCTGCCATCAACGATGCTCGTATTGCCGGCGACCGCGTTGTATTGCCGGGCTACGTCGAAACCGAAGACCTGCCCGCCCTGTACAGCGGTGCCGAAACGTTTGTTTTTCCCAGCCACTACGAAGGCTTTGGTCTGCCCGTCCTAGAAGCCATGAGTTGTGGTACACCGGTCATATCCGCCAATAATTCGTCGCTGCCCGAAGCTGGTGGCACGGCAGCACACTACATTGACGCCGACGACAACGACGAACTGACTGCCGCCATGAAAGAACTCTTAACCAACGAACCATTACAAGCAAAAATGCGCACTGCTGGCCTAAAACAAGCAGCCAAATTCAGTTGGGAAAAAAGCAGTGCTGCAGTACTAAAAGGCATCGAAGACAACGGTTTGCTGTAGCAAACCTTGAATATTCCTACAGCGGTCTAAAGACCTCGATCTTTAGGACTTATTCAATTACCTGTAAATTCTGCAGATAGATCGTGTCCAATAAAATCGGCCCGGCTGAAAACATACGCACCGGCTCGCCTTCAGTCACCCCGTATTCCAGAGTCAACTGCTTGCCCGCATCAGTCCTTATTACGTCCAACACACGGTCACCTTGCATCACCATCAAATCACTCTTTCTGTAAGCACCAGTAGCTACCAGATCAAAACGGATACGGTGTTTGGCGGTCGGATCTTCGGTAATACCCGGTAGCGCCATTACTTGTAGCGCCACTTTATTATCCACATTAACGTAGTGCTGACTGTGCAAATAAGGATCCGTCACGTCTTTGGTGCCTTCGGCGGCCAGCAGGGCATAGCGCGCTGGCTTTACCGAGTCTTTAATCCTATATATGTCCACATCAGCCGCATAACCTGCCGGTGCCTCGTTGGCGCTATACACCAGGCGCAAGTTCATTACCTCGCGGTCGTGCAGCACCTCGTGCGTCATGACTGCCTGCACACCGAGCGCCTTTAATACACCCAGCGTCTGCAGATCATTCAGTCCGCCGATACTGGCGCGCAGCCGAGCCGCCTTGGCGCTGATCGTCCCGCTATTGACCATCTTTTTGCCGTGTACGCGTTGCTCAGTCGTATAGAGCGACGCCAATCCATTGGGCTGATCCACTAATGGATACACCGCAATCGCTTTAATATCTTTTTGCCCGGCCAGCCACTGGTTTGCCGAAGATAGCTTGTCGTAATACCAAATATCCTGTCGTTTGAACGGGTTAAATGACAGATATTCAAAGAAAGTCACCACAATCAGTAAAACAACCAACCCAATACCGAGTACCCGGCTCCGCATTCGCTTTAGTAAAATCGCCAAACCCACCGTTCCAATCAGCACCAGCGCCAAATGAATAATAAATATCAGCCGGGCATATACCCGCCAATATTGCACGAGCACCGAAATAACGCCCGATGGCATGGGGATACGATGTCCAAACAGGTGGAAATACGGCGGCAGGCTGATCAAAAACGCCACGACTGCAATGATTGCCATAACTACTAAAGTCTGGCGTCGAACCGGGAGGTCAACAGTTTTCCGGGGTTTGGCTTTTGCAGGTTTAAACCAGGCCCGACACAGCACAAAGTACGTTGCGAATCCGGCCAA
Source organism: Saccharimonadales bacterium (SeqCode) (assembly GCA_036392795.1). Lineage (GTDB taxonomy): Bacteria > Patescibacteriota > Saccharimonadia > Saccharimonadales > UBA4665 > JARIHD01. The sequence goes on from DASVXH010000009.1 coordinate 2,916, forward strand.
GGCAATCACCACAAACCCAAGATATAGCGTGTGTTCGGAAGTATTTGATCCGTGATTATGTGCTACGCGAAACGCTGTCGCCCAAGCGCCGAACACCGGATGTGTCTCGATTGGAATAACAAAATCGTACCACCGCGCCGTATAGACCATCACATTGCTCATAAAATCGCCTCGCGCCATGGCCAGATTACCGGCAATTTGTGCGCCATATACCAATTTTGTATATATAACCGGTAACAGCGCTACGGCAGCCGTGCCTGCAAAAATAACCCCGGAGAGCAGGAGTGATTTAAACTGCTCAACAGTTTTTTTGTTAAGCTGGCATAGCGCGCGCACCAGCATATAGACGAGCGGCAACCCAACCAATAACAGCGCGAATAATACATAATAACCGTCTATATAGAACGGAGCCGCAAACGCCAGCCCCAGCATGACCGCATTGCGCTTGCTCGGTTTTTCCAAGAAGTTCAGCACCTGCCAAAAGACCAGCACGAACACAAACGTCATCACATAGGCAATATGCCCAAACGCCTTGTACTGATGCATCGGCAAAAAGGTAAACGCCACGCCCGCCCACAACGCCGCCATGCGGCTGCGACTGACCCGTTTAGCCAGATAATACATTGTCAGGCCACAAAGCCAGAACGATACAAAAATAATCGTATTCCAGGCAACTACCGCACCAAATAGTTTGGTTAGTATCCAAAAGGGCACAATAAACAAGAACGCCGTTATGAACTCCGGGCGAAACAGGTTATCACCGTACGGATAAATAACTGCATCGCTAAATCCGCCAAACGGACCAAGTCCCAAACCGTTCAGCCAAATGAGCCCTCCCGTGCCATCACCCCAAAATCCGTGTACTGCGCTGTCAAAATGCCACAAAATCGGCCCCATAAACAGCGCGGCCAGCGCGGCAAAAAACAAACCAACTAACACAGCTTCAGTTCGTCGAGGATGCCGGCGCATTACACCTGCTGCTGTACTTTTGTTCCACTTTGTTAGGTAGTTAGCGAAGACTTGTTTCATGATATAATTCAGCCGAGGTACAAATGAAAAAATCACATTCGCTCTCAGTTATTATTCCATTCTACAATGAAAGCGCCAACGTTTCTATGATTTACGGAATGCTGCGTGAATTCATCGATGATCATATTGCAGAATTCGTTTTCGTAAACGATGGCAGCCGCGATAATTCTGTTGACGAGGTACGCAAACTGCAAAAAAAAGATGACCGCGTGCGCCTAATAGATTTTAGTCGTAATTTTGGCAAAGAAGCCGCCTTGTCAGCAGGACTACTGGAATGCACCGGCGACGCCGCGATCATGCTGGACTGCGACGGCCAACACCCACCACGTTTACTTCCCAAATTCATCGAACAATGGGAGCATGGCGCCGAAATCGTTATCGGTCGCCGAACCAGCAATGAAAAGGCCGGGCTCGTTAAGACAGCCGGTTCTGCGTTGTACCACCGGTTACTTAATATCATCCACGCGAGTCAGCCCATAGAAGGCGATACCGACTTCCGCCTAATTGACCGCCGCGTTATCGAAGCATTCCGGGACTTAAAAGACCACAACCGCGTCACCCGCTCACTCATAAACTGGCTTGGCTTTGAAAAATCCTACGTCGATTTTGAAGCAGATCCGCGAACCGATGGGGTCGCCGGGTACACTTTCCAAAAGCTATTCCGCTTGGCCATTGACGGACTTACGACCACATCAATGCGTCCACTGTTGTTTTCAGCGCTCATTGGCGCGGTTATTTTTGGCTTGGGCGTTCTGCTCGGACTCTTTATGGTCATCGAACAGTTCCTGCTCAACGACCCGCTTAGCCTGGGCTTTAGCGGCACGGCCTACCTGGCTATATTTATTCTGATCATGACCAGCTTGATGCTGATTGGTCAGGGCATACAAGGCATCTATCTGGCAAATATCTACAGTGAAGCCCGCAATCGCCCGCTATACGTTGCGCGCGAAATCACCAAACCCAAAACACCCGCCAAGAAATAACCACAGGAATCTAGGTTAACTATGTACAAAATTGTTCGCCGGCATGAAGGGACGTTACGCCAGATTGCTTCCAACAAATCCGCCAACAACCTCATAAATAAAAACATAAGCCCGGCCGTGTCCCTAGCTACTACCAAGGCGACAGACTACTATGAAAAAGAAACAACACCTTACGATCGAATTTATTTCGTATTAGAAGGTGAATTGGAGCTAACTTTTGGTAATCAAAATAATACGCTTCAGAAGGGCGATGCTTGCTTTATCGCCCGAGACACCGAATACGAGATGCGCGGCACATTCGAGGCCGCAGTCATAAATCAACCCGCCTTCGGCACCAACCCAGACAAGTCATGACGACCAACTCTTACACCGCTTTAATTAAAGGTAAAACCGTCACCTTTACGCATATTGGAGCGACGGCAAAGCCATTATTCAAAGATGTCACCAGCGTGTCGGTTATTCCCTTTACCAAAGACGGCGATATTGTCGCAGTGCACTTAAAACACCGCGGGCTTGATCTGCCTGGCGGTCATGTAGAACCCGGTGAAACCGAGGCGGAGCAAACCATACACCGGGAAGCCATGGAAGAGGCCGGGATAACTGTTACTCATCCTGTTTTGATTGAAGTTATCGAATCAGATTACTATGAGCACCAGACCTATATGCTACTGTATAGCGCATTTGTGCATGAATTTCACGAATACGAGCCAGGCGATTACGAAATGAGTGAAGGCCGCGAGATCGTCAGTCAGGATGAATTCATCGAGCGATATGAGGCGGGAAACAAAAAACTCATGAAACAGGCCATCCAATCAGCTTGGCAGATATTAAAGATCATGTAGCCAAGCACTGTGAGCAGGGACACGAGCGCTTTTGGCACGGGGTTGAGTGTATTTTCTAATCCTGATTCGTGGCAGCGATATATTTGTGATCCAGGAACCAATCAACCACGGTAGCCGATGGCGAAATACCCGACCGCTGCTTGGCAAACGTACTTTTATCAGGGTGATTCTCTAGAAATTCGGCAACTTTCGCAGCATCCATACCCGACAGCCATGCAACCTCACCCATACCATCGTGCCGCTCGCTAATCTTTCGGTGCACCATTGCTGGAATGCCCAGGAAATACGAGTCTTCCTGCAAGCCTCCGCCGTCCGTCACTACATAATCGGCCCTGCCAACAATTGCCATAAAGTCAAAATACCGCTGCTTTGGAATCGGAATCAGTCCGGCTTTTTTCAGGTATTTGCCCAGGCCGTACTGTTCGATCCTGACCTTGGTAGTGGTATGTTCGGTAAAGACAATCGGGGTCTTGGTAGAGGCATGGTCATGGATAACTTTCAAAATGGCCTCCAGGTCATCCTTGTTTTCTAGCAGCTCGGTACGATGCAGCAAGACCAGCCCATAGTGAGTTGGCAAATTCATTTCCTCGACGCGCTTGCTCGCAAACTCCCCGGCCATTTCGATAGCGTCTTTTGACGTGTTGTAAACAGTATTAATAATCTCGCCCTTGGTTTTTTCTTTTTTTAAATTGGCGATGGAACGCTCATTCGGCGCAAAATGAATCCGCGCTATTTTAGCGGCAATGCGCCTGTCCAATTCTTCAGGAAAAGGACTCCGCCAATTTCCGCTGCGCAGTCCCGCCTCCAGGTGAGCTACCGGCAGACCCAAAAAACGGCCCATATAGGCACCGACCACCGTAGTCAGAGTATCGCCGTGTACAACGGCCACGCTTTTGGTTCCCTGTTTTTTATCGTGCGCCTTTATCTTCTTTTTAATCGCCAAAAACTGGGTAGCAAATTTGCCGTGCGCATTCAGCATTAGGCCCAGCATCTGTTTCATACTGGCGACATCTTTGCCGCGCCAGCCCTCTGACAGATACATATCAGGTTCGATATTTAGCTGAGGATGCAATTCCCGTAGCCCCGCCCGCTGCTGCGCAGTACAAATAAGCAACATCTCGGACCGCGGAATTCGGCGGACAACCCCGAGTAACTTAATAAGCTCAGCGCCGGTTCCGTAAAAAATAACTACCATGAATTCCCCATTTTTAGGCTTTGACTACAGTATACAATGACGCGCCCGGAAAACTAATCTTTATCGCTAATCGCCACCTGAATGGGAGGGGTAATAGAATAGGCGGTCTGTTCATCGTTACGCACGATAAAACTAGCAGCCTCTACCCACCAATCACTAACCGTTATTCCATCGACATGCTCAACACTCACATTCACGTAATGCCGGCCGTCGGCAAAAATATTAGGCACGGTCCAGGTCACATCTACGATCTGTCCTTTTTTCAGGTCATTTAAGCGCTGTTTTTTAATTCGCGTATTAGTACCAAATAGCATGTTATCGGCGCTGTCTTTAACCGAAAAGCCAACAATCGGGGATTCAATATCTTCATAGGCCTTTATCTGCGTCGTTATCGTCAAATTACTCTCGCTGGGAGTTAAACGCTTTTCGGAAAGACTGATTTTTTCCACTTTTGCCCGGCCATCGCCCCAGCGGCTGCCACTTACTTTACGTTGGGATTCATCTTCGGTGGCTTCTTCGGAAAAAAGCTTCGTATACTGTTCGGCAACTTTTTCGGCACTACCTTCCAGCACCAGTTTACTGCGATCAATCAAAATTGCCCGGTCACAGTATTCGCGTACCGCAGCCATATCGTGCGTCACAAAAACCACGGTTTTCTTTTGCTTTTTTAAAGATCGGAAATACTCAAAACATTTGCGCTGGAAATCGGCGTCTCCCACAGCTAACACCTCGTCAACCAGCAAAATATCGGCCTGTGCGGTTATAGCCACCGAAAATGCTAGCCGTACCTGCATACCCGACGAGTAGTTTTTGAGTTTTTGATCCATAAACCGTTCCAGTTCGGCAAACGACACGATGTCGTCGTACATTTCGTTCACCTCAATCGGGGAAAAACCCAGCAGTGCGCAGTTTAAGTGCACGTTTTCGCGGCCGGTCAATTCCGGGTTGAAGCCGACACCCAGCTCGATAAACGGCACCAACTTACCCTTAATCGAAACCTGGCCCTTAGTTGGTTGATAAATGCCGGCCAGTAGCTTTAACAGAGTGCTTTTGCCGCTGCCATTTCGTCCCACAATGCCAAAAAACTCGCCTTTTTTAATTTCAAAATTAATGCCGGCCAGCGCGTGCTGCACTTCGACTCGCCGGTCGCGGCTGCGGAACAATCCGGTAAAGGCTTGTTTAACGGAATGGGACCGTTCGTGTGGCAGCACAAAATCTTTGCTAACCTTCGCGACGGATATAACTGTTTCAAACGGCTGATTATCGGTTTTCATGTTCTACACCTCTTCCGCAAACAACGGCGACCGCTTCTTAAACAAAACGACCGCTATCAGGGTAGTGACCACCACCAAAATAATCGGCACCAAAACCATACCCCGATGATTAGTAATACCGGACAAGGTCTGCGTTTCAGGGGTTATGGCCAGATATCTGATATCCTGAATAGCCTGCGCCACTGGGTTAAGCAGCAAAATTTTGGCAACTTCGGGCCATTCTTTACTAACCATAGACAAAGGGTAAATAATCGGTGTGGCATAAAATAGCCCCTGCATCGCCACCTCCCAGATATATCCGATGTCGCGAAGTCGCACAAACAAAGCACTCAAAATAAACCCCAGCGACAGCGCAAACACAAAAATCTCGACAGTATACAGCGGCACCCAAAGCAAATTCCAGGTAAATTCAACGTGGTTAATCGCCATAAATATCATAATTACGACGCTATTCAACACCAGATTAATCAGTGCTGAAACAGCGGTAGCCATAATAATAACGTACTTTGGAAAATTCAGTTTGCGGATAAGTGCACCACGCTCAACAATAGCATTAATGGAAGTCGTCGTTATTTCGGCAAAAAAGTTCCACAGTACAATGCCAGCCAGCAAGTACACCGGAAAATGTGGCACATCCGATCCAAACCGCAAAAACTTTACAAACACAAAGTACAAAATAATAAACAAAAACAGAGGTCGCAACAAGGACCATACATACCCCAGGGCAGAACCCTGATACCGCAGTTTAAAATCGGTAATAACCAGCTGGCGCAGCAGGATCAGCGAATAACGATAGCGATTTTTGATTTTTTCGGATTTATACATATCGTCTGCCACACATTATACTATTATATGAAACAAAGTGATGCATAAACCAATCAAGATCATATTCGACGCCAGCCCGCTACTCGGTCCCAAGACCGGCGTAGCCTATTACATTGAACGCTTGGTAGGCCAGCTGGCCCGGCAATATCCCAATGATATCGAACTCGTTGGTTTTTATTACAATTTCTTAGGCCGCAACAACACCGCCAACTTGCCCTGCGCGCCCAACATCCGTTACCGGCCAATACGATTCATTCCCAGCAAAATCGTCTATCAGCTGCGCCGATTTGGCATCGAATTACCCCTGGAATTACTTGCGAAAGAGCGCGCCGATTTTGCGCTGTTCGGTAATTTCTTGGGTTATCCCAGCCTGGCGAAAACACCGGCCGCGCCCGTGGTGCACGATTTAACCTATCTGGATCTGCCCGATTATGTGGCCACCAAAAACCGCAACGACCTGACGCGGTTTGTTCCGGAGCAAATAAAACGCTCGCGGTTCGTCATAACCGTGTCAGAATTCAGCAAACAAAAAATCACTGACCAATACAATACTGACCCCAATCACATACTCGTCACCCCCATCCCACCCGAACCACCAAAACTACTGGACGAAATCGAACGGCTGGAACTGCTCAAAAAATTAGGCCTGAGCAGACCCTTTCTATTATTTGTCGGCACTGTCGAGCCACGTAAAAACATCATCGCACTCATAGACGCCTACCAGCAGCTGCCTCAGAATCTGCAAAAACACTACACTCTGGTCATAGCCGGACGCATCGGCTGGAACTGCGACGCCGAAATCGCCCGCCTGCAGACCGCCCGCGACCAAGGCCTGAACGTTCTTCATCTGGGCTACGTCAGCAACGATGAACGAACCGCCCTGTACCAAAGCGCCGAGCTTTTTACCACCGCCAGTCACTACGAAGGGTTCGGCATGCCCGTACTCGAAGCCATGAGTTTTGGCCTGCCATGCGCCGTCAGCGACATTCCGGTTTTTCATGAAGTCGCCAGTAGTTCCGTTCTCTATTTTGACCAAAACAATCCGAAATCAATTGCGAGGACATGGCAGGGAATACTATCTGACGAAAAAGCCTGGGAGAAATTGGCCGACGCAAGCACCACGCAAGCAGGCCATTTCAAATGGGAAGCTGTCGCAAGAAGCGTTTATGAGTACATCAGTCGTGAGGTGCGCTAACGCTTTATTTCAGCCGCTTCCCCTTCTTTGTTTTTCGAACGTCAGCAGTCTTAACGCTAGCCAACTTCTTAGCCTTATCGCCCCCACCCGTCGCCAGCAACATTCCTGCTAATAGCCACCACTGCGTCGCCACCGCCTCATTACTCCAGGTGTGTAGCAGCATATTGGTCAGCATATAACCCCAAAAACTTGCTAGCAGTACAACCGTCCATCTATTACCCCTGCGTAGTAACGCTATATACAACCACACATTCAGCAGGACGAATAATACAAGACCCGTCACCCCAAGCTCATATCCAATCTGAACATAGTAATTCTCAGTCAGAAAACTACCTGCCGGATTCTGGATCGAAGCAAGCCCTGCCGTCCCCGGCCCATGACCAAACGGCTGGTCGATTATACCTTCCAGGCCTTGCCGAATAAACAACCAATGATAATCATTAGAATCCAAATCCTGCACTGTCTCGGTCGGATTACTATGCACAATATACTGCTGGAAAATGTGTGTATCCCGCAGACTAAACAACCCGACCACCAACACAATCACCGCACCAGCCAGCATTGGCCAATAACGGTTCGTAAACGGTTTTATCTGCTCACGGAAATGCACAGCAATCACAATCAAGATCACTAAGACCGATGCCAACCAACTGCTACGTGAAAAGGTCAGAAACAGCGCCAATACATGCAAGCCTAACAAACCGCCAATTATTTGACGCCGTGCCAAATCTTTGTACCGCAAAAACAAAAAGGAAAGGGTAGTAATAGGCACAATCAAATAGGCGCCCAATGCATTGGGTTCACGCAGCGTCGACATAACACGCAGCAAACCTGCCTGGTCGTCAATCATAAATGCCGCGCGCGCGCCGCGCTCCACGCCATACCCAAAATGAAACAAAATGTCGGGCGGCACAAAGAACTGGATAACACCTAAGCCGGCAACGACAGTACTAATTCCCAGAACCACCTTAATAACCGAACTAAATACGAACTTTGGTAGTATCATAACAGAGGTGTATCCCAGCAATAACAGGAGCGGCAGACGCATATTATAAACGATGCCAATAGCCGCACTACGGTCATAAATCTCTGGGTGAACTGCCCATAACAACAGATGCAGCAGCCCATATACGGCCGCAAACATCAATAGCATCCGGAAAATCCTAGTCATCTTCCCCTGCACCAAAACCAAACAGATTGTGAACAAAACGAGTAAAAGTAACAGGACATCCTTACCTAGCTTCCACGCCTCCAAACCACCAGTAATCAGGCTGAGTGACTGCGCCAGAAAAACATGCAATGGCATGTACGCCAGCAATATGCGGCTGCCCACCAACGGTATACGGTTCAGATTCAGTAATTGCATTAACTTCAAGTATAATTGGATCTAGCCATGTCTGCCAAGAAACACATTGTCGTTGATGCCCGTATTCGGCGCTCTAGCACCGGAAGGTACGTCGATCGTCTGCTGGAGCATCTGCAGAGCGTCGATACCTACCATCGCTACACCATTTTGCTCCAATCCGACGACGACTGGAGGCCGCGCGTCAGTAATTTCCGTACCCTTCCCTGCCCCTACGCACAGTTTTCGTTCAATCCCCTGCAGCAATTTGGTTTTGCACGGCTACTGTATCGCCTAAATCCCGATTTAGTGCACTTTACTATGACCCAGCAGCCTCTGTTTTATTTCGGCAACATCGTAACCACGACGCACGACCTGACCATGTTCCATTTTGTGCGCCGCGGCTCGACGAATCCACTCGTTTATTGGCTCAAAATGAAGCTTTACCGCCTTTTATTCGTCTGGAGTCATTGGAAGTCAGATAAAATTATCGTTCCCACCAATTATGTAGCCGCTGATCTGGCCGACTATCAACCTTCGGTCAAAAACAAAATTGTCGTCACCTATGAAGCCAGCGAACCGCCACTAAAGACTGCCGCTAAAAAACCGGTCCGCCTTGGTGCAAAGGATAATTTCATTATGTACGTTGGCAATGCTTTTCCACACAAAAACCTACCTACTCTGGTAGATGCCTTTACGCTTTTACACAAAACACACCCCGATTTAAAACTCGTGCTTGTAGGCAAAAAAGAAATTAACTATCAGGAACTAGAAGATAGTGTACGCGATCACCCGCTTCGTAATCAGATCATCTTCACTGGCTTTGCCCCAGACGAAGAACTAAAGTGGCTCTACCAACACACTCGCGCCTACGCTTTACCATCCCTTAGTGAAGGTTTTGGACTACCAGGACTGGAAGCTATGGCTCATGACGCACCGCTTGCATCTAGTAATACTACCTGCCTACCCGAACTATATGGCTCTGCCGCGCATTATTTTAATCCGCATAGTGCTCGCGATATGGCCGACAAGATTAATGACATTTTAACCGATAAAAAGCTCTCCCAGACTCTCATAAAAAATGGCCAGAGCCAGATCAAAAAATACTCCTGGCATCGAATGGCCACCGAAACTCTCATGATCTACAAAGAAATCATTGGCGATACTACTGACGTCTAATTTTTCACCTTCCCCAAAGGTCAATTTGGCAAACGCATAATTTCATGATATGTTAATAACCCGTGCCTAACTCGGAGGGAGGAAGGTATCTTTTTAAAATATGAGTCATTCAGAAAAACTGAGCGTTGAGCTTGAACCGCTTGCTCGCATCTTGGATAAACCAGTCCCAGCATCGACCGACGTCGAACATAGACAATCATTTGAAATAGCCACCGCTATTATGGGTCTCAAAAAACTGCCGAAAGACCTGCGAGAACTACCGAGCGATCTTCACACTGCCCTAGCACGCGCACCGGAAGAGGACGAACTCGCAATCCAAGCGACTTTCAGAGCCAAAGCGGCCGTAGAAAAGATCTATCAAGGCATGGTTGCCACATCCCCCAAAACAGATCCGACTCCCGATAACCGCTCATACGACCCGATGGAAAAGGAATGTAACGCCATAGAAGGCCGATTGCGCGCACAGTGGTGGAATGAATACTATCTGCCGCGCACGCGGCCAGCACTGGCAAGTGAATTTGCGTCCTGGATAAAAAATTTCATCGAAATCAATGGCGAAAGCGCTTATTCCAGATTGAACCACTCTTCTCGGGGCTACCGATATGCATATGAATATGATCCAAAAAGAACTCCTGGCGATGGGCTAAACGGCAACGGCCTTCCGTCGGAGTTAAAAGTTCCAATCAAAGACCTTCGTCTCATACCGGGGTGGGCGACAAGTTCATTGTACGTATTGGCCCCAGAAGGGTTCAGCGTAGAAAAGGCCCTGCCGGACACCTATGACCACAATCAAGTGTTTAGAGATAATTCACCGGCAGATCAGTGGCGCCCAAACTCTATCTTTGTGCCAAATGATGTCTGGGCAGCAAGCCAAGCACCTCGTCTAGAGCTACCCCAATAATAAAAAGAATGGCGCGAGTGGGCACCATTCTTTTATCTATGAGATTAGGTTAATCCTCAACAGGTCGCAACACAATATGCCGATCGCGACCTTCGCCAACCGATTCGCTGATCAAGCCGTATTCCTGTGCTAATTTATGTACAGTTCGGCGATCAACGGCGCTCATCGGCTTTAGATCCATTGGCGTGCCGGTTTCTTTGACTTTTTTTACCCATTCCTCGGCACGGCCGCTCAGGCGTTCGGCGCGCTGTTTTTTGTACTCGGCAATGTCGACATTTACGCGAGTGTATTTAAAACCTTTGTTTTTGAGTGCATTACTAACCAAAAACTGCATGGAACGCATATTTTCGCCCCGTTGGCCGATCAAAAAACCATTCAGATGCGTGGAAGGTACTTCCAGCTCAATAACATCATCTTCGCTCGATGCACGTACTTCAGTATTGAGTCCAAAGAATGATAACAGGTCTTCTAGGTATTTCTTGGCAAACTGAATGGCTTCTTCCATCACTTCCTCCGTTTTTTGCGTGCTGCTTTCTTGGTACTGGCCTTCTTTTTAGGCTTTGATTCTACAATTTCGGCCTCAATTGCTTTTTTGGCACGATCCGTAGCCTTTGTGGAGGTACTGGCGACCGTGTCCATATCTTCGACATCTTCTCGAAGGACACGCCCCTGCTGATAGATGGCAACCAGACCCGTTGCCAGCCAGTACAGGCTGAGCGCAGATGCCAAATGAATCGTAAAAACAAATACTAAAGCTGGCAACAGAAATGTGGTGCTACGAGCCATGGCCGCATTAACCTCTGATTGATCGGCTTGTTTACCTTCTTTTGCTTCTCGCAAAATAGTACGCAAGCTGCGGGCATCTTTATCGGTGGGCGCCAATTGACGACTCTGGAAAAACTGGGCCACAGCACTTCCCGCCACTAGCATGAGTGCCGGCCAATAAATACCCCCATTACTGAGTGCCGGCCGGGTTAGGTCGATAAGGCCAACGAGAGTGTGATCAAATAATTCGATGTTGCTGCCCAGCTGTTTTAACCAGCTCAAATCTTGCAAAAACGGATACGCAAAATTAATTAAGTCGTGTGGATCTTTTAATACGCGCTGCAAACCCAGATATAGACCAAACAGAATTGGAATCTGCACAAGTATAATACCTATTTGGCCAAAGGGATTAATTCCGCGCTCTTTATACAACTCCATCATAAGCAGCGACTCTTTACGCTTATCACCGGCAGCAGCTTTTTTAATCTTTTTTAATTCCGGCTGAATTTTGCGCATCAATTTTACCTGACGCAGCTGCTTCTTGACCAACGGCCACATCAACAACCGGATAACCACGGTAAACAGGATTATTGCCAGGCCGAAATTGTGGCCAGGTAATAATGCATATATAAATACCAAGAGGTTAAAAATTGGCTGAACTATAAGGGTTGTGAACATGTTACTTTCCTAGATTCTCCTTTAAATCTACTATACCACGATCCTGAGGATCCAGAGCTGTCTTGCCCAAAATGTGCGCCTTCTCTAGTTTTTCACGCACCGCTGTCTGCAATTCGGGTAGCGGCAGCTCCGCTAGCTGTTCACTATACACCATAAATACCAGGTCATAACTATCTTTTATCCGTGGACCGTAGGCGCGGATCACTTCATACATACGCCGGCGGATGCGGTTGCGCACAACTGCCGATTTATGAACTTTACGACTTACGACAATGGCAATCCGGTACGTTGACCGGCGACGATTTAATGCATATTTAAGAGCGCAGAGCGGTCCCCGGACCGTTTGCCCTTTTTGATACACAAAACGGAGACTGTTGTATCCCTGAAATCGGTGTGCTTTGTCGATCATAGGTTTACTCGGACGGTCTCCGTTTGGTTCTGGTTAGATTAGGTTTGGATTAAAATCCGTTACCTGGTAAGCAAGGCGCGACCCTTGTTGCGGCGGCGGCGCAAGATGGCGCGACTGGCGCGAGTCTTCATGCGCGCAAAAAAACCGTGTTCTTTGGCGCGGTGACGCTTCTTTGGTTGTAACGTTCGTTTTGGCATACTTCCTACACTTTACCGTATCCGGGGTTGAATGGACAAATCAAAGTACCACCCTGTTATTGGAGTCGTACACGACTCGCCGGACACTCTATCCTTTCATTGATTGCTATTTTAGTGAAAATAACAATGTTTAACCCACTAAGTTTAGCAAGTTTTCCACGTTTAGCCAAGTATTTTCCACAGGTTTCAAGAGAGAAATTGAAACTGTGCATAACTTAACCCTTAAAATCGTCTTCTTCGCAAGATTTTATTGTAATCAATACAAACTATGTGGAAAAGTCGGCCGAGGTAGCGTATATTGACTCGTAGACGACCAAGTCGAGAGAGTAAATAAGTGAGGGTATAAGCCGGAATGCACAATGGCTTGTGGCAAGCAGTTTTAGGAGAGATAGAACTCTCCGTTTCTAGAGGTAACTTTCTTACCTGGTTCAAAAATACTACGCTGCTGCGCCACGACGACGACAGTATCATAATTGGTGTGCCCAATGTTTTCATAAAGCAGCAACTGGAACGTAAATACAACACCCTCATCGCCGACACACTAAAAAAGAATGGCGCCAGTCCGAGTACAATCGAATACAAAATTCATTCGGTAGCCCGAGCTATACCAGAGCAAGAAGAGACCATTGTTCTTACTCCCCAATCTGGCGACGAAAGACTACGTGCTTTTACCGCGGCCAAGCCGACTCCGCAGCCCAATACTCTGGCCCATAACTACCGCCAAGGCCTCAACGAACGCTACACATTCGATAGTTTTATCGTCGGATCGGGCAATGAACTGGCCTACGCCGCCTGCCAGGCTATTGCCGCTCAGCCTGGCACTAAATACAATCCGCTCTTTTTGTACGGTGGCGTTGGCATCGGCAAGACCCACCTTATTCAGGCCGTGGGCAACATGGTACTTCTGCAAAATCCTGGAGCCCGCGTGGTTTACGTTTCAAGCGAACAATTTTTGCAGGAATTCGTCGACGCAGTCAGATTTAAGAAGAACACCGATTTTGCTGATTTTTACCGCGGCGCTGACGTGCTCATTATCGACGACATCCAGTTCATTGCTGGCAAAGAAAAAATCCAGGAAGAATTTTTCCATACTTTTAACGCCTTGCACCAGGCAAACAAACAAATAATTATCAGCAGTGATAAACCACCGCGTGAAATTCCTACCTTGGAAGAGCGCTTGCGCTCGCGTTTTGTTTGGGGCATGAGCATCGACATGCAAACGCCGGATTTCGAAACACGCTGCGCCATTCTGCAAACCAAGGCTGGCACCCACAACATTCGCCTGTCTCCCGACGTAACCGAATATCTGGCAACCAACGTTCAGACCAACATTCGCGAGCTCGAAGGTGCGCTCAACCAGCTCCTCGCTTTTTGTGAAATGCGAGGCCTAGAGCCCGACATGAACGTAGCTACCAGTCTGCTTGGAAGTCATCAAACCCGACCAAAACACATCAGCGCGAAACAAATTATTGAACGTACTGCCCGTCATTTTCAGATTCCGTTGGAAGACATTATGGGGCCAAAGCGCGACAAGGACATTGTCGTTCCCCGTCAAGTAGCTATGTATATGCTGCGTAGTGAACTGCACCTAAGCTTTCCAAAGATTGCCCGCGAGCTTGGCCGCAAAGACCACACCACCGCCATTCATTCTGTCGAAAAGATCGAAAAAGAATCTCATTTTGACGCCGAACTGCGTGCTGCCATCGCCCAAATCAAGGAACGTCTCCATGTGTAAAACCTGTGCAAGGCCGGTGCAAACGGTGTTAAAAAACCGTGGACGTGCACACATTTTGTACTCACATGCCCGTCGCGACCTACTTGTGCCTGTGCGAAAGCCCTACTTTTCCGCTCCGCATCCACAGCCAACAACCCCCGCCTTTTCCACGGAAAAAATCAACGATTTACCACTGTCAATCCATACCTTATCCACGCTTTCCACACGGCCTATAACTAACACCACTATTTATAAAAATTAAATTCAGGAGTAATAATATGAAGCTTCAGGTCACCCAGGAAAACCTTAACAAAGCGCTCACGACTGTCGCACGAGTCGCTAATACCCGTGGCACTTTACCAGTTCTAGCCAATGTACTTATAAAGACTGTTAATAATCGGTTGAGTATCGCCGCAACGAACCTGGACATAGCTATTACGCACTATATCGGCGCCAAAGTAGCCGAAGAGGGCTCAATAACCGTCCCAGCGCGGCTAATGCAGGATTTTGTGAGCAGCCTGCCGGCCGACGTTATCAACCTTGATTTGGACGAGCACAAATTAAATATTGCCACCGATCAGTATCAATCGGTCATAAACGGGGTGGCCGCCGATGAGTTCCCTGTTATGCCCGCTATTGAGGGTGGTAAGTCGTGGACGGTTTCCGGATCGGTGCTCAAAAAGAGCTTGCAACAGGTGGTCATGGCTGCTTCTAATGATGAGGCGCGGCCGGTACTAACCGGTATTTTGGTTCACACCAATGAAGGCAAATTATATATGGCGGCTACCGACAGCTATCGTCTGGCCGAAAAACAATTGGGCGACAATACCGATACTATTGAGCTGCTTGTACCCGTTTCGGCCATGCAGGACCTGCTGCGCATTGTTGGCGATTACGAAGGAGATGTGGCCATAACCAGCGACGAACAGCAGGTATTATTCCAGGTAGGCGATGTCGAGCTGGTAGCCCGGCTGATCGAGGGCAAATACCCGGACTATCGAAAACTTGTCCCCGCCTCGTTCTCTACAACGGCTACGCTAAAGCGTGCTGATCTGGTCAACGTTACCAAGGTATCTAGTCTTTTTGCCCGCGAAAGTGCTGGCAGTATTACTATTAATGTTGATGAGGCGACGCAAAGTATTAGTATTCGATCTGTTGCTTCGCAGTTGGGTGAAAATACCGCCAAGGCCGATGCAAAAGTGGTAGGTACCGGTGTTATTACGCTTAATTCACGATATCTATTGGACGCGCTGCATGCCCTTTCTGGCGAGGAGGTAAGTTTTTCTTTTAATGGCAAACTAGAGCCGGTAGTTATCCGTGATCCGGCCGCAGCCGATTACCTCCACCTAATAATGCCGCTCAAGTCATAGAACGCTGCTACACTACCTACTATGATTAGCGATATTCGCCTGCAGCACTTTCGGTCGTATGCGGACGCGTTCTTTGAACTAGATCCGGCCGTTAATATCATTGCCGGACCCAATGCCAGCGGCAAGACCAATTTACTGGAGGCGGTATTGGTAGCTGCTCATGGCAGTTCTTTTCGGGCAAAAGATGCTGAACTGATGCAGTTTGGTGCCCCATGGACGCGGATTGACGCTACAACGCCTGACGGTGTGCGCACCATCAAGCTGCAAACTCAGCCCAGCTTTAGTAAGTCATACGAAATTAGCGGTCAAAAACTAACCCGCCTGCACTCAAGTAAAATGCTGCCCGTTGTGTTGTTCGAACCAAATCACCTGCTCCTTATGAGTGGTTCTCCCGAACTGCGGCGAAGTTTTTTGGACGATCTGATCGAACAATCCGAAACCGGTTTCGGAGCCGTTAGACGTCACTACAAACGTGTTTTATCGCAACGGAACGCCCTGCTCAAACGAAATCCGTCCGACCTGCGTGAGCAGCTATTTGTGTGGAATGTACGATTAAGTGAGCTTGGTGGGCAGATTGCCAAAAAACGTGCCGAATTGGTACACCGTTTTAATGAACAGACGCCGGAACTGTACATTCACTTGGCTGGTCGTGATAACCATATTATTCTGGAGTATTATTCCCGGTTCCCGATAGATCAATATGAATCTCAATTGCTTCATAAGCTGGAGTCGAGCATGGATTTAGACGTACTGCGCGGTTTTACTGCTTATGGGCCGCACCGCGACGATCTGCGGGTGACTATTGATAGTCATCTCATGCAAGAAAGTGCCTCTCGCGGTGAAACACGCACGTTGGTTTTAGCCCTCAAAATTATGGAACTTCAACTAATCGAAGAGGCGCGCGGCGTGCGCCCTCTGCTGCTGCTGGACGATGTTTTTAGCGAACTTGATGCTAAACGCCGCGCCGCGCTTACCGAGTACGCCGGTCTCTACCAAACGCTGATTACCACTACTGATGCCGATGTGGTAATGCAGTATTTTCAGGGAAGCAACCAGATAGTTTTGTAGAACAAAAGTCCGTTGCTAATACGAAGTCGAGCCAATTGTCAGGACCAGGTTCATTTTGTCGGGATCGTAGCCACTGTTGCGCATCCAAGTTAGGGCCGATTCCTGATCTGCAGTGGTTTTGCTCCGAATAAAGATTACCGGTTCACCGGGATATTTTTTGTCATTCAGCCCGTCCGGAGCACCGTAATCGATGCGCCAGCTAAAACCGGGTCCGATATAGGGCAGTTCTTTGATGAAGGGGTTCTGATTAGTGGCCTTATTGACTGATTCGTTGAATTCACGGCCGCCTTCTGCTTCTAGTTTTAGGGCCTGATCTTCATCTTTTGCTATGGAGTCCTGTGCCTGTCTGGTTACGGGCTTTAGGTACATATTAACCTTTTTGGTTTCTTTGACTTTGACGGTCACGGTGACCTTTTCGGTTCTAAATCCCGTACTTGAGCCTTCCAGAGTATAGGTGCCGGGCTGTACTGTTGCACCCTTGTTGCTTATTTCCTTGCCGTTCAAAGTCAGTTTGAGGGTTTTAGGTATTGAGTCTACAACAATCTTTTCGCGATTATTCCTGACCATGAGAAAAATAACAAGCACTAGGCCGATAAAGAAAAGGGCTGCTATCGCTATCAGGATGGTCCTGCGTTTTGTTGATTCCATGTATCCTCGCTTCTTTTATCGTGGTTAATTTAATACGCCTCTACCGTTTGAGGTTCCCGGAGTGCCAATAAAGCGTGCCATTAGATAGCCGCCAGAACTATAAAAGTTCTGAGCTTCCGGCGGCGTACCGTTTGATGTGTCAGCCAGTGAGGCTTGGGCTGAGTTGAATTGAATCTTTTTGGTGGGGTTTTTGGGGTCGGGATCTTCACTGTCCCAGAGGCCCGTATACATATACGTGTGATTAATGGGGTCGATCAGGACGTCGCCCGGGCGCAAGTCTCGCTCTTTATTTTTGCCAGAAGGATCAGGACCCGTGTAGTTTTCGAACACCTTCCATTTGGGGCTCGTGCGGACGTAGTTAGCTTGCACCCCGGTGCTACGTTTTGGATACTGGGGATCGATACCGGTTGCCAGGATAACGGTTGAAACAAATACCCCGCAGTCACTATATGGATTAACGCCATAGCTCTTATTGACATCGTCCATTGCGTTTGCGTATTGAGTGGTGGCAATGGAGCGCCCACCATCTCCGCCCAATTCCTGCTTCATGGCTGGCGTGATGATCTTCTTACCCTTGCTCGGCCAAGCTAAGCATTTGGCGGTGTGGGCCAAAATTTCACCAGCTATGGTACTGCTAAAGGGTTCGGCACAGCCTGCTACAGCACCGCCACCCCCGCAGCTTTGGTTAGCGGTGCCGCCACCTATGGCTGTACTACTGCCGGTCCCTGCGCCTTTATAGACCAATTTGTCAGATGGAACTATCATGTTGGCCTGCTGCTCCAGAATATCTCGGTTACCCAGCTGAAGACCCGCCATCTGCGGGTAACGAGTGCGAACCTGCTTGACTAGGCTTAGGCGTTCCAGGTAGTAATCCGCCTCACGACCGCGTGATGCTTCTGCCCAAGGGTGATTGCCTGGAAAACGATACCAATATGATAGTGATTCCATAAACTGTTCGGCGGTTGATTCTTTGCCCGTCAGGGCTTCTCCGAGACGACTCTGGAAGCTGCCTACTATCGTTCGTGCGGTGGCTTCTACGCCTGCGTCGAATGATTTAAAGGCTTGCGTTCCGTCGCCTGCGGCCCTACCGTCGATGAGTTCTGGATCATTCAGACCTGTGTTGAGTGGGTTAAAAACACTACTCGTATTATTGATGTCACCACCCTCACCAAACATAAAAGCGATCAGCCCAATAACATGCTCTTCAGTAATGGCACTTTCTATTGGTGCGCTGCGCTTTAGGGCGACTGATCTTAGTGTTTCAATAGCAAAGATCTCTAGATAATATGGCGGCTGTATATTGGTCTTTCGAACGCCGGCACCACCACTGGGAGTTCCGGTTCCAGCCTGGCCTCCACCGCCCGGACCTGTGGTTCCGCAGCTGTCGTCTCTGACGTTGAAGTCCAAAATGTAGTCCTTATAGAAGAGCTTTAACTGTTCTTTGGAGAGGGCCGATGCCGATGATAGGCCGCCGCTAAATGCCAGTGTGGTTGATGCCAGTGTAAGCAGTAGAGCTTGCCTGGCGATTGTTTTTATCTTGCTAAAAAATCGTTTTTTCATCTACTTCCCTACCCGTTAGTAAATCCTACATATCCACATGATTCATCATCGCCTACACCACAGGCAGCGGCATTTTGCTCAGTTGTGTACCGTATGAAAAAACGCGTTTGAATCCAGCTCGGGTCCTTAGATGTACATTCTGGATTGCCACTATCCTGTGGCATTACTATGGTGTCGGGTTGGCTCACGGCGTTCCAGTCGCCGTCGTTGTCCTTTACAATGTCAACGCCGTTGCACCTTTTCGCGCGGTCAATGTAGGTCTTACCATTCGGACTGTCAAATAATTTTCCGGCCTGACCGGCGGGTGATCGATAGGGGTTTTGGTAAAGCTTACTGTTCTCTTCGGCTACCGTAAATCCGGCGCTCTTTAGGCCGCCAAAGTCGTACATGGGCGCGTTGATTGCTGCCGATGATTTCCCGGTAACGAGGCTGCTCACATTGCCCATTAATAACTTGCCGGCACTAGTAATGGCACCCATGATGCTGGCCATAGTCTGAGGTAGATCCTGTCCGGCTTGCCTGTCGATTAATTTACCCACCGGCGTCCGATAATCGTAGGGGCTGAAGAGGCGGTAGGCTAGGCTCTTTTCGGCAAATTCTTGGTTAGCGCCAAACTTGGCGTTATCACTGCGTATCTGGGCTTGGTCTGGAGGCATCTCTGCCCCACCTCTCAAGAGTTCTGCCTGTCTTCCTCCTTCAAATGCCCCAAAGGCAATCTGACTGCCCCAATCTGCACCCATTGCTTCCATTTCTACGGCGTTACCTGAGACCCATTCGGCAACCAGTGCAAGTACTGCCGGTACCAGGATTGCAGAAGCTACTGCACCAACAGTCGTGCTGACTGGTCCACCCAAGAAAGTTACGACTAGTATTCCGCCTTGTACGCCCGAGCTACAAAGGACATCAAGCGAGGCTCCTGTCGATCCTTCTTTTAGGAAGTCGAATGGCGAACCTTTGCCCATGGTTTGTAGGGTCTTATTAGGCTTGCGGCCACCCTTTTGGCCGCTAAAAACACGGATGGGTTCCGAGTCAAAGAAAGAGTGCTTTTTGCCGTTTTCGTCAATCCCGACCAGCTTATTCGCAAAATAATTAATTTGCTGGCCATCGAAATCCTGGCCGGCTAGTAGTTGACCTCGCCCAAAAGATCTCATCTCGCCCATGATGCGAATAAGTGGTATAAATACCTGCACTTTTTTGATAGTTGCTGCCTCGTCGGCGACACCCCTTGCCAGACAAGGAATGGCCGTAATCGCTCCTGCCCCTCCCGCCAGTCGCACCGCCAAATTTGATTGAAATGCCAAGAGTCTGGATTGTGGACCATCGGCAATAGGTCTTTCGGCGATATCGCTGTTAGCTCTTTGACCCTCTTCAATTACTGAGTCGGCGGTGCGTCTAGCCTCTTCGGCATTTCTAGTGGAATTCTGTCTTTCGGCGTCGTTATTGCCGCTCGGTCTGGTGTTGGTGTTGATGGCACTGTCGCCCTCTCTAATATAAGTAGTGCGACGTTCGCGAACCGCCTTCTCGATAGCAAACTTTTCAACGGACCTTAGTACCTTTTGGTCTAGCTTTTTTAAGGGATGAAACGTCATGCCCGCACGGGTTGTCAGCAGGCGGTTGCCGATGGCGGCGTTAATCTTGCTCAACCCGGCTTCACTAAAGTTGGCGCGGACAAATTTTTTATTTCCCTGAAAGCCCAACGATTCTTGAGGAACTATAAGTGAGCCCCTGTGCGCCGGGTCGCCGGTGACGGTACTCTTATCCACCACATCAACGCCAAATCGTTCTTTCATTTCGGTTTTGATCTGCTCCTCGGTCATTCCGGCATATTTGGGATGACTACGGTCGATTTCGTAGCCGTCCAACAAACCCAAGAGCGGTGAGTATGTCGACTTCAGACCCATAGAACCGAGATGTTTTTCGTATTTGTCGGCGAATCTGTTACCCAATTTATTCATGCGCGTATTTTGTGCATCGCCCTTCAATCCTTTTGCGTACCGGTAAAGGCGCATGCTGGCCTCGTCTGATTCCTCGTAGAGCTCTTCGAAACCGATTTGGTCGATTAGCTGTGCAATATGAATCCACTGCGCCGGTCCTTGACCGATGGTAAAGATACTGAAGATGGCCGAAATTAGCCCGCCACCAAAGAGTGATCCGGCAACTTTGGCCCTTCTGCTGATACCAAATCGCCGTCGTCGCCGTGGAGGGTCTTCTTCTGAGTCGCCACTAGGGGTATTGTCCCCACCGCCGGTCTTTTCATCCAGTCCTGTCGATGCGGCTAGTCGCTGAAATTCCTGCTCGTCAGCGGCACTTAGCCCCTGATCTTTTTTCTCTCTTTCAAGCGTTTCCGTCGACATATGTGTTGCTCGTTTCTTTAGGCCCCGGTGTTTGGTTCGTTGAGATTAATTATACCTTGTCCTTGTAAATTGCCCATATCCATTGGTTGTATTTGTTGTGCTGCCGCGCGAGCATTAATCTGCTGTACTTGTGCTGGTGATGTAGTGACTAGGTTGGTTTCGGTTGGACTGGCCACAATCTGAATATGAACATGGTTTTGTCCGGCAAAGAACAACCCCTGCCCTACGGGGAATTGGCTCAGACGTTTTCGTTCTTCCTCGGTCAGTTTAAAAACATTCGACAATACATCGACAGCAGAGGAAGACTGTTTTAGTAATAGCTGCATTGATGCGTTGGCTACCACGGCGCGTCCCATGCGCGACCCCATAAAGTCCTCGACATCTTGGGTGATCGTGGTAATGCCAAGGTTGTATTTACGAGCTCGCTTGGCAAGGCTGAATAGAAAGTTAGCCGAATCTTCGTATTTCATGAGCTGCCAGGCTTCATCTACTACGAGAAGACGGCGTTTTTGGTCGCTCTTGGTTTTGTTCCAGATGTAGTTAAGTACGATATACATGGCAACCGGGCGCAACTCATCCTCCAGATCGCGAATATTAAAGACGACCATGGGGTTGTTGATGTCGATGTTAGAAGTCTGACTAAAGATGCCGGCGAATGTACCACTGGTGTATTTACGCAAGCGCTGTGCCAATTGGGGACCACTGCCGCCCATATGCAATAATGTGTCGTAGAGGTCGGCGATGGTCGGTGGGGGTGCATTGTGAGTAAGCGGGTCGTTGGTGATGCCAGCCTTGGCATATGTTTCGATGAGCGCGGCGTCCAGGTCGGATTCTTCAACTGGAGACAGTGCTGGGGCTACCATGCCTGCCCCGCCCTCCATCATTTGGGCCTGTGCCCCACCCATCATTAGGCGCAACAAGCCATGTAGTGTGATAAGGTTACTGCGCAACGCGTTGTCGGCTTCGTCTGTGTCAACCACGCGCGGCAAATCGAACGGATTGATCCGGGTTGCCGAATTTAGGCTCAAGCGAACATAGGCGCCGGCAACGGCGTCGCTCATGCGCTCGTATTCGTTTTCGGGGTCGATAATAAAGATTTCCGTCCCCATCATCAGCGATCGAAGTGCCTCCAGCTTGACGGCAAATGACTTACCGGCACCGGATTTAGCAAATACAACCGAGTTGCTGTTTTCTAAGGTAAACCGGTCAAAGATGACCAGGCCGGAGTTGTGCATATTAACGCCGTACAGGATACCGTTTTCCTGGCTTAAGTCGGCTGAAGTAAATGGAAAGCTGGTGCTAATGGCGCCCGTACTCATGTTACGGCGGATTTGCAGCTGGTCTGTCAGTTGAGGTATGGTGCTGTTGAGACCTTGTTCCTGCTGAGACGTCGCTGCCTTAGAATAAATAAGCTGCTGACCCAGCATTGATTCAACCTTACGCGAAACAAAGTCCAGCTCTTCCGTACTGCCGGCGTAAATTGTAAAGTAAAAACCAAAGCGGAAGAAACGTTCTTCACCCACTTGCAGTTTGTCACGCATTTCTTCGGCATCGGATATAGCGGCTTGCTTGCCTGGATCGCGAATTCGTCCTTTTTCGGCATCGATCTGAATACCAGCCTCTAGCTGGGTAACCTTTTTGCGCAGGTTGTCCAAAATAACCTGGTTGTCGACGGGATAAATAAACATCGAAATATCCAGCACTTCGTCCATATTAATCATGCTGCTCAACCAACCGGTATAAAGCTGGCGTGGATACCCATATACATAATAGGTCCTGGCAAATCGCGTGCCAATTTGAAAATAATTACTCTGCAATTCGATCGAGCTTGGGGCGATAAAGTCACGAAGCGCCGTTATGCCCTTACGAAACGCACTGTCAACTTCTTGACGCTCGCGAGCCTGCTGAGCCTGAGCGAGTGCAATAGGGTCCATGGTTGGATTCTTTTTTTTGCCAAAAGCCATTAGTTCATTTCCCTTTCAAGGTGTGGTTGCGGTGCTATACCCGTTCCCTTGGTAACTATGTCGGCATTCATGTCGCCAAAATTCTTGAGCTGCTGACGGGTAGCGGTATCAGGGTTGTAGGTGTCGTAATAGAGTTCGATGAGTTCCTGGGTGTCCAGTGGCAGGCTCTGGATGTTACAAGCCAGCAAGCCGTCCAGCACGGTTTGAACGCGGTTGCGGAGTTCGCTTTTCGCCTTCTCCAGGTCATCTTCGTTAATAACCACATGATCTTCCTGCTTGCTGAAGAGAGCGGCCATGCCACTAAGGAAGTTTTTGCTTTGGGTAAATGTTTTCTGGACACTAACATGCGGAAAGAACGGAATAACAATGTAGAATTTTTTATCCATGATGTTGGTTTGCTGTGCCAATGCTTCTATATAGTCAATGTAATCGTCCATGAGCAGTGCAAGCAGCATATTGTCATGTTCGGAACGGACCCGGTCGAGTTTTTCGATGTAAGGTCCCATGTCCACTTTTTGCGAGCGTACAAAAATTTGTACCGGGAAAAACAACGAGTTTAAGAAGTTTTGATAGTTAAACTCCACCGCCTCTTGTTCTGAACGGCTCATTAAGTCGAAGTTGATCGAATTGACCATTATGACCGATCGGAATGAACCGTCGTTCATAATAACAATGCCGTCGCGGATTTCAGCGATCTGAAGCATGTTTTGAGTGCTATTGGGGTTGACGGCGGGTATGGCGGGTTTTGTACCGGGGCCTGCGACTCCAGGTGCTCCCGGGGCTACACCCGATATTCCCTGTTGGGGTCGGACACTGGGCGCAGGCGCTGCTTGTGCGCCCGGTTGACCGTAGACTTGAGGCGGCTGTCCTGCGGGCCCTGCCATTCCTGGCTGACCGGGAGGTGGCGGCGCGGGCATGGGTACGTTTTGTACGGCAGCCTGCTGTGGCAGATTGCCACTTGCAGCCAATAAGCTCCGAGGATCGGTAGCATATGACGGCACGGCAGGCTGGGGACCGGCTGGTTGAACGCCCAAGGGATTTCCCCCTGGCATTGGTTGCGGATTTTGCGCGTTAGGATCCATGTGATATCAACATTCCCACCATTTTCTAAATCTAATGTAGCGAGATGACTACCTCATCTGGGGGCGGCCCCGTGCGTTTTTGAGCTTCGCGCGCCAGAGTTGCTACATTCAGATCATCGTTTCTTGCAAGGTCTAGTATAGCAGTGTCTCGTTGCTGTGTCACTGGGGGAGTTGCGGGATTTTGCGCCGCTTGAGTGCCTGCCGTTCCGGGCACTGCTGGCTGACTGGCGTTCTGGCCTGCGGCCTGCATGGAATTGATTTGGGGTGGAGGAGCTCCCGTCTGACCTGCCGGTACACCCATGGGGCTGACTTGAGT
>DASVXH010000010.1:0-7728 GCA_036392795.1 Saccharimonadales bacterium (SeqCode)
GGTGAAGGTGATCGGCATCAAGCCGTCCGACATACGTGCTGGCGCCAGATCTACTACACCCCCAGGCATTATGCCGACATAAGGGCAAACACTGAACGTTGTCGCCTCTGTCACCTTGTACATTTGCTTTAGATATTCATTGGCTTCGGCCAAAGTTTTTGGGGCCATACGTCCCGACCCGCCTGCCGCCACCAAGCCATCCCAATACGCCGCGCCATCAATGCAACGCTCCATACTGAAGTCCGTCCTGTCGTACATGCGCTGAGCGTACACTCCGCGGTACTTACCATTAACCAGCTCGCCAATGCTAGACTGAACAAATCCCGGATCATTTTTGGCCTCAAGATCGGCTCGCGTAGCATACGTCGTACGATACTGGGCAACGCGGATATTGGCCTGTGAGGCGCCTTTGGCCAGAGCATCATAAAAACTCGCACTTGCCACCGGATCGTTAGAGCCGGTGTTTTTATTCGCTTCTTTTTTGTCACCACGGGACACAAAGACCAAACCAATCGCCAGTAGCACAAGAATAATAACAACTGGAATCAGCCATTTGCCGAGTCTTTTGCCGGGTGGTTGTTCTATTTGCGGACCAAACTGTGAATATTCGGTACCCGTCGGCGCACTGTTATTGGTGCCATCCATAATATCCCCCTGTACGTTGTATAAAATCTAAATGGAGGCACCGACCGGACTTGAACCGGTGTACAAGGTTTTGCAGACCTCTGCGTAACCACTCCGCCACGGCGCCAAAAAGTGATCTCTGATATCTTACTATATCTGTTGCCACGCGACAACTGGCGGCAAAAACTGCCAGCCGTTTTCTTCTTTTATGCGCCGCGTCGGCTACCTAATCACCGGAATGGATTCTACGTTCATCTTTCGCAGCTTGCAGTAAACGGCACAAAAAGCGCACCTGCCGATAGGCGATACCCTTAAACGGGTCCTGGGAAAAATCAATTCGCAGGCCACGCGCCGGCAGATGGGCGTCCATGATCGTTACAAAATCATGCCTAGGTATGTCGTCGACAAAACATGCAGCAAAACCAAACCGAGGACTAGCAAAGTTAAAGTCTGCGTGACGCGAAGTCCTGCGGACCGCCGTCAAAAGACTGTCGTATACGTTACCGCTACTAAATGAAAGCGTAGCATGGGCAACCGATGTCTCCATAGGGCTCGTGACCGAATCCGGAGGGATTCTATCAACTATGATATTTCCCAGTAGCCGGTTATGCTCAGACCCGACCGCATCACCATTTTCAGGTGCAAAATCGATATATTTACGGGAATATAGATTATCGCTGTAAAACGCGAGGAAAGGCGCCAGCACTTCCTCTGCCATACGCGCCTTTACACGATGCCATGCCTGCACGTCGCGTGCTAATGAAACCAGGCTTTCGTCCTGCCTCGCCAGGTCGGTTAGCACATCATGGCGCGCACCCCCAAGCGGCAAGGCCCCTATAAGGACAGACCGCAATGCCAGAGCTTCCGGAGTTTTAATCGCAAACAACTCATTGGCAGTGGAACGAAGAGCGACCGTCTCAACGGTTAAGTTTCGGCTGGTCGTAGCCTCTTTTACCAGATCGCTCAGTATGGGCATTACAACCTCTCGCATCTCCGGAGCAGCTGACTCCGGAGCAGAAGTAAGGATTGTCGCTACCCCCGGCAAGTGCTGCATAAGATCACGGGTGGGCACATCCTGTAGCCTAAAAGCACCGTCCTTGGCATGTTCCGGCCAAAGTGCCGTTTCGGGCTTTTCAAAAATACGACGCACTACAGCCACATCACCGTGCTCGGCGGCCAGTCGGGCAATATCTGTATTCACAAAACTATCTGTAACTATTGCTTTCCGCTGCGTCAGCCAGTCCAGCCAACTTAGGCTACGCGAGCGGACCTTGGCGGCAGCTTCGGGGTCATCCATTGCATACGACGCAGTGATATCCGCTTTCACTCCCCGTACGACGGTCTCGGCATCATCTACCGAGTCCAGGCGTACAGCCTCTGACATCAAATTGCCCAACTCCTTTGGATAATTAAAAGAGGTCGAGCACGCGCGCTCCCCTTCCTGGCGCCTGCGCGTTGTCGCTTCGAGTGCACGCTCAACGTTTAGCAAGGGTGCGGGTTGCCCCGCCCTTTCGTGATCAGTCATTTAACATCCTTAAAACATTAGTTAAAAACTGGCAAAATTATACCACGATCCGCACCCGAAGCGTCCAGAGGGCGCCCCTTAGCTACGCTTATCTTATCTCTATAGGATATTCAGCAAAGGCCACAAAGGGCTCAAGCGCCGCCGGCCCAGACCGTCTAACCGCACCCTGGGCTGCAAATTTTTCCTCTACAAACACCTTCTGCTTATCAAATGGAGCGATTTCGAGAGTGCATGGCACCGTGCCTACGGCATGCTCAAGGTGCTCAAGCCGACGGTCAAAAAACTTATGGCCTTGCGGGTTGTCACGCTTTTCCATTTCTGCCAGCCTGGAAAAGTCTTCTGCCGTCAAGTCGTACCATTTTGTCAGCAGCTTGGCCACCGCCAGTTGACCGGCAGCATTTCCTGCAGCCTCTAGGGGGCTTTTCCAGCCGAATTCCTGGCGCATAATCTGCAGATCGTACCCTAATGTCTGGGCAAATCGGAAATCGAGCAGTCTGCCTTGCGCCAAATCGGCTTTTTCTTTGGCGTGCACGGCAGCCATATCGCGAATAAGCCGCCCGTCGTCGTTCGATTCACGAATCTGCTCTGTGCTCGCAGCCCACAGCAGCAAATCAGAGTGCAGACAACTTTCAAGCTGGTTAAGCTGGTTAAGACTAAAAGTTTGTGCTGATTCTAATTTGGACATAATACTTCCCGGCAAATGATATAAAGACAGTACTATACACTCGTATTGCAAAGTTAGCAATAAATTTATAAAGACTGTACTAGGGCTTATCGACGTATTCCAAAATGTCGCCCGGCTGACAGTCCAGCGCCTCGCAAATTGCTTCCAGCGTCGACAGCCGAACGGCCCGGGCCCTGCCGTTTTTTAGAATTGACAGATTAGCCAGGGTAATACCAACTTTTTCGGCCAGTTCCGTAACACTCATCTTACGTTTGGCCAGCATTACATCAATGTTAATGACAATCATACGCGGCCTAAACCGTTAGGTCGTTTTCTGATTTCATGGCAATCGCTTCGCGCAGCAAGCGCCGGAAGACACCGGCTAACACCGCAACAGCAAAAGACACAACCGATAAGATCAGACAGATAACAATGAGCCCTGGCGCATCTTCTTTTTGCGCCCAGATATAAAAGAAAGGCAGTACTGCGGCGAATATGGCACTGACAGTCGCTCCGCAGTAAGCAATCCGCTTCAGCGCGCTGGCAGACAACTCTGAAAAGGCTTTATTTTTGTCAACATAGCTAACGAGTAGCAAGACCTGGTACAACGCGACAAAAAATGGGATTGCCGCCATCCACGCAGCAAAGATAATGGCGTACAATGCGTAAGCTATATCCGGATATTCATCTGGAGTATGAGTCCAGACCGCCGGTAACGCGAACAAGCAAATGGCAAGTGCGGCTAGACCGGCGGCAATGACCGCAGCCTTTAAAAATAACGTCGATCCTTTTTCCAGGATTGCGGCTTTGGTGTTTTTCATAGCTCCAGTTAAGCACATTATTTATCGTTTTACAATAAATAAGTATTGAGCCACGATTAATTGACCCCTACAGATCGCACGCCGGCGGCATTTGTAATTTATCCATGAGCGCCTTGCCATGTACGGTATCGGATGGAGAATAGAGATTTCGTGGCAAGTGGCCCTCTACTTCCACGTCAATGTCTTCGAGTTCACAGGTTACTGCTCCCGCATCCGTCAACTGCCTCATGATGGAATAAACGGCTCCTCTTGTCAAATTCGTACAGTCATTCAATTGGTAAAGATAGAGTACGGGAAGCTCTTCACCCTCCGCAAGGGGACGCAACCACTGACAGCCCAGACACCCCAATACCTCCCGCCTGGCCGCTGTACGACGGCCCACTAATCGGTTAAAGTATAGATATTCTTCTGCTCGGTGATATTCGCCCATCGACCCTTTGTCTATATTTGGCATATCAAAAATCCTATTTTATTGTCGGCTTTAAAAGTTCGCGCTAACATTATTAATATTATTCATGAAACGATCGAGTCGCCCCTTAAAACGATCGGTATCATAATCCATAAACGGCGTTCTGCTATCGAACCGATACACACAGTTACCGCCAGCAGTCTTGGGATCCGGATAGAAATAATCGTCGTATTGGATAATCACAGGAGCGTCAATACCGTCAAATTGGTCGCCGGCCAGATCAAAACGCATCGGTCCAGGCTTGGGCTGGACATCTATCTCCTCAATGCCCTCAATCCGTAGCCACGTATGATTGCCTCCAACCAACGAACCAGTCGCATTAACTATTTTACCCTCCTCAAAGAACAGCTGCGTCGAATACGCTAGACCCCGTCGGCTCAACCATATACCAAAACCATAATTCGTCACACCGCATTGGCCATCGGGACGACCGGCTACGTATTCGTTTTTGGGATAAATCGTTTCTTCACTCCATGCTAGAGCGGCGAGCGACCGAAACCTTTCTGCTTCTCGCAGAATTTGTATTTCCAGGCTCGTTTCGAGACTGCCGTCAGTATTATTCCAATTGGCAGCCCATTGGCGCAGTCTATCTTTGACCATACCCACAGACATAACCATTTTTATCGTCCGTTCGCCCATTCCAGGCGTTGACGCTGTTTAAGATATTCGACCGTGCCAAAAAGCGCCAATTGATACAAATCTTTCGCTATAAATATCGGCAAATCGGGAAAATCCTCAAGTAGGCGGCCTAGGTGTGCTTTGGCTAAGGTACGCGTGCGATTCGTAGGAGATTTGGGGCCGCTGGGGTGGTCGCCTATAAAAACACCCAAAGACTGACCGGTAAGATAAGCGTTCATCATCCGTGGGCCAAGCTCGGCAAGCGCGCCAAGGCTTTCAGTCTCCCCGGTTATAGCAATCAACTGCACGGCATCATTAATTTTGTGCGTCCACTCTTCACTTTGAGCACCTATGCTCCAGTTTTCGGAATAGGCATCTTGTACCGGCACCCCGTTACTTTGTATAGTATCCGCAACAGCATGCATCCATTCAGGTTTAACCTCACCACATGTTCCTGACAGAAAAACAGCAGGCGCGAGATTGCGTCGGCTTGGCGGAAGATATCCTACCCTTGGCTTTAGGCCAGCTTTACGTTGTTTTTGTCGTTCCAAGAATTTTACCGCCGCCATATGACACACCACCTCGGTGTCTTCGACCAAGGAAAACGATGCAGACAGGTCGCTTATAGGGTCTAGGATACCCCTTGCCAAGTGCCGAGCTATTCTTGTACGCTCCGGAGACTGTTTGGTTAGGTCGATGGACACAATAACATCTTGGCCGCGCAACATGCCACCGAACACCCCAAAACCAGCTTCTGTAATACTGGCCGGACTGTCTGTGGCGTCCGTAATCTTTATCACGACCACTTCATCGCGAGCAAAATGATAACTTTCCAGCTGGGCCATTTCAGGCCGCCATTCAGTGACCTCAGGGTTAAAAATATCCGTCTCCTCTATACCGTACATCTTGGCGATAGGAAATAAATGCTGTAGCCGCCAGGATGAAAAATTTGGGTCATTAGGATTGCCGCATGTACCAAACGCCCCTAGTTTTGGTATCGCCTGTTCACCCAAGCCAGGCCCCATTGCGCGCGGAGCACTTTCAGCCAATGGATTCCATAACACCGGCCCTTCACCAGCGATGACACACTCTCCTGACATACCAACACCTTCGAATACATTAATAAGTTTGAATCGTTATATTGTACACTAAGCTTCTATTTTTACCACTCGCACGATACAGATACTTGACTTTTAGGCAATAATTATGATATAATAACACAATGCATGTTGAGCACTCCTCTGGGGTCCCGCCCCGCGAATCGTTGGCTCTTGGCGAGCAATTAGCAATCACAACCGGCGCCGACCCCACATCCATAGATGTGGCACACACTGAACTTATAAGGACTCCGTCTATACCGAAATCTACCCCTGTTCAAGAAGCGATTGCGGACGTTCAAAATCGCGACACTTTTGACGCCTATTCACGCAGGCTTAACGGTACTTCCGCGCTCGTTACACGGGCAACGACCATGGTCGGCTTGCCAACACTTGGTGCCGCCCTTATGTCAGGACCATTCGAGCTAACCACGCGCTTTGCCGCTGGAAGCACTGCTACCGTTCTGACTGGTGCAGTCGTGAGTACAGCAGCGTACGTAACCCAGCGCGCCACGGAAAAAAATCGGGCTATTAAGCGCGAAAAAGTACAGCAAACTATTCGCGATCACCTGGAAGAACCTGTCGATCTGATCCGCCAAAAAAGTCGTCGAAAACAAAACCGCTCAACTACTCTTCGTTGGTATGGTGCGGATGAACAGTTTGGCGGGCATGATGATCCGACCACCCCAAACCGCTTTGCAAAAATCGTCGACTTTGCCGAAGAGCAAAAGCTCGACCACGTAGTTGTATCCAAAGCGCTACTTAACAAAAACGAAGAGCTCGCCAAAAAATATGAAGACAATGCCATTACTACCGAGCTATTGACCACATTGGCCAAAGGTGTTCGCATATCGGACAAGCTGTCAGATGAGGCTTTATTAAAACTAACCACCAAAGAGGCTCGCGAACTAGTTAGCAAGCTGGAGTCTCAGGGAAAGATACTGCGCGTGGAGGCATTAGCCGAATGGTTGCTTGCATGTGATCCTGCCCACTCTGCCGCCCAGGCTTATACTGATTGGGCGAAACATGGTAAGTCCAAGGAATTAAAACCGGCCCTTATTAACGCCATGCGCACGTGCGTCGAACGACGTGCTCAAGACGAGACATTTGGCGAATCTCGTCGTATGACCATCGAAACCGATGAAAAGCGCGTCGCTATCAAAGAGCGCCTGACAACTACCGTTACCGCCTTGCCCGACGGCGTTCGAACATTATCACAAGGCATAGAAGCGGAAAGCGCCCCTTCAATTACAATGGGCTACCGAGGTTTTTCGGAGACGATTGGCATGAACATCGAAACCTTCGTTGCCGCAATGACCAAAGTGTCTACACTCAACCTGCAGGCTCTTCGCAAATCGACAGACAAACAGGCAAACCAAATGGCCATCGAGCTTGGCAAACAATCACAAAAAGACATTGAACTTGCCCTGTATTATGCCCTTAATAAGCCCGATATATTCATAAAAGGTCTGCGAAGCGGCAGCGCCAAAATAGGCGGCACCGCCGCTAATTCTCAAACCCTATATTCGCGCATGGTCGAGGAACGGCCGCGCACATTGATGCGCCTGCCCTCGCGTGGCAAGGTAACCAAAGAAGAACAAACCGTCACCTACAAACGACTTATTATGCGCAATTTAGGCAAAAAAGTGGGTGCCGCTGCACTAGCAGCCGTCATCGGAATGGGTGCGGGCTGGGGCTGGAGCGAAGCTTGGAGTACAGCCGAAAACTGGACAGACTACTGCGATCCAAATTATAAACCTGTCACCTCGAAACCCAAGGATGAAAAATTATGCGCCGAAGGTCAGGCCTTTTGGCACCCCATTGCCGAAGTACCGGCAGATGCGGTCCATCATGCCAACACATCTCTCGAAAACAAAGCCCTAACCCAAGCCTACAAATGGGGAATTCTA
>DASVXH010000011.1:0-1651 GCA_036392795.1 Saccharimonadales bacterium (SeqCode)
GCCACACTGGCAGCCCAGATGACGCCTCAGGGTGGCTCTGAGAGCCAGCCAGAGGCAAACGGGCAGGAGGCTCCCCCGCGTACTCGCCAGAGGGCAAAGGCTGGTAACTGATCTTGACCATAGCAGGGCCATCACTCGGAGCCACTCGCAGGCCAGATGGAATCTGGATATTCACCAGAGCCGAATTTGGCCAGTATCGTTTCGATTACAACGATGGAGAGCATGTCGTCTTTGGTGGGCCATCCACTCGGGGCAAAACTCGCCTGGCGTTTAATCTACTTGAATATGTGGCAAGACCTGATTGCCCTGCCCTGGTGGCAGTCTCAAAGCCTGATGACAAAGAAACTGCCATGCAAGGTGCCCGGCTGGAATATCGCCGCGTTGATCAATGGCCACCACCGCCAAAGGTCAAAGAAATGCTTGACGGTAAGCCATCCGGGTATCTTGTATGGCCAGCCATGGGCAATATCAATACTGACATTCCCCGTACTGCTAAGCTCACTCGTGAGCTAATGGAGCATACTTACTCAGGTGGAGTGAAGCAACGCCATGCGATATTGGTCATGGATGACACAATGGTCAAAGCAAAAGTCTTGGGTCTTGACGGTAATATGGTTACCATTCTGGCGATGGCGGGAGCCATGGGAATCGGCCTATGGATCTTTGTGCAAAAGCCTACAGACTCCGGGAGAACGACTTTGTGGGGATGTGAAAACGCTACACATCTTTTTCTCACTAAGGGAGGAGATCAAAGGATGTTGAAGCGTTATATGGAGATTGCAAATGCTGGTGAGTATTCCCGCATGATTGAGGCGATCATTCCTACCCTAGAACCTTTCCAGTTTGTCTATCTCCACAAGTACAATGGACATATCTGCATAGTGGATGCAAAATGACTCTACATGAGCTTAGGTGCCCTCTCAATGGAACGGACATTGAGCATACTGATCCCGCTAAGCGTGTATCCGATACTTATCGGCTCCATCGTTTGGCTGATCCTATTGGCTCCATCGGTCAATGGTTCGCTGTTGCCCTGGCCGATGGCTCTAGTGATAATACACTATATGGCTCCCGCTTTGATTGCGTGACCCATCAGAAGCATAATGAGCTTTATTATGCTTACATCCAGATCATTCCCGGTGATATGAATTACTGTCAGGCAGAGAGTTTCATCGGGACACATAGAAAGCTCTATGATGCCGGTATCAAACTAACCGATCGGGATCATCACTCAGGAGGTAGAGTGGTAATCCCTCGGTTGACCGTAGAAGATCAAGTGGCGCAAATGCGGTCAATCCTTTCTGGTGGGAAACTCCCTCAGAAAAACATCCGGCAT
Source organism: Saccharimonadales bacterium (SeqCode) (assembly GCA_036392795.1). Classification (GTDB taxonomy): domain Bacteria; phylum Patescibacteriota; class Saccharimonadia; order Saccharimonadales; family UBA4665; genus JARIHD01. Next base: position 1,337 of record DASVXH010000011.1, read on the forward strand.
CATAGGAGGTAACGGATGCCCGTTCAAACGCAAAACCCGCCGGGGCAGAAAGCTCAGGCACCAGTGCGCCCGTATCCATTCCCGGTAGGCGTTTACGAGAGCATGGTTCAGGACTATGACAACACAGTAACTCTTGGAGCTACTGTCGCGGCATGGGTGAGTCCTATCCAGGCTCCATTGTGGAACGTCTCTCCAACTGGATGGCTGCGTGGCGCATGGCTTGACTTCACTCTGTTTTTCGCTTCGGGTAATGCTGCCGGGGCATTTGCAGGTGATGGACCATGGTCACTAATCCAGAAGGTCACGATCTATGAC
>DASVXH010000012.1:0-6629 GCA_036392795.1 Saccharimonadales bacterium (SeqCode)
GATCCACGCCCGCTCGACCGGCCCATACACCATGGTTACCCAGCAGCCGCTTGGTGGTAAGGCGCAAAACGGTGGTCAGCGTTTCGGTGAAATGGAGGTGTGGGCACTCGAAGCTTACGGCGCTGCCGCTACATTGCAGGAAATGCTAACCATCAAGTCCGACGACGTGTACGGCCGTTCCAAGGCCTACGAAGCCATCATCAAGAAGATGCGCATCATGGGCGCCAAGGTTCCAGAAAGCTTTAGTGTGCTCATGAAAGAACTACAAGGCTTGATGTTGAAGGTAACGATGGAAAGCTCTAACAAAGCTGTTGACGTCGAAAATGTCCTGGCCGAAAGCATCCGCGAGGAAGGCGAAAACCAGGCCGAAGTAGAAGTTCCTGCACCGCTCATCTCTGAGGTGGACGTCACCGAAGACGCCGTTGTAGATGAATTTGTAATTGAAGATGTTAGTGATGAGCTACACGCGGTAGCTGCGGATACTGACGATGAAAATGAAGAAATTAAGGAGGTAGCGTAATATGCGTCGATACACTTCCAGTACGGATATTGCCGACTTTGACGCCGTGCGGCTGTCGGTCGCGAGCGCTGCAGACATCTTGGATTGGAGTCACGGTGAAGTGACCAAGCCAGAAACCATCAACTACCGAACTCAGAAACCTGAGCGGGATGGTTTGTTCTGTGAAAGGATCTTTGGACCGGTCAAAGACATAAATCCGCATGACGCAAAATACAAGGGCGTTCGCTCCCGCGAAGCAGCAGTCGACAAGAACGGCGAGCTGGTTACAAAGAGTATTGTCCGCCGCGAACGCATGGGTCACATCAGTCTGGCTGTGCCTGTGGCGCACATCTGGTTCCTGCGCGGCACCCCAAGCGCCATCGGTCTGCTTTTGGGTGTTACTGTCAAGAACCTGGAGCGCGTTGCGTACTTTGCCAGCTACATGATCAAGAAGGTCAACACCAAAAAACGCGATCAATTGCGCCAAGACAAAGAGGCCGAATTTGCAGCTGCAAAAGAAGCTATCAAACTCCGCTACGAAAAAGAAGCCGAAGCGCCAGAGGCTAACCTTAAGGCTTTGGCCGAGGCTCAGACCAAAGAACTGAACGAGCTCGACAAAGAATGGGAAACCTTCAAGGCTCAAATTGACGGTCTTGAGAAGCTTAGCCTAATCAGCGAGATCGACTACCGTGCACTGCCAGATAACCTGCGCGAACTCATCGAAGTCGGCATGGGCGGTGCCGCGCTAAAAGACCTGCTCGATGAAATCGACCTGGGCGAGCTCATTACAGAATTATCCAAAGAGGCCGAAGACGCCAAGGGTCAGCGCAAGAAGAAGCTGATGAAGCGCTTGCGCCTGCTAGAAAGTATGGACCGCGCCGGTATCAAGCCTGGCTCTATGTGCGTCAGTGTACTGCCGGTTATTCCTCCGGACCTACGTCCGATGGTTCAGCTGCCTGGTGGCCGTTTTGCAACCTCCGACCTTAACGACCTGTACCGCCGCGTCATTAACCGCAATAACCGTCTAAAGAAACTAATCGAGCTGAACGCTCCCGAAGTTATCCGCCGCAACGAGCAGCGTATGCTTCAAGAGGCCGTTGACGCTCTGGTAGACAACAACAGCGCCCGCTCCGGCCGTGCCGTAGCTGCCACTGGCCAGCGCCGTCGCCTGAAATCACTCAGTGACATGCTGAAGGGTAAGCAGGGTCGTTTCCGCCAGAACCTTTTAGGTAAGCGCGTTGACTACTCCGGCCGTTCGGTAATTGTTGCCGGTCCGGAACTGAAGATTGACCAATGTGGTTTGCCAAAAATGATGGCCCTTGAGCTGTTTAAGCCATTCGTTATTGGTGAATTGATCGCCCGTGAACAAGCCCACAACATCCGCAGTGCAACCCGCATGATTGAAACCGGCGATACTGCTGTTTGGGATGCCTTGGACGAAGTTATTCGCGGCAAATACGTACTACTGAACCGTGCGCCATCACTGCACCGTCTGTCAATTCAGGCTTTCCAGCCAGTATTGATCGAAGGTCGTGCTATCCAGCTGCACCCATTAGTATGTAAAGGTTTCAACGCCGACTTCGACGGTGACCAGATGGCGGTTCACTTGCCATTATCCGACGAAGCTCAGGCCGAGGCCCGCGACATCATCGCCGCCAACCGCAACCTGCTGAAACCTGCCGACGGTACGCCAATTCTGCACATTGAGCAGGACATGGTGCTGGGCTGCTACTACCTAACGTATGACCGTCCCGGATTTAGCAAGGACGACACACGTACCTTTAGTAGCATCGACGAAGCCATTATGGCTCACGACGAAGGCACCTTGACACTGCAAAGCTATATCCGTACGCCATTCCGCGGCGAAATACGCACTACTACTTTGGGTCGCTTGCTCTTTAATGAAACCTTCCCCGAAGACTTTCCGTTCCAAGACGAGCCAATGACCAAGAAGAAATTGCAGCAGGTCATGACTATCGTCTATCAACAGTACGGTCAGACCAAAACGGCTGAAATCGCCGACATTCTGAAGGACCTTGGTTTTAAATTTGCCACTATGTCCGGTATCTCTATGGGTATGGGCGACTTTGGTGCCATCGAAGGTATGGACGCCGTTGTTAAGGAGGGTGAAGACCGCAGTGCTGCTATTTCCGAGCAGTACGAAGAGGGCTTCATCACCGAAGAAGAGCGCTATCGTTTGACTGTCGAAAACTGGACCAAGATTGACTCCCGCGTTCAGGATATGCTGGCGCAGCAGATGGTCGGCCAGGACTCGTCCATGGCTATTGCCATCACTTCTGGTGCTCGTGGTAACATCTCCCAGATGAAGATGTCTATCGGTATGCTTGGTGTTCAATCCGACGCATCGGGTCAGGCTATCGAGCTGCCCATTAAATCCGGCTACATCGCTGGCCTTAACCCGCTCGAATACTTTACCGGTACCCGCGGTACCCGCAAGGCGCTGATTGACATCGCCCTAAAGACCGCCGACGCTGGTTACCTGACTCGTCGTCTGGTAGACGTAGCCCAAGATGTATTTACTATCGAAGGCGACGACTCGGTTGAACTGGATCCCGGCTTTGCAATGCTCCGTAGTGACGCCAACGAGATCGGTGTTAGCTATGCATCACGTCTTGACGGCCGTTTTGCCGCCGAAGACATTAAGGACTTTGTAAAGCGTGGAGAACTCATTTCCACCAAGGCGGCCCGCGCCATCGAAGCAGACGAATCAATTGACGGCGTCAAGATCATGAGCGTCCTTAGTGCAACATCAGTGCACGGCGTTCCCACCAAGTCATATGGTGTTGATCCGGCAACCGGTAACCTGGTAGTCGGCCACCATCCTATTGGTGTTATCGCCGCCCAGTCTATTGGTGAACCTGGTACGCAGCTGTCGCTTGACTCCAAGCACCGTGCTGGTGCTGTGCTAGCAGACGACACTGCTCAGGGTCTATCCCGTGTGGAAGAGCTGTTCGAAGTTCGTACACCAAAGGGTCAGGCCTATTTGACCGATATCGCTGGTGTCGCAAACGTCTGGGAAGAAGGGGACCACTATATCATCCAGGTAACTGCCGAAGACAAGGAGAACCTCGTCTTCGAACTGGGTGAACGGCAGGCTAAGATCCGCAGCGGTACCGATGTTGCTATCGGTGATGTCGTAGCCAGCATGCAAGACGGTTCAGAGCCGCTAATTGCTCCAATGGCAGGTAAGGCTGAAGTAACCGACAAGGCCGTAATCATTACTCCTGCCGGCCAGAGTGTAGTTCGCTACGAAATTCCTGGCTTCAAGCAATTGTCTGTGGCAGATGGTGACAAGGTAGCCGCCGGTCAGCGCCTCACTAACGGTTCGATCAACCTGCACGAGCTGATGCGCCTGCAAGGTGTTGAAGAAACTCAGCGCTACATCATGAACGAAATTCTCAAGATCTTTGCTGGTCAGGGGCAGAACATTGCCGACAAGCACCTTGAGATCATCGTTCGCCAGATGTTCAGCCGTGTTCAGATCGAGGATGCTGGTGACTCCGAATTTGTTACTGGCGACACCGTTAGCAAGCTGGCTGTTGTAGAGGCTAATGATCGACTAACTCGCGACGGCAAACAGCCCGCCAAATACAACCAGCTGCTACTCGGCCTGATCAAGGCCAGTCTATCCACCGACTCGTTCCTGAGTGCTGCATCCTTCCAGGACACAACCCGTGTCTTGATCGGTGCCGCCACCAGTGGCCGCGTCGATAAGCTGTACGGTCTAAAGGAAAACGTCATCTTGGGCCGCAAGATTCCTGTTGGTACCGGCTATGCCCATCCCGATGAGGACGAAGCCGAAGAAACCGAAGTTGCAGCTGCAGTCTAAAACTGTTAAAATAGGTAGATTCAATAAATCCGAGCCGGGAATAAAGGATGTCGCCAATGTTGGCTAACAAGGCGGCATCCTCCCATGGCGGAAGAAACAGGAGATAACATGCCAACAATCAACCAATTGGTCCGCAAGCCGCGTTCCAAGGTGACAGGGAAATCCAAGTCGCCAGCACTTCTGAAGGTTGTCAACAACCTCAAGAACAAAAACTATGAAAAGCCTGCGCCTTTTAAGCGTGGTGTCTGTGTCAAGGTAACTACCAAGACCCCAAAAAAGCCAAACTCGGCTTTGCGTAAAGTTGCTCGCGTACGTCTTGGCAATGGCCAGGAAGTATGGGCATACATCGGTGGAGAAGGCCACAACCTGCAAGAGCACGCAGTAGTGTTGGTTCGCGGTGGTCGCGTGCCCGATCTTCCTGGTGTGCGCTATCACATCGTTCGTGGCGCTCTCGACCTTCAGGGTGTTGCTAACCGCAAGCAGGGCCGTTCGAAGTACGGTTCCAAGAAGGAGAGCAAATAATGCCACGTAAAAAGACTAAGGCTCTCGTTCGCGAAGTAAGTCCTGACCGCCGCTACAATAGCGTACAGGTTCAGCGCGTCATTAACCGCGTTATGCGCGATGGCAAAAAGCAGGTTGCAGAAAGCCTGGTTTACCAGGGTATGCAAAAAGCTGCCGACAAGTTGAAAGTAGAAAACCCTCTGGAAGTTTTTGAGCAAGCTATCAAAAATGTACAACCACACCTCGAGACTCGTTCCCGGCGTGTTGGTGGTGCAAACTACCAGATTCCTTTCGAGGTAAAGGGTCAGCGCCAGAATCACCTGACGACCATGTGGTTTGTTCAGGCTGCTCGCGCCCGCAAAGGCATGAGCATGGCTGACCGCTTGGCCCTAGAATTGGTAGACGCATACAACGGCCAGGGTTCTGCCGTCAAAAAGAAAGAAGACACTCACAAAATGGCCGAAGCCAACCGTGCCTTCGCCCACTTTGCTCGCGGCTAAATCTATCTATCCCAGGGAAGTCCTATTCAAAAAAATCTACCGTCCCAAAAAGGCGGTAGATTTTTATTTGCCTTAATTGCGGAAAATGACCAAATCACTTGCCGAGATAATCGTATTAAATTATTATTAAAATTTATCAGTGCTAATACTTCCGAGACTAAAGTCTCGGCTTATATTTTTTATGGCAGCAGAACTACCACCCGGCCCACCTAGAGAATACTGTACAGACTGTCCTACGCCTATATTCTTATCCTCGGGCCGTGAACCCGGTCGGGCACCTGACTGCAAAGGACCAGTATTTATCGTAGAGGATGCCTCCAAGGTAACAGAACTTCATCATCTGCGGCAGTATGCAAACCCCGACTCAAAACACCGAGTAGGCGAAGTTTACTGCGGCAGAAAATACCGTCCCGCGGAGCTGCCAGAAAAAAAGACACCAGACCAACCAAGGGGCGGCAACAATGTATCACCAGGAATAAGTGGGGAGATTTGGGTAAACCTGGAGGCAATGGCCCGTGATGAAGGCGAGAGTACCATAGGTGGTCTCCTTGTTAACGCCGGCGAGCTGGTGGTCGGGACACATTCCAAAATAAAAGAAATTTATGAAAGCTCGAATAATTCTAGTGCTCGAACGTTAATTGATCATCTTCGGGAGAGCACGGTCTACATAAGCAGCGCCAGCGACAGGAATGCCGTGTTCATAAACCAACTCAACGATTACCTCGTAGCGAATCCCTTCACCAATCCCTCCGGATTAGAGCCGTTGACCTTCAATGAATTCACTCAAACTGTAAATGCCTCGCACAGATTTGGAGCAATTCATGCTACGATGGGTACGGTAAACGAACATCTACAGCAAGAGGTTGATAGGGTTGAAAGTGCATTGGGCCTGCTAACAAGCGCTCAGGGCTGGGCAGAATTACGCCACAGTCTCTTTATTGATCTCGTTGGTGCACCTCCGTCAAATGACAATCTGCAAAATGCCGGGGCGGCAGCCTTGGCCTGTGCCGCCAACATTAGCCTGTGTTTGCGACATCTCAACATCTCCCAAGAAACCATGACTCGCGTCAGACTGTAACTAATAACATGTTGCGTTGCCAGGATGCGGGAGTGGTCTGTCCAGAACGACCGCAAACTGCCAATTGCAAAAACTGGCTTATCCGTCGGATATCTGATAAAATAGTCCGGAAGCGGCTGTTTTTTATTGCCAAAAATATTTAACGGTAAAAACAGCTAAAATAGTAACGAAAGGTAACTAAAAAACGACACACCATGGCAG
>DASVXH010000013.1:0-32594 GCA_036392795.1 Saccharimonadales bacterium (SeqCode)
CCGGAGGTTCTAATATTAAAGATGGAGGTTGTGTCAGCTGACGGGGTCATCGTAAATGCACCCTGCAATGTTAGCGATTTGCCGCTGGCGATGGTTGTGTTTTGCTGCAAAGAAATAGAGGTGGCGTTCGTGGTACCTATTTGTAGGGCACCAGCATTGGCACGGTCCAAGATAGGTGCTTGCAGTGCAGTCCCTACTATACCGGTTCCCGAGATGTTCAGGTTGCCGGTTTGGGGCGTACCCGGGGTAGAACCTTGCAGTTTTACATAGTTCGCATCGCCGGTACTGCTTGTCAAGAAACCACAGTTGCTCGAGTTTTGGATACAGAGGGTACCGGCTTCGTTGGGCAAAAGGATACTATTACTGGCAGATTGGGTGGCCCAGCCGAGCGTACTACGGTTGGCGCCATTAGTGTTATTTAGCTGACCCGCGCTGAATGCATAAGGTACGGCGGTAAGCTTCAGACGAGGCGCCATTTCATCGTCCCAGACTACACTACCGGTGCCGCCGATTCTCATAGTTAGCCAGTGCTCCTGATCCCAGTTTATGGTACTACTAAAAGCCGTGACACTACCAAGATTAACGGTCATATATCCATTAACGACACGTACCTTATCAGAGGTTGTGCGGGTCTCTACCCATTTACACGCGCTATCCCCACTACATGACCCCTGGGAAGAGCCAGTCGAAGAGGATGCGTTGTACAGTTTAAACTCAACATTATATTGCCCGTCTGGAACAATGTTTCCCGCCGCCGTTAAAAGCCGTGCCTGGAAGTTAATTGTACTACTGGCGGCTGCCTCAACGGATTGATTCCTATCAAAAAGTGCAAAAAAACTACTCAGTACCAAAAGGCCCATGGCCGCTAGTTGCAGAACGCGCCAAAAAGTTATTCGTTTTTGTAATATTTGTTTGGTCATGACTGATTTTGTTTTTGGATTTTTGTATAGGTATCCGTACTGTATTATTATGGGGCGTCCAACAGAGGAACGCAAGGCACAAAATACACACCGTCAACGCGCTGATCTATCGCTTAGAATCTATTCTCAGAACATAAATGCGTAGTAACCAAAACAACGCTTATGTTTTTCATCTGTCATTTGTAATGTTGAAATCTTTCGGTCAATTGTTAGGACAAAATAATAGATGTAAAAAAATCAACGAGCATTTTCTGCTCGTTGATTTATCCACAGTTGATCGATGATTTTAGGCGATCTTAGTGATTTTGATTTGGGTGTGGCGTTGACGGTGACCACGAACCTTGTGTACACGCTTTTTGGCTTTGTAACGAATAGAGGTTACCTTATCGGCCTTCACTTCGTCTTCGACAATTTCTGCGCTAACTTTTACCTTAGCAACGGTAGGCGTACCAACAGTAACGGCCTCGCCATCGATGACAAGCAGAGGCTCAAACGTAACTTTTTTTTCGTCAGCGTGCAGCAACTCAACCTCGACCATTTGGCCTTCGGTCACAAGATACTGCTTGCCGCCAGTAGCGATTACTGCTTTTTTCATACGTTTTACTCTCTTACAAGAATTTAACTACCATCAGATAGTATCAGATATAGCCCCATCTGTAAAGTAGCTACACGCCACAACCTAGGCTTTTTCGAGTGAAACCGTTAGTGGAGCATCTTCGACAATGCACGACGCCTCGTAGGCGTGAGTCTGGTCAAAGTCCAGGCTGACCGCCAAGGTCTCGGTAGTAATTGTGTTGCGATGCTCCTCAATAGCCTGCCGCAACCCCTCATCGGTCGTCGAAAGACTCAATACTATTCGATCATCCACGTCCAGACCAGCATCCTTCCGAGCATTCTGAACATTTCTGATAACCTCGCGGACCATCCCTTCACGCCTTAAATCATTGTCGATCTCAAGGTCCATCTGCAATATTAAATCGTCACTGTCGTCATCGACTGCGGAGTCCTTATCACTAAATAGAACTGATTTTATATTTAACTCCTCGGTAAAAATATCCTCGAAGCGCTTTAGACCCCTTGCCTGTTTGCCTCCAACCTTCGCGCTTCGAAGTGGCTGACGCACTTTTATCCGCGCCTCGGCACGTTGGGACAAGCCTTCGGTGATCAGATCGCGCAGTGACTGCATCTGATTAACCAATTGTTCGTCGATCTGACCCGTCTTTGGCCAGTCACGCAGATGCACCGATTCACCACCGGTTAATTTCTGGTACAATTCCTCAGCCAAAAATGGTGTGAAGGGGGCCATTACGTGTGCCAGCTGCACCAGGACGTAGTGCAGAGTGCGATAAGCGGATTGCTTATCTGTGTCGCTGTCGCTTTTCCAAAAACGACGACGCGAGCGGCGCACATACCAGTTAGAAGCGTCCTCAATGAAGGGGAGGATCGGCTTCATGGCATTAGGGAGGTCGTATGCTTCGATATGATAAGAAACCTCAGCCATCAGCTGATGCAGACGTGAAACAATCCACTGATCTAACGGATTGTCCAGCTCATTAGTGGGGTCACTTAAATCACCATTCCACTCCCATCCATCAACATCGGCATATAGCGTAAAGAAGTCGTACATATTCCAGACCATACTGAGCTTGCGGGCCACGTCGCTGACATCTTTATCCTGCAAGGCAAAGTCCTCACCGTTCAACACTGGCGAACTCAAGAGCAAAAATCGCAATGAATCAGCTGAATATTGATCCATCAGTTCGTTTGGGTCTGTGTAGTTACCGTAACTTTTGCTCATCTTGCGGCCGTCATTGCCGGCTAGCGTACCAGTGGTGATGACATTTTTAAAGGCATTTTTGCCAAACAAGCCAACACTAACAGCATGAACGTAGTAAAACCAGGCGCGCACCTGACCAACATACTCAACGATAAAGTCGCCAGGAAAATTCTGCTCAAACTTTTCAACATTTTCAAAAGGATAATGGAACTGAGCGAAAGGCATTGAACCGCTTTCGAACCAACAGTCCATAACCTTATCTATCCTCTTATATTCGACGCCATCTATAGTAAATGTTACATCATCTACCCAGGGTCGGTGGTAGTCATTCAACTCGCAGCCACTTAATTCTTTGAGTTCGGCATAACTACCGACAACTTTGACATGCTCTATGCCGCCTTTGTCAGTCCCCTTCCAAACTGGCATGGCTGTCGCCCAAAAACGATCGCGGCTCATATTCCAGTCCGGTGCGGTTTCGATGGTTTTTGCAAAACGACCGTGCTTTAGGTGGGATGGAAACCATTCAATATTTTCATTCTCGGCCAACATATCAGCACGCTGACTCTCGATATCCATAAACCAACTTGGGTGAGCCCGGTACATCAATTTAGTACCACAGCGATAACAGTGGGGATAGCTGTGGCGAATGTAATCAATCTTCCAGACAACTCCCCGCTCATGCAAGGTTTTGGCAATGGTCTTGTTAATCTCCCAAACGTTTGCGCCCTTCCATTCGGTCTGGTTATAAAGACCGCTCTCATCGATTACATGAACGACCGGCACTTGGTGCTCCTGTGCCAAAACAAAATCTTCTTCACCATAAGCGGGAGCCAAATGGACGATGCCCGAACCATCTTCAGCACTCACATAGTCGGCGTGCCAGATTTGATGGGCATTTTCACCCCTATTTTTAAAGAGTGGCTCATAATGCTTGCCCACTAGCTCTTTACCTTTTAGATTTCGCAGCAACTTATACGAAAGAGGCTGATGCTTTTCGTCTGTCAATACCTTTTCCACCAGGTCTTTTGCCACAATTAGTTTCTGGCCATCTTCCAACTGTATCTCTGAGTAATCAAAATCCTGATTAACTGCAACGGCAGTGTTAGCCGGCAGTGTCCAAGGAGTTGTTGTCCAGGCGAGCAGACAGGTATCTTCACCTACGAGTTTAAACTTTACGTACACGCTAGGATCAGTAACATCTTGATAGGATCCAGCGTCCATAGTAACCTCCGCCTTAGATAGCGGAGTCGCGTCACGGGTACAGTACATCAACACCCGCTCGCCTTCGTAGATCTTACCTTTGTCGTAAAGCTGCTTGAATGCCCACCAGACAGACTCCATATACTCTTTGTCCATGGTTTTGTAAGCACCCCTAAAATCAACCCAGCGACCGACACGGTCAATCGTGTCTTCCCAAAGAGAGCTAGTCAGCACCATATTCTCGCGGTTGGCCTTAATGTAGTCTTCCAGACTGATTTTGGTACCGATCTCACGGCGATCGGTAATACCCAATTTTTTCTCTGTAAAAACCTCGGCTGGCAATCCATGGCAATCCCATCCCCACACGCGTTCAACGCGCTTGCCTTTCATTGTCCAATATCGTGGCACAGCGTCTTTGACGATAGAGCTTAGCAGCGTACCATGGTGTGGTACACCGCTAATAAACGGCGGCCCGTCATAAAAAACATAGCCATTCTCTTTCGCTCGATTGTCGATCGACTTTTCGAATGTCCGATGTTTTTTCCAATAATGCACCAGATCTTTTTCGTATTCTATGGCCCGACGGCGTGTCCCTTTTTTGAATTTCATCTTTTCCTCCTAAAGAAAAAGTCATCTCTTTTGTCTGTTGGAATCCCGATTATGGGACGGTACCATCCAACTTCCAAAAGAGATGACTCTTTGGCGCTTAGTTTTTAGCCATTACGGAGCTAGGCCGTCGGATTCTACTCCTGTTTTGGAAAACGTCAAAAACAGTTTCTTTCCGCTGCTTCGTGGTTGATAGCCACTCACCTCATGTTAAGAGAATGCATTTTGTTACAACAGTAACACCTCTAATATACTGCATTTTTTGCTGAACAGCAAATTTTAGGAATGTGCGTAGGCCGCAACTTCGGCCATAAGTGGCAACGGTTCACCTTGCCAAGAATTAAGTGCCCGCCCATCATCACCAAGAACCAAGATAGACGGAAAGGCCCAAATGTCATACAACGAAGCCATCGCAGCTCCATCACGCGTATTGAGACTGAGCAGTTCTATTTTGCCGCTTAGAGCATCGTGTTGGTGCTCAAAATCACGAACAAACGTCTCGACGAGCGTTGCGTGTTCCGAGTCAGGACGATAAAGGATAAGCACCTTCATTACCCTAGGAGCTTATCATACGGAAGCAAAGTCACGCAAGGAACAACAACACCCGCCTTTCCTAAAGCGGGTGTTGTATTTGTTTTGGCTCCTGACGGAAGCCTAGGCCTAGCTACAGCCGGTAGTCGAACCACAGCTTGAGCAGACATAGCAACTGCCAGCCCGCTGGGTCTGATTGCCGCAATTGTAGCACAGAGGCGCAGCACTGTCGGCTGTAGTCTTTTTGGCTACAGCTGTGGTATCAGTTTCTTTTGCTGTCACAGCGCTGGCCTGGGCAACTTCCTGAATTGGCGTGGCCTTTTCTGTGGTATCAATCAACTGCCCCGCTTCTGACCGGTCGTCGGTAAGCAGCATAGTCTGTTGCTCGTCGGGCATGTCGTCAATTGATGCCAGACCAAGCTCCAGACGATCATCGAAGCTTAGGTAGTCCAATGCCAAGCGACGAAAGATGTAGTCAGTAATAGAACTGGCAGTGCGAATATCTGGATCGTCGGTAATGCCGGCGGGTGCAAAGCTACTACTCATCAGCGTCTTCACATAGCTCTTGAGTGGCACGCCGTACTGCAAACCATGACTTACAGAGATAGCAAACGAATCCATGAGGCCAGATAATGTCGAACCCTGCTTTGATACGCTCACAAACAGTTCACCAGGAGTACCATCTTCGTACTCGCTAACCGTAAAGAATCCTTTGAGGTCAGCCAGGTTGAACTTGTAAGTCCGGCTATTGCGGCGGCGAGGCAGCAAGCGACGGACTGCGCCTTTCACCATAATCCGATCGGTTACGGTTTCGGCGGTGGCTACAGGAGTCGGGGCCGTTTGGACCGCAGGGACTTCCGGCGTCTTTTCTTTCTTTTTACCAGAAAGCGGCTGCGCTACCTTACAGTTATCGCGGTATATGGCGATCGCCTTCAGACCCAATCTCCAGGCGTCAGTATGAAGTTTTTCAACCTCTTCGACGGTAGCATCCTCGGGCATGTTAACGGTTTTGCTGATTGCACCAGAGATAAATGGCTGTACAGCGCCCATCATCTTGACGTGACCAAGGTAGTGAATGGCGTTGTCGCCAACAGCACACGCAAACACATTGTAATGCTGCTCTTTAAGGTGCGGTGCTCCAATAACAGTATTGTGCTCAAAGATATAGTCAACAATCTCCCTTGCTTGCTCCGGGGTATAACCCATAGTCTTGAGCGCGCGAGGGACGGTTTGGTTTACAATGGCCATAGAACCGCCACCCACCAAATTCTTGTGCTTAACAAGGGCGAAATCCGGCTCGATTCCCGTAGTATCGCAGTCCATCATCAGACCGATAGTACCGGTCGGTGCCAGTACGCTGGCCTGGGAATTGCGAACACCATACACTTCGCCCAACTCAACCGCTTCATCCCAAGCGGATGCGGCGGCGTTAAGAAGCTCTTCGGACACTAAGCCAGCATCTATATGCGAAACAGCCTCGCGGTGCATACGCAACACACTCAGCATACCTTCACGGTCTTTGCGGAAGCCAGCAAAGGGACCGACACGCTTAGCCATCTTGGCACTTGTAGCGTACGAATGACCCGTCAGCAGCGCGGTAATGGCAGCAGCCTGGGCTCGGCCCTCGTCGGAATCATAAGGCAAACCCTGAGCCATCAAAAGAGCGCCTAGGTTGGCGTAACCAATACCCAATTCACGGAAAGCTTTGGCATTCTTGGTAATCCCTTCCGTAGGATAAGCCGAATAGCCGACCAGGATTTCCTGTGCGGTAAAGATAATCTCCACCGTACGTTTGAAGGCTTCAATATCAAAGGTATTGTCCTCGCGCAGGTATTGCAGGAGATTGATTGACGCCAGATTACAGGCCGAGTTGTCCAGGTGCATGTACTCACTACAAGGGTTACTACCATTAATTCGTCCCGCCTTTGGCGTGGTGTGCCAGCGGTTTATGGTTGTGTCAAACTGCATGCCCGGGTCTGCACAGGCCCATGAAGCTTCAGCAACTTGGTGGAAAAGATCACGAGCCTTTACGGTCTTAACCGTCTCTCCGGTTTTAACGGCCTTCAGATTCCAGTCCTCGTCGTTTTCCACGGCGCGCATAAAATCATCGGTTACACGAACGGAGTTGTTGGCATTTTGATACTGAACCGAAACAATGTCGCGGCCATCAAGCGTCATGTCAAAACCAGCGTCACGAAGAGCACGGATTTTTTCTTCTTCGCGTTTTTTGATGTCGATAAATTCAAGAACGTCCGGGTGATCGATATTTAGGATCACCATTTTAGCGGCGCGGCGAGTTTTACCACCACTTTTGATGGCACCAGCAACAGAGTCAGCGCCACGCATAAAGCTAATGGGACCCGAAGCCTTGCCAGCACTTTTACCCAGCATTTCAAAGGATGAACGAATCGTACTTATATTAAGTCCAGCGCCCGAACCACCCTTAAAGATCACACCTTCCTCTTTGTACCAGTTCAAAATCGATTCCATCGTGTCTTCGACCTTTAGAATAAAGCAGGCGCTTGCTTGTTGTGCGCGCTCTGGCGCGCCGATATTGAACCACACAGGAGAGTTGAAAGCAGCTCGCTGTGTCGCCAGAACATATTTTAGCTCTTCCCGGTAATCTTCGGCTTCTCCTTCGGATTCGAAGTAGCCTTCCTGTAAACCGTGGCGGGTTACGGTGTCAGCAACACGATCGATTAGATGACGCAACGAAGTTTCGCGCTCAGAACTGCCGGGCGTACCACAAAAGTACTTTTGGGCCACGATATTAATCGCGTTGAGCGACCAGCCTTCCGGAAATTCTACATCTTTTTGCTCAAAAACAGGCTTGCCTGACGCAGGATTCTTGATGATTGAATCTTGCTTTGACCACCGCAGTAGGTCATAAGCTTTGCTTTTTGGCGGGGTGAAAAATCTACCCGCCAGAAGACTGGTTGTTTGTCCCATAGTACCCTCTCACTTTTTTACGTCCCCTAGTCTCCCCCCAGAAGGACATTGATATTTTTTGTAGTATTTGTTTAGAGTTGCAAGCTGCCCATGAAAGCTCCCTTTATGGACGCTGTCAGCTCCCCTTCAGGCCTCATACTCTGTGTATTAGTTATACGCCACAGAAATAGGCTTATTCAAGCCCAAAAGGCACCAAGGGGGAACTGATAGCGGCTTGCTAAAAATTTTATATTACGGCTGCGGCTCAAAAGCCCGCTGCTTGATATGCGATAGCTCTTGTTCAAAGCCGGCAATATCTTTAAACCTGCGATAAACGCTGGCGAAACGCACATAGGCCACTTCGTTTAACTGTGCAAGTCGGTCCATTATCTTTTCACCCAATTTGGATGATGCGACCTCCGGCTCCCCACACGCATAAAGCTCCTGCTCTAGATCGGATACCAGGTGTTCCAGCTGCATATTGGTTACAGGTGTTTTCTCGCATGCTCTGAATAGTCCGGCAAGCAGTTTTTCGCGACTAAATAGCTCCCTGGTGCCGTCATTCTTGATTACGACAAGCTGTGGCCGCTCTACACGTTCATAGGTAGTAAAACGATATTCGCAGTTTGTGCAAGCACGGCGACGGCGAATAGCCTGCCCATCGGCAGCTTCGCGCGACTCGATCACCTTGGTGTCCGTAAATTGACACTGACTACACCTCATGTCGCATATCTCCCCTCTTTGCTAATAACGTACTATCACTATATATAGTGGTTATGCTTACCATCATAGCTCTATACATAGCGTTTTTCAATAAATTTGGGTTGTATTATTTATTACAAAATTAGTCGTTCTTATCTGTTTTATCAGATTCACCATTATCTCGGTAGCGTTTTGCTAGACGGCGCAAGAAAGATGGTTTCTCCAATTCTTCATCAACATCACTGGACAGCACTACGTCGTGCTTTATTTCTTCCCTTTTCGACACGTCGGGATCATCTTCGTCGTCCAAAGTCCAGATATTGGGCATAGCTGCGTCGGATTTAAAATCGGTAGCCGGAGCGTCATCGAGCGTAGTGTCGATATGCGTCATATCGGAATCAGTGGCGTCAGAAGTGGTCGTTTGAGACTGGACACTCGCATTAGTAGCAGCGTCATCAACCGGCGCTACCGATGGGACTGCAGAAGCACCACGATCAGCAAAGTAAGCGGCATCAAATCCGGTAGCTACTACCGTAATTATCAGCTCACCTTCCAGGTCAGGATTGATGGTCGCACCAAAGATAATGTTTGCATCCGGATCAGCAGCGTTCGTGATAGTTTCGGCCGCGGTATTAATTTCATGCATCGAAAGGTCTTGACCACCGATAACGTTAAATAGAATACCCCTGGCGCCATCAATAGAGACTTCTAGTAGCGGAGAGTCAATTGCCTGCTGCGCGGCAGAAATAGCGCGGTTTTCCCCACTGGCACGACCTATTCCCATTAGAGCTGAGCCGGCGTTCTGCATAACCGCCTTTACGTCGGCAAAGTCGAGGTTGATCAGTCCGTGGACGGTAATAAGATCAGAGATTCCCTGAACACCCTGGCGCAAGACATCGTCGGCTACTTTAAACGCCTCAACCAGCGGAGTCTGACGATCAATAGTCTGGAGTAGACGGTCGTTGGGGATAATAATCAAGGTATCTACGGCGTGACGTAGGTTGGCAATGGCCAGTTCGGCGTTGCGGCGGCGCTTTTCGCCCTCAAAGGCGAACGGCTTGGTAGCAAAGCCCACTACAAGCGCACCCATCTCCTTTGCAGCACTCGCTACAACGTGACCAGCGCCGCTTCCAGTACCTCCGCCGGCTCCGATAGTAACGAACACCATGTCGGCGCCTTCCAGGGCTTTTTTAATCTCTTCAATAGATTCAAGAGCGGCTTTTTCACCAACGGACGGATCGGCACCGGCACCAAGTCCCCTGGTGGCATCCTTACCAATGTGGATTTTTACTTTTGCTCCTGAATGGTGCAAAGCTTGAGCATCGGTATTAACAGCAATAAACTCTACGCCGTCAACGCCCGCATCGACCATCCTATCAATAGCTGCTCCACCTGCTCCACCCACGCCAACAACTTTAATGCGTGCAAATGTTTCTATAGCTGGTGCGACTTGAGGCATAATGCGTGTAACCCTCTCTTAATTCTTCACGTAGTATATGGTGAGTATATCGCAGGCTAGGGCCACGTGCAACAAACTTATGCGCTATGGACGAGCCTAGGCGACAGATCATATTTTAATTATACAGTCGCCTAACGCTTAAAACGACCAAGGAAATTATCGACTATTTTTAGTGCTCGCGCACTGGTTTGTCCCATGCTACCAGATGAATGAACCTCGGGCGCCAGCATCATATCGAGCATCATCAAACCAACTGCTGCTGCATACGAAGGATCAGCAACGGTGTCGATCAACCCAGTAACTGCATGGAGTCGCCCAATCCGGGCAGCAAGCTGTAACTTATCTTTGGCAAATTCTGCCATTCCAGGTAATTTTGCAGTACCGCCCACAATGACTACACCGCCAGGAAGCTTGTGGGCGCGGTGAATACGTGTCAATTCCTTTTGTACGTATTCGAATAACTCTTCTACGCGCGCTTCGGTAATCATAGAAACTTCTTCGGCTTTAAAAATATGATCCTGGTTGTGAATTTTGATGCGAATGTCGCGCTTAGGAGCATCAGCTGCCAAGGTGGCAAATTTTACCTTCACCGCTTCTGCAACATCCAAATCTGTCTTCAGGCCAATCGCCAAATCATTGGTTATATGCATGCTTCCTATGGGAATCACGGCGACGTGTTGCACTTCACCGTCCTCCAGGACAACAAGATTGGTAGTACCAGCCCCAATATCTAAAAGCAGCGTCCCGGCTTCCTTCTGTTGACGCGCCATGACCGCTTCGGCAGCAGCAAGACCGGATAGGGTATGATTGTGCACTTGCACCTGTGCCTTGTCGAGAGCCATATCAAGGCTTCGCAAGTTCGGCGTCGAAGCAGTGACAATATGTGTATCAACTTCAAGGCGAACACCGTGCATGCCAACCGGATCCTTGATATTTTCCTGACCGTCTAAACGATAGTTTTTGGCAAATACCTGAATTATTTCGCGATTGGTTGGCAGCTGCATTATTGTTGCCGCTTCTTCGGCGCGTATACGGTCTTCGGATGAAATCTCGCGGTTTGCGGCGCTAATAGCAATAACCCCCTTGGAGTTGATACCCGAAATATGCGACCCATTAACGTTAACTGTGGCGCCGTGAATACGCATCCCAGAAACACGTTCTGCCTCTGTTAATGCCTGAATGATTGCCTCCGCGACATCATCAATGTGCGCAACAATGCCGCGACGCATACCTAGATTGGGTGCGCTGCCATGACCCACAATAGACAGCTTACCCTGGTTATTAGGGTCAACCGTACCGATAACGCATCGCACGGTACTAGTGCCTACATCGAGGCCAACAAACGGATTTGAGGCTTGACCTTGCATATGGTGAAAGTATAGCGCTTACCCTTAGATTTGGGCAAGTTTTTATACTTGAGTTAGGATCTCGTACCCTGTTGGGGTAACCAATATTGTGTGTTCAAATTGTGCGGACCAACTGCCGTCGTGAGTGAATAGCGTCCAGCCATCGCGTGCTTGATAAATTTTATGGTCCCCTAGGGTCGTAATCGGCTCGATAGCAATCGTCATACCAGCCTTTAATGTTGGCCCCTGTCCAGCTCTTCCGTAGTTGGGCACTTCGGGATCTTCATGCAGTTCGTGACCGACGCCATGGCCCACCAGTTCACGCACAATACCCAGCCTATGCTTGCGAAGTGTGCGTTCTATGGCAGCCGAGATATCCCCTATACGGACCCCTGGCTTAACCAGGTGAATACCGTCGTATAATGCTTGTTCAGTACCCTGCAAAAGTCGCTTAGTGTCGGGGGTATAGGCGTCGCCAACACACACAGAAATACCAGCATCTGTAATCATACCTTTGTAGGTCACACCAAAATCGTAATTTACAACATCACCCTCCTTGAAGGGTATATTGTTAGGAATTGAATGTTGCACTTGATTATTAACCGAGATACAGATGATATCAGGGTATCCAAAGAAACCGAGGAAAGCGGGTTGCCCGCCCAATGCTTTTAGCTCTTTCTTGGCGATAGCAGCCATATCTTTTGGCGTTAAGCCTGGTGCGGTTTTATCACGCAAAACCTGCAGGACGGTCGCTAGTATTCGTCCGCTTTCCCGCATTGCAGCTATTTCAGTCGCCGTTTTTGGCTTCATAATTTTACCCTAACCAAGTTGTTTTAGGATGTCATCATGAACGGACCGAGGGTCCTTTGAAGCATCAATATCATGGACAGCGACGCCTTCTTTTTTGAAATATTCAAGAATAGGTAAGGTTACTTCACGATACTCTTTAAAACGTTCAACAATGGCTTCTTCGGTATCATCGCGGCGGCCGCGCGCCAAAAGCCTACCCTTTACAACTTCTTCGCTGGCGTCCAGATTAATAACCGCGGTCAACTTGAGTCGCTTTTTGTGGATTTGATCTAAAAGCCAGTCACACTGAGGGATACTGCGTGGAAAGCCATCCAGGACAAACTCTTGATCTGCATCGATCAAGTTGAGAACCGTGTCCAGGATGGTAATCATCTCTTCATCATCCAGAAGCTTACCGGCAAGCATCTCATGGCGACGCTTACCCGTGACCAGTACACGTAAAATTTCACCAGTAGAAATCCAGGCATAGCCATGTTCATCGGCAAACATTTTGCCTTGCATACTTTTACCTGACCCTACAACACCAGTCAGTATGATCATGAGCGCGTCAATCTCTCTTTCACAGCATTGGCAACGCGGCCACCATCAGCTTGAGCACCCACCTTTTGTTTTACAACGCTAATAACCTTACCCATCGCCCCTGGACCGTCAGCTTCAGTTTCAATGATGGCGGCATCAACGATAGCCCAAAGCCCCTCATCACTCAACTGTTTTGGCAAGTAAGATTCTATGATCTCTTTTTCGGCTAACTCTTTAGTGGCTCGCTCTTCCGAACCACCTTTAACAAAGAAATCAGCGCTTTCTTGTCGTTTCTTTGCCTCTTTTGCAAAGAGAGCAATAATTTTGTCATCGGGCAGACCACTATCACGGATGCCTTCGGCGACTTCGGCATAAAGAATAACACTTTTAAGACCACGCAACGTTGTGGCGCGGTCCTTATCACCGGAAAGCAAAGCTTGCTTTAGGTCTTGCTCGATTTGCTGCTTAAGCATACGAGCCTGTCCCTAACGCTGGCCGAGTTTAATCTTCTTGAGCTTAAGGCTCTTGCGCTGTTGGCGAACAATAGCCTTCTGACGGCGTTCACGCTTGCTAATAGGCTTCTCAAAATATTGAGAGCCCTTGACAACAGCGATGGTGCCAGCCTGTTGAACTTTGCGGTTAAAGCGGCGCAATAAATTCTCTAGTGATTCTTTTGAGTCTTTACGTGTAACTTGTATCATTTCAAATTCATTCTACTGTAACAGGGGAAGTTTTGCAAGGGATAAGTTGAATTACATTACTTGCTTTTTGTTCTGGGCAGCACGTTGGCTCTTCAGGACAATGCTTTGTAGCTCTTTAAATATCGGAAACTGCTTGTTTGTGTGGTAAATCTTAGTGTTACCTTGTTTTTCGGAGATCAAAAAACCCACTTTTTCCAAACGCTTTAATTCGCGCTGAATATTTCCAGCATCTTCCTTGATTAATTTTGCAAGGCCACGTACGTGCGTCTTGAAATCAGGGTACTTGGCGTAGATTACAATAATCTTTCTTCGAACTCGTGAGGTAATAAAAACATCTAGCATAAGCTTTTATTGTTATTCAAACAACGTGAACAAAGTATAGCTGTTTAAAACTGCCTTTTCAAGCCGGATTTAATTTTTTCGCACATAATCACTTATAATGCCAACCATGAAGTACATGGAGGTAGCGGTAGCCGATGCGGCGTTTCATGGCAATGATACGCTTACCTATTCTTTCGATACGGCACTTGACCCAGGGATCATAGTGTACGTCCCCTTACGTAATAAGCAAGCATTGGGCGTCGTCATTGCCACCTCCTCCAAGCCGTCAAACTTCACTGTCAAACCAGTCACTAGCGTTCCGGACCTACCACCCCTCCCAAAGGAAGCCCTTAGTCTTCTTCTGTGGCTCAAGCAATACTACCCAAGCCCTTTTGGGGTCATCGCTCAGCACTTCCTGCCACGGCAGTTGCCCAAAAAGGAAGTCAAAGACTGGACTATTGGAAAGTACTCAGTACCTAAACTGCCGCCTCTGACAAAAGATCAGCAAGCAGCAATCACCTCTATCAAAGAAACGGGCACTCATCTGCTTCACGGCCAGACCGGTACGGGCAAGACGCGCGTTTATATCGAATTGGCCAGGCAGAGTATTCGTAATGGCCGTTCGGTGATAGTCCTTACGCCAGAAATCGGATTAACTTCCCAGTTGGAGAGTGATTTTAGGCATGTTTTTGGAGACAGGGTGATAGTAATCCACTCACAACTCACCGAAGTAACAAAGCAGCGTCTTTGGGTTTCGATCCTCAGACAAAAAGAGCCGCTCATCGTATTAGGGCCACGATCAGCCCTATTCAGCCCATTGAAAAGTATCGGACTGATTATAGTTGATGAAGCACATGAAACGGCTTACAAACAAGACCAGGCACCCTACTATCATGCGTCACGGGTTGCCAGCACCTTGGCATTACTCCATAAAGCACCTTTAGTACTTGGCTCGGCAACGCCTCTTATAAGCGATTACTTCATCGCAAAAGCCAAGGATCTACCGGTTATTGAAATGACTCAAATCGCAAAAAACAGTACCCCTCAGGATGTTAAGATCGATGTTGTCGACTTGCGTGATCGAACAAAATTTTCCAAAAAATCATATCTCTCCGATGAACTGATTAAGGCCATGGCAGCCAATATTGCCAGCAAGCAACAGACGCTTCTCTTTTTAAATCGCCGGGGCACTGCAAGGGTTATTTTTTGTGAACAATGTGGCTGGCAGGCAGTTTGCCCCCATTGCGATCTACCTCTTGTCTATCATGGAGACTCCCATATGATGCGCTGTCATAGCTGCGATTATCACACTAGCAGTCCTACCAGTTGTCCTAATTGTCACAACACGTCTGTAGTTTTTAAGAGTATAGGAACCAAGGCCATCGTGGATGAGGTAATAAGACTCTTCCCCGAAGCTCGTATTATGCGTTTTGATAATGACAACAAAAAACATGAGCGCATTGAGCAAAATTATGATGCAGTCCGTAACGGAGAAGTTGATATTTTAATCGGCACGCAAACCCTCGCCAAAGGCCTCGATTTACCCTTGCTTAGTCTCGTGGGCATTATTATTGCCGATACCAGTCTCTACTTTCCAGACTTCAGCGCTGAGGAGCGTACCTATCAGCTCCTCAGCCAGGTAATTGGGCGCGTTGGGAGAGGCCACCAGCGGAGCCACGTCATTGTGCAAACCTACGCACCAGAAAGTCCTTTACTAAAAGCCATCGTTACCAAAAATTGGGATACTTTCTACAAAAAGCAGATCACCGAGCGGAAAAGTTTTCTCTTCCCGCCGTTTTGCTACCTCCTTAAGCTCACCTGCCGACGCGCGACCGTCGCAGGTGCCGAAAAAGCCGCCCGCAGTTTAGCTCAAAAGCTGAGCGAATCGTCACTACGAATCATCATCGAAGGCCCAGCGCCCGCATTTCATGAAAAAGCACAAAACAAATATCAATGGCAACTTGTCATCAAGGCCAAAGACCGCCTAGAACTCCTTAAAGTTATTAGGTCGCTTCCCAGTGGCTGGCACTATGACATTGACCCGATGAATCTGCTCTAACCACTGTTTTTACAGGCTCAGATAAGCTATACTGACCAGTAATGAATAAAGATGACATCATAACTCTGCCAAATATTCATTTGCGCGAACGCTCCAAAAAGGTCGGTCTCGTCGATGAAAAGATAAAAAAAATTATTCAGGACATGCAAGCAGCCACCCTTGATTGGGAGGCAAGCCGTGACCATGAAGTTGGTGTCGCATTGGCCGCGATCCAAGTCGATATTCATCTGAGAATTGTCGTAGTACGTAATAATTTTGACAACAAGGATGACAAGAGTTTCACCGTTCTCATCAATCCGGAAATAACCAAGTACGAAGGTAAGGTTGAACACGATTATGAGGGCTGTCTAAGCATCAAGGATGTCTACGGTCGCGTCCCCCGTCACAGCAAGGTTCGTGTCAAGGCGCAAGATCAGAATGGACGCTTTTTCAGAATCACCGCTGAAGGCTTTCTGGCACGCGTCATGCAACACGAGATTGACCACACAAACGGCATCGTTTTTATCGACCGCATCAAGAACGACAAAACCGCCTTCTATAAGCTACTCGACGATGGCAAACTGGAAAGCATAGATTATGAAAAACACATCAAAGACAATAGTATTCTTTGGTAGCGGTCCGGTTGCCGCCAAAAGCCTTGAGCTCTTGCTCCAACACATTTCTATTGAGGTTGTAATTACCAAACCTCGGCTCAAGCATCACAAAGGTGATGTGCCCGTTCTTGAACTCGCAGAAAGGCTAGGCATCCCTGTAATGACGGCCGTTGACAAACGATCACTAGATGAACTATTTGCATCGGATCCGGCTAAGAGTGAACTGGCAATTCTTATTGATTTTGGAATTATTGTCTCTCAAAAAGTGATCGACTATTTTTCCCGAGGAATTATTAATAGCCACTTTTCTTTATTGCCCGAATGGCGCGGGGCAGATCCAATCAGCTTTTCTATCCTGGGAGGCCAAAAGAAAACAGGAGTCAGCCTTATGCTTCTGACTGCCGGGATGGACGAAGGGCCCCTACTTGCACAGGCTGACTACGACATGGAGCCCAGAATAACCACCCCAGCACTAACTGCTGACCTAATTGAGCTCAGTGACCTGGCGCTACGAGAGATCATTCCCCTGTATCTAGATGGGCAGATTGTACCAATGGATCAAATGCAGGCCACCATCAGTGACAGCGTAGAACCGACTTACTCTCGAAAACTTACAAAGTCCGACGGTATCATTGATTGGCATAAATCAGCCAGTCAAATAGAGCGAGAGATTCGAGCATTCATCGAATGGCCCAAGACTCGTACTAAATTCGGCAATATTGATGTAATTATAACTGCAGCGAGCACAATTACTTCTTCTGGAACTGTCGGCCAGCCAACAATTATCAACAAAAAACCCGTTGTATTTTGCGGCAAGGACGCGCTAGTTATTGAAAAAATTAAACCTGCTGGCAAAAAAGAAATGACCGGCGAAGCATTCCTCGCCGGCTATAAATCCATTTTCTTAGCCAAATCCTAGGCAGCCAGACCAGAGTCATCCTTGGTCGGAGGTTGCTGAGGATCTGCTGTCGGGATGGCGCTCTGCGGATCCTGCGGAGTAAAGGACTGCTGTGACGGATGACCGCCAGGCTGGGGTTGAGACTGAGCCTGCTGTTGATATGCCGGAGGCTGGGGCTGTGACCACTGACCACCCATAGGTTGCTGTGGAGGATATCCTTGAGCTGGAGTGGGGTGCCCATAGCCATACTGTGGAGTGGGTACTGGCGGCTGAGTAGGATAAGGCTGCATCGGCATCTGAGGGGACATTGCGTATTGTCCGTTTTGGCCAGGCATCGGTTGGGCTGCGACAGCAGGACCCGCGTAGGGTTGACCGGGCTGTGGTTGAGCGTACTGCGGAGCCATTTGGGGCTGAGCAGTAGGCATCCCCATTCCTCCTTGCTGGCTTGAGGCTACAATCTGAGGCGCAACCTGCTTGATCTCGGTCTTAAGCTTCTCAAACTCGGCAGCAACAACGTCTTTATAGTTAGGAAAGTTAGTCTCCAGCCACTGTAGAGCACCAGCTTCGTCGTTACGATTAATAAACTCTTCAAACTCATTCAGCTGCGCGTCACTCATTTGCTTGGCCAACTCCATCCCAACACGCATTTCGAGCGTCTCGTAAATATGAGCCAGCATCCGCTTCTTTTCTTCGGGTGGCAAAATACCAAGACCGAGCTCTTGCAGTAAGTTGTCGTCTAGCTTAATCATTGTGGGTATTTACTCCTTATTTCTATTGTAGCACGCGCTTTACTATCAGGACGATACCATACGCAAGACCATCAGAACAATAATTTTATTATCTACAAGGTGCGCGCTTGCGTTTGGCGAGTAAAGAACTCTAGTCGGTCACCTTCTTGGAGTTCAAGCCGACTCGCGGTTGCCAGGCTTACACCACACATCTCGCCTTCCTGTACTTCTTTAGCATCCTGAGGGCCACGCTTGAGATTCGTCACCTCCACTTCAGCGAGCTGCTCTTTATCACGCAGCACTTTGGCAAAGGCAGGAACAACCAATTTGCCCTTTGTAACCTCCCCACCACAAATAACTTCAGTCTTAGTTGTTTTAAACACAGCTTTTACTACTAGACGTCCTGTTTCGGTTTCAATCACTTCGGGGGATAAAAGTTTGGTAAGCTCGTCGCGAACATCATCTATTAGCTCGTAAATAACTTTGTAGAGGCGGATACTTGCCTTATCCCGGCTTGCCAAACGTTTAATATTGGTCGGCGCATCTACATTGAAGCCGTAGATAACAGCCCCACTGGTCGCTGCACGATGCACATCATTTTCGGTGACCGCGCCAACACCAGAGCTAATAATATGAACAGCAACTTCATCGGTATCGAGTGCCTTTAGACTGTCGATCACCGAGGTCAATGAACCCTGGACGTCAGCCCGGACGATAATATTAAGCTCTTGCATTTGATTACTGCGGTTAATAATGCGAATAAGTTCGCTACTACTCATATTATTGCGCAGCGACGATCCCTGCTTTTGAGAAGCATTTTGCTCCGCTATTTGCCGAGCTATCTTTTCATTTTCGACAACATTGAACTCGTCACCGAATTCTGGCAAAGCCTTAAAGCCAGTAATGGCAACAGGGGTAGAAGGAGTAGCTTGCCTTAAAAGGCTTCCATCAGAAGCTTGAAGGGTACGAATCTTGGCATATGTTGTACCAGCTACAATAAAGTCGCCTGATTTCAAGGTTCCTTCCTCAATCAAGGCGTGAGCAGTTGGACCCTTGCCTTGTTCCAGATGCGATTCAATAATCAAACCGGTGGCAGCCCCTTCAGTATCGGCACGAAAGTCTTCGACGTCAGTTACGAGCAGAATCATATCCAAAAGATTATCTATGCCCTGTTTAGTCTTGGCCGATACTTCGACAATAACCGTATCGCCGCCCCACTCTTCTGGCAGTAGGTCTTGCTCCGACAGCTGTTGTTTCACACGATTGGCGTCTGCGCCTTCTTTATCAATCTTGTTTAGGGCGACAATCATCTTGACTCCGGCCTTACGTGCAAAACGGATTGCCTCTAGAGTCTGAGGTTTAATACCGTCATCGGCGGCAACCACAATCACGGCAATATCGGTCAGATGGGCACCATGCTCGCGAATTGCCGCAAAGGCTTCATGTCCTGGCGTATCCAAGAAAGTTATCGCCCTCTTACCGTGTTTTATTTGATAAGCGGAAATATGCTGGGTTATACCACCCGCTTCTCCTTTTGCCACCTGCGCGCCGCGAATAGCATCAAGCAAACTGGTCTTGCCGTGATCTACGTGTCCCATTACGGCTACAACCGGGGGGCGTGGCACGGCAGTCTCACTATGCTCCTGCTTTTTGGTGCGGACGACAGGTTCGTCCTGAGCTTTCTTTGTGAGCTGCACATCCAGGCCCAGCTCTTCAACAATAATCTGAGCGGTATCAAAATCGATCCGCTCATTTATTGTTGCCATAACTCCGTTTTTTAGCAACTCACCAATCAGGCGAGTAGCCGGCAGCATCAGCTTCTCGGCGAGAGTGCCGACAGTAATCATATCTTCGATTTCGATGGTACGAGCCATAGGTCAGCACCTCCTCTTGCCGATTAACTAGTAACTATTTAGCGCTTTTTAGGCTTAAAGCAATTTTGCGCGCATCAGTGTCGATGTCGAGAACTTTGAATTGCTTCTTTTCGTTGAGCTTAAAGATCTGCTGCGGGTCAACAGTTTCGTCATCGCTCATTTCCGACACATGCACAAGGGCTTCTACGCTAGGCGAAAGCTGCACAAATGCACCAAAAGGTGTGATGCGAGTAATTTTACCTTCGACGATGTCACCCTTACTGAAAGCCTTAACTTCTTTCAACCAAGGATCTTCACTCATCTGCTTAAGACTTAGTGACAAGCGATCTTTATCGATGGCGATAATTTTAGCCTCAACGGTATCCCCAACCTTAACATAGTTGCGAGGATCTTCCACGCGCTCCCAAGAAATCTCAGAAATGTGGATCAGACCTTCGATACCCTGAACGTTAACAAATGCACCGAAGTCGATCACGCCAGTGATGACACCTTCGACGACATCGCCCACCTTCAGTTCAGCAAAACGAGCTTGCATATCGTCTTTGACAGCTTCCTTCTCGGAGAAAATCAGCTTGTTGTCTTTGCGACTAACGTCGAGAATACGAACACGCAGTGGCTTATTGACCAAGGCATTCAGCTTCTGCAAAATTTCGTCCTTGTCTGCGCCAGATACGCGTGGGTAATGACCGGCAGCCAACTGAGATACGGGCAAGAAGCCGCGAATACCTTCCAGCTCAACCAAAAGACCACCACGATTAGCGTCGTAAGGGCTAACCTCAATGATCTCTTGAGCCTCGAACACGCGACGGAGTTCGTCCCAGCCCCGGTCTTTGGCGGCACGTTTCATACTAAGTAAGGCGTAACCTTCCTCAAGCTCAGGATCGATAACGCTTACGGTCACCTTTTGGTCCACTTCCAGGTTTTGACCGTGACCAATTTCGCGACGCATAACGACGCCGACGCCACTCGCCCCAAGGTCAATCCAGACTTCGTGCTTCTTTACGGAGCTGACTACACCTTCGACGACATCGCCCACCTCAAGGTGTTTAACATCGCTGGCAGCGAGCAGCTCATCCATTGTTATAGTTGTTTTTGACATGTTTTCCATGCCTCCTTCGTAATGTATTTTCTGTCGGTACATTTGTGGCACACACAAACACACCGCAAGATTACCTCTATTATACCGGTTTTAGCTTCTCTGGTCAAAACAGATGAATGAAAGCAGTGCTCGTGCTACACTAGGACTATGTATTTGGGGATAGATATTGGGGGCACTAAGACGCTTGTTGCAGTTCTAAACGACAAGGGTACCGTGACTGAAAGTTTCCGCTTTCCGACCCCTAAAAATTACCTATCATTTTTGAAAGAATTGGCAGTCAACGTTGCTAATTTGTCTACAGAAAAATTCCGTGCTGTGGGAGCCGCCGCGCCGGGCACTATCGACCGCACAAAGGGCATGGCCCTCGATTTTGGGAATCTACCTTGGCACGATGTACCCCTGAAGAATGACTTAAAAAAAATGTTCAACTGCCCTGCTGTTGTAGAAAATGATGCAAACCTAGCTGGATTAGCCGAGGCAAGGCTGTTGCCGGAATATGATTGTGTACTCTATGTGACGATTAGTACCGGGATTGGCACAGGCATCATAACTAAAGGTAAGATCGATCCTGAGCTCGCTGACTCAGAAGGCGGACACATCCTTCTTGAATACAATAACAAACTACAAAAATGGGAAAGCTTCGCTTCCGGCAAGGCCATTGTTCGGCGCTACGGCAAGCGTGCCGGCGAAATAACCAGCAAAACTATCTGGAAAGAGATATCTCATAATCTGGCGATCGGACTTTACGATCTAATTGCCTTTGTTCAACCCGACGTGGTAGTGCTTGGAGGGGGTGTATCAACTTACTTTGATCATTTCAAAGAGCCATTAAATGATGAACTCAGGCGGTTCGAGACCCCCTTAACTCCAATACCACCTATAAAAAAAGCACAACAGCCAGAAGAAGCGGTCATTTTTGGCTGCTACTTACTTGCCAAGGAACTCAATGAACAAATTAATAAATAAGTTAGTGGCGGCTTACCCTCAATTTACTTTTGTCAAAGGAACGCAAGCCCATTGGTCGCCACAAGATAAAAAGGTAGTGTACGAACGCAGCAATGCCGAAGAGGCCACATGGACGCTGCTGCATGAACTAGGTCATGCCTTGTTAGATCATCAAAGCTATCAAAGTGATGCCCACTTACTGCAAAAGGAGATTGGCGCCTGGCAGCAGGCACGTGCTCTGGCCTTTGAAAACGACATTCGTATAGATGAGGGCTACATCGAAGACTGCCTAGACACCTACAAGGACTGGATCTATAAAAGAAGTACCTGCCCTACGTGCAGCATGCATGGCCTACAGCAACGCGTGGATCGATATAACTGCCTTAATTGCAAAACTACCTGGAAGGTCAGTTCTGCGCGTTTTTGTCGTCCATACAGGCTTACGCAGACTTAAGTCGCACAGCAAAAAGGCCCAGACTACACTTCTGTCCGGGCCTTATGCATTCTAAAATTCTAACTAGGCAGCCAGATTGACGTCTTCACCTTGTTTTGCTGCGACGGCTACATCTTTCTTACCGCGACGCGAGATGCGACCACCCTTGCGGCCAGCCTCACGAGCTAGCTCACGATTAGCAAAGAAGCCACCCGTTCGGCCTTTTTTACCACCGGCCGCACCAATGCGTGCGTAGAAATCACGACCGTGCTTCTTCATGTTCGTTATAGCGGCTCTTTGGCCACCTGCTTTAGTTCCAGCCATGCTAGAAAACCTCCATTAGTGATAAAAACTTCCGCACCCGAGGATTAAAAAAGGCTTCTGCCCTCACACCGGCAAAAACCCTCTTTTCGTCCTCACGAAATTATGCTTATGATATCACCTAATATTGCTAATGTCAATAGTATTATGCAGAGCCTTTCGTCAGAGAATATTCCGTATGCCAGAAATTAGAAAAAGAAAGATTTTGGGGGCAATAGTTCATAAAGGCCCCAACTGCCACCCAACATCCCAGTGATGCCCAGCAGCTTGGTAGAGCCCTATAAAAGATAAAAGCCATCCTATTCGGATGGCTTTTATATAATTCGGCACCGTGCTATTTTCCCAGGGGTGGACCCCAAGTATTGTAACCGCTGCGAGGCTTAACTTCTGTGTTCGGCATGGGAACAGGTGTTTCCCTCGCGCCATGGGCACCGAACTGTAAGCATAACCTTATAGTCACCTAAAGCACTATAAGAAAAATCACACTTCTGTTCGATGTCCATGCAGTTGCACGGGTTTTTGAGAATTAAAGCGCCTGTTAGACAAACGGGTATTTGATGACAAACACCAATAACCAGTCAAATGCTTTTTCTCTCATTCAGAATAGCAAGCCATTCAAATGAGAGAACGTAAAAAGTCAATGGGACTATTAGTATGCTTCAGCTCCATACGTTACCGCACTTCCACCTTGCACCTATCAACCTGATCGTCTTTCAGGGTCCTCATAGGGAAATCTAATCTTGAGGTCAGTTTCACGCTTAATATGCTTTCAGCGTTTATCTATTCCGCACATAGCTACCCAACCATGCCATTGGTATGACAATTGGTACACCAGCGGTGCGTCCATCCCGGTCCTCTCGTACTAGGGACAGATCCTCGCAAATTTCCTAGCGTCCACAGCGGATATAAACCGAACTGTCTCACGACGTTCTGAACCCAGCTCACGTACCTCTTTAACCGGCGAACAGCCGGACCCTTGGAAGGTGCTCCCCCTCCAGGATGAGATGAGCCGACATCGAGGTGCCAAACCGCGCCGTCTATGTGAACTATTGGGCGCGATAAGCCTGTTATCCCCGGGGTAACTTTTATCCGAAAGCGCTGCCGATACCACGATCATGTACATAAATGTACGGACAGCGGAAAACTTACTCCTACTTTCGTACCTGCTCGGCTTGTAGGCCTCACAGTCAAGCTAGCTTTTGCGTATACACTATCGATTCGATTTCCATCCGAACCTAGCTAACCTTTGAACGCCTCCGTTACTCTTTAGGAGGCAACCGCCCCAGTTAAACTACCCACCAGACACGGTCCCGTTACCGGATCACGGTAACGGTTAGAACTAAACCATAACAAGGGTGGTATTTCACCGATGACTCCACCTAGGCTAGCGCCTAAGCTTCAAAGTCTCCCACCTATGCTACACATGTTATAGCCCAGTACAATGTCAAGCTGTAGTAAAGCTCCACGGGGTCTTTTCGTCCTGCTGCGGACAGACGGCATCTTTACCGTCAATGCACTTTCACCGAGCTCTTCGTCGAGACAGTACCCATATCATTACTCCATTCGTGCGGGTCAGAACTTACCTGACAAGGAATTTCGCTACCTTAGGACGGTTATAGTTACCGCCGCCGTTCACTGGGGCTTCAGTTCGCACCGTGAAGCACTCCCCTTAACCTTCCAGCACCGGGCAGGAGTCAGCCCCTATACATCCACTTTCGTGTTAGCAGAGACCTGTGTTTTTGGTAAACAGTTGCATGGGTTCCTTAGCTGCGGCCCCGTCACTCTATCTACAAAGATACAGTTCTTGGACTCAGCTTTCTTCTCAACTTAAATATGTTACTTCTTTTCAAAAGTTTCGATGATATATGTAAAAATATCGTTACACTATTTCTCTTGTTCAAAAGAAAACTGGCAAGTCACTTTGTAAACAAAGTGACGGGGCAGACCTTATCCCTAAGTTACGGTCGCTTGTTTGCCGAGTTCCTTGACGAAGAATCACTCGTACACCTTGGTCTACTCGACCTGAGCACCTGTGTCGGTTTGCGGTACGGATAGCTATGTACACACGTTCGGTAGCTTTTCTAGTCAGCACCTTTATCGGGATTCGACCAAAAGGTCGTCTCATTCCATCGCATTTCTCGATGTTAGACGGATATAACCATGAATCCGCCCCGACTAATATGCCGCGCACGCCGAACAATACATAACTAGTACGGGAATATTAACCCGTTGTCCATCGCCTACGCTACGCGCCTCGGCTTAGGACCGACTAACCCTGGGACGATTATCGTGGCCCAGGAAACCTTGCTCTTTCGGTGGGCAGGATTCTCACCTGCCTTGAGGTTACTCATTCCAACATTCTCACTTGTTATCGCTCCACCAAACCTCACAGTTCAACTTCAACGCAATAACAACGCTCCTCTACCACTCCTAGTAAACTAGGAATCCATATCTTCGGTGCTATGCTTAGCCCCGTTACATTTTCCGCGCAAGATCTCTTGACGAGTGAGCTGTTACGCACTCTTTAAATGAATGGCTGCTTCTAAGCCAACATCCTCGTTGTTTAAGAAATCTCACCTCGTTTCCCACTTAGCATAGACTTAGGGACCTTAGATGATGGTCTGGGCTGTTTCCCTTTTGAGCGCCGAGCTTAGCCCCGACGTTCTGACTGCCATGATTCCACAAAGCGTATTCGTAGTTTGTCAAGGGTGGGTACCCTCGCGGGCCCCAGTCCGAAACAGAGCTCTACCCCACTTTGCTACCACATGACGCTAGCCCTAAAGCTATTTCGAGGAGAACCAGCTATCTCCAGGTTCGATTGGCATTTCACCGCTAACCACAGGTCATCCGGGCGTGTTGCAATTCGCTACGGTTCGGCCCTCCACGCAGTTTTACCTGCGCTTCAGCCTGCCCATGGTTAGGTCACCTGGTTTCGGGTCTATTTACATGCACTAAACGCCCTATTCAGGCTCGCTTTCACTATGTCTCCGTCAGATGACTTAGACTTGCGCATGCAAATAACTCGTTGGATCGTTCTACAAAAAGCACGCCGTCACCCCGAAGGGCTCCGACTCCTTGTACGCACACAATTTCAGGTTCTATTTCACTCCCCTCCCGGGGTTCTTTTAACCTTTCCCTCACGGTACTTGTTCTCTATCGATCGTAAGATATATTTAGCCTTGGAGGGTGGACCCCCCAGCTTCAGTCAGGATTTCACGTGCCCCGACCTACTCGACAAAGGAAATATTTACATATCTCCTGGACCTCACGGCCCTTACAAATATAAGGTTAGCGAAACTTCGTATACCAGGCTATCACTGTCTTTGGCGCAGCTTTCCAACTGCTTCTACTCACTTCGCTGATTTGTAGACCTTATGCAAGATCGTGGTAGCTCTTGCTTCCAATACGGAACTCTGATCGAAATCAGCACTCCGTACTGGTTGTTTGTAATGTCACAACCCCTTTTAGATATTCGTCTACCAACTTATTTGCCTACCAGAAACTGGCAGACAAAAACCTAAAAGGTTTGGGCTCTTCCGGATTCGCTCGCCACTACTACCGGAATCGTTGTTTACTTTCTCTTCCTCGCCCTACTAAGATGTTTCAGTTCAGGCGGTTACCTACAGCTTATCCTATATATTCAGATAAGAGTGATTGGACATGACTCCAACCGGGTTTCCCCATTCGGACATCTTCGGATCAAAGCTTAGTTAGCAGCTCCCCGAAGCTTATCGCAGCTCCTCGCGTCCTTCTTCGGTATCTTACGTCAAGGCATCCGTTGTGTGCGCTTGAGTAACTTTTTACATATGAGTCTATTACTAGACTCTCAAGCATTGACTGGTTATTGGTATTAACCATGTTAATCCAATAGCCGTTTGTCTTTATTTGCTTTATCTCAAATTTGCCAAATTTTTAAGCTGCAAAACTTAAGGACATCCACCTCTGGTTTCTTGGTCCTTGAGTTTACACTTGAAACTACTTTTGTAGACTCTTGTCTAAACTCAAAACACTCAGGTAATGATATCAGTTACTACAGAGGTTGTAAAGCAGAAAGTGATGCAATATTTGCTACACATTAACACCTTATACTAAACAATTTTGTATTTACGGTGAGTTTTTTGTTAAAAAGGAGAAGAGAAGTAGCCACTTCCCTTCTCCTTGGTGGAGCAACAGGGACTCGAACCCTGGACCCCCTGCTTGCAAAGCAGGTGCTCTAGCCAACTGAGCTATTGCCCCTCTTTTTTTCGTTTTTATTCATCCAATAGGTTGTAGAAATGATAATGAAAATTACCACTACATCTATAATCCACGAACGGAAAATAAAAACATTTGCCAGGAGCAAGGCTACGGCCAAAGAACCACTTTCATAGTATAAGCTTTTTGACTTAACTTTCTTTGGCATCCTGTGCTCCTTCTTGTTAATGGTGGGCGATGAGGGACTCGAACCTCCGACCTCGTCATTATCAGTGACGCGCTCTAACCAACTGAGCTAATCGCCCATAAATTCAGGAGACAAGCGATATTGTATCTGAAATACCCCTGTTTTGCAATAATTTGTTAAAGAAAAAGGCGCTTTGCCTGTAGGGGCATGTGCGCCTTTTCTTAAAAACTAAGTAGTGCAATCAACGTCAATCGTTTGTTTCAGATCTGATGTCTCGCCATCTTTATATTGCTACTCAGATGGAATGTACATTGTCAGTACTGATTTACAATGTACCGAGATCGACCTAGCTCTTAAGTGATTACTCGACTTAATGCTAGTTTCTCCTTAGAAAGGAGGTAATCCATCCGCACCTTCCGGTACGGATACCTTGTTACGACTTAACCCCAATCATCTCCCCTACCTTAGGGCTAGGCAAGCTAGCACGTCAGGTATTGGCGACTTTCATGGTTTGACGGGCGGTGTGTACAAGACCCGGGAACGTATTCACGGTAGTGTTCTGACCTACCATTACTAGCGATTCCGGCTTCAAGCAGGCGAGTTTCAGCCTGCTATCCGAACTGAGACCGGCTTTGATGGGATTTGCTCCGTCTCGCGACTTGGCTGCCCTTTGTACCGGCCATTGTAGCGTGTTTGTAGCCCCAGACGTAAGGGTAATACTGACCTGACATCATCCCCTCCTTCCTCCCTGTTACCAGGGCAGTCTAGCTAGAAAAATACAACTAACTAAAAGGGTTGCGCTCGTTGATGGACTTAACCAAACATCTCACGACACGAGCTGACGACGGCCATGCAACACCTGTCACTTGGTTTCCGAAGACACTTTCTGCTTTCGCAGAAATTCCAAGGATGTCAAGCCTGGGTAAGGTTCTTCGCTTACCATCGAATTAAACAACACGCTCCACCGCTTGTGCGGGTCCCCGTCAATTCCTTTATGTTTTAGTCTTGCGACCGTACTCCACAGGCGGGATGCTTAACGCGTTAGCTTCGCTACTAGAAGGGTCGATACTTCTAACAGCCAGCATCCATAGTTTACGGCGTGGACTACCGGGGTATCTAATCCCGTTTGCTCCCCACGCTTTCGTGCCTTAGTGTCAGGAATGAGCCAGTTATCTGCCTACGCCATCGGTGTTCCTCCCAATATCTACGGATTTCACTCCTACACTGGGAATTCCAATAACCTCTCTCATCCTCTAGCTTAGCAGTTCAAATAATGGATGTATGGTTGAGCCACACGCTTTCACTATTCGCTTACTATGCCACCTACGCAACTCTTTACGCCCAGTAATTCCGGATAACGCTTGGATCCTCCGTATGACCGCGGCTGCTGGCACGGAGTTAGCCGATCCTTATTCATATGCTACCGTCATATTCGTCACATATAAAAGCAGTTTACAACCCGAAGGCATTCATCCTGCACGCGGCGTTGCTCCATCAGGCTTTCGCCCATTGTGGAAAATTCCCTACTGCTGCCTCCCGTAGGAGTCTGGGCCGTGTCTCAGTCCCAGTCTGGCTGATCATCCTCTCAGACCAGCTATCGATCGTCGCCTTGGTAAGCCTTTACCTCACCAACTAGCTAATCGAACGCAGGCCGTTCCCAAAGCGCCGAAGCTTTAATCCTTAGACCACATGCGGTATTAGCTACTCTTTCGAGCAGTTATCCCTCACTTTGGGGTACGTTCCTACGTGTTACTCAGCCGTCCGCCGCTCGCCGCCAAGTAGTAAACTACTCGCGCTGCCGCTCGACTTGCATGTATTAGGCACGCCGCCAGCGTTCATCCTGAGCCAGGATCAAACTCTCCAAAAAAGAATTTGTCTGTCTTCAGTCGAACTAGTCCCGAAGGACTAAATTACTGACTTAATATTCACAAAACAATTCAAAAAATTGAACTGACGTTGATTTGCACTACTTAATTTTTAATGATCGGTTTTAGAGCCACCTAAAGAAGACCTCAAAAACTCTAAAGGAGATAGTACGACGGATAGACCCTTTATGTCAAGATAAATTTAGAAATTATGGTAGTGATTCTTACATCACCCACACAGTAAGGGAGTCCCGTACGCAAAAACCCTCCTGACTACCCCTGTTAGACAGGTTCGACAGGAGGGTTAAATTGGTGAAGTTTTTATTTAGGCTTTGGACGGAGCCTCAGGCTCATCCTCTTCGTCATCTTGCAGCTGAGCATTAACCAAAGCAAGCGAGACAACCTCATCACCGTCGTTAAGTCGCATAATGCGAACTCCTTGGGTGGCACGGCCCAAAAGCGGAATGTCTTTTAAGCCCAGGCGAATGGTCTGACCCTGAGAAGAGACAATGATCACCTCCTGGGATTCGTCCTCTTCGGACAGTGTTTTAACACCGATCAGCTTGCCCGTCTTGCTATTTACTACCGCCGATCGAATTCCAACACCCCCACGAGCGTGCGGAGTAAATTGAGCGACCTTCGTACGTTTGCCGTAACCAAATTGGCTTATAACAAAGATACTGGAGTTCTCTTGTACGATATCCATGCCGATTACCTGATCACCGGCCCGTAGACGTATCCCTCGCACCCCCCGGGACACACGCCCCATGGGGCGAACGTCCTTTTCGTTAAACCGGATAGCCTGGCCTTGAAGCGTGGAGATAACCACCTCATTGTGCCCATTTGTCATGCGAATCCACTTCAGCTCATCACCATCATCCAAATTAATGGCAATCAGACCGGAGCTGCGAACGTTTTGATACTGTTCAAAAGGTGTTTTCTTTACTACACCGCGGACGGTACACATAAACAGGTTGCCGCCATTCTCTTGCTTACTGACATTAATGACCGCACTTACCATCTCCTCTGGCTGCAACTGCAGCAAGTTCACTATAGCAACACCCTTTGCATTAAGGCCGGCAGTAGGTACTTCGTATGTCTTAAGACGGAATACACGGCCCTTATTAGTGAAGAACAACAGGAAGTCATGCGTACCAGCATTTACAACATGTTCGATAACATCTTCTTCGCGCGTGGTCATACCGCGGCGGCCCTTGCCGCCCCGCCCTTGCTTCTTATATTCAGCGATTGGGCTTCGCTTAATATAGTTAGCCGATGTAAGGGTTACTACAACCTGTTCGTCTGGGACGAGATCTTCATCACTCATCTTCCCCAATTCTTGGGGTACGATCAGGGTACGCCGCTCGTCACCGTAATTCTTTTTGAGTTCCAAGAATTCATTTTTAACAATTTTAAGAATCTCTTTTTCGTCCGCCAAAATGGCTTCAAGGCGAGCAATTGTCTTAAGAAGTTCAGCCAATTCGTCCTCGATCTTTTTGCGCTCCAAGCCGGCCAGGGTGCGAAGCTGCATCGCCAGGATAGCCTTGGCTTGAATCTCAGTCAGACCAAATTTCTTGATCAAGTTCGCCTGGGCCTCATCAGTAGTTTCACTACCGCGAATGGTAGCAATAACCTCATCGATGTGGTCCAGTGCGATCTTCAGGCCTTCCAAGATGTGAGCGCGCTCCTTGGCTTTACGGAGTTCGTATTCGGTACGGCGACGCACAACGATACGGCGGTGCTTAATATGCTCGCCAATGATATCTTGCAGTCCCAAAACACGTGGCTGAATCCCATCAATCAACGCCATCATATTAAAATGGAACGACGTCTGAAGTGGCGTCAGCTTATATAGCTGATTCAGGAGCTTCTTTGGATACGCGTCTTTCTTGAGATCAATCACGATGCGTACAACGCCACGGGCACTTTCGTCACGCAGGTCGGAGATACCAGTAATCTTTTTCTCCTTATAGAGATCACCGATCTTTTCGATCAAGCTGGCCTTGTTAAGACCATATGGAATTTCGCTAATAACAATCTGGTGGCGGCCCTTCGCGCCTTCAACGATGTCGGCTACGCCACGCACGACAACACCGCCACGACCTGTGGCATAGGCGCTGCGTAGCGACTCTTTACCAAATATAATGCCACCCGTTGGAAAGTCGGGTCCTTTAATAAATTGCAGCAGATCATCCAGAGTGGCGTCTTCGTGTTCGATCTGATACACAGAAGCGTCAACCAATTCACTTAGATTATGCGGCGGAATGTTGGTCGCCATACCAACGGCAATACCAAGCTGACCATTAAGCAAGAGGTTAGGCAGCTTGCCCGGCAGCACCTCGGGCTCTTGAGTTGTACCATCATAGTTATCACGGAACGGAACGGTTTCCTTGTCGATATCGGCCAATAGATCATCGGCCAGACGGGCCATCTTGGCCTCGGTGTAGCGCATAGCGGCTGGCGGATCGCCGTCCATCGAACCAAAGTTACCCTGCCCGTTGATGAGCATGTATCGCATTGCCCAAGGCTGAGCCATACGCACCATAGCATCATATATAGAAGAGTCGCCGTGCGGGTGATATTTACCCATCACCGCACCGACTACGTTCGCACTCTTGCGGTGACGTGCCGATGAACGTAGTCCGTCATTGTTCATGCTATAAAGGATACGGCGGTGAACTGGCTTCATACCATCTCGGACGTCAGGAAGCGCACGATCGATAATAACACTCATCGAATAGCGCAAATAGCTATCTTCCATGACGTTTTCAACGGTCTTAAGTTCGACGGTGCGCGAGTGGTCGGCCTTGATGTGGACTACTTCGCCTTCAACAGCTATCGGATTTTCATCTTGCATTGGTGGTTGTACTTGGTCGTCCATATTATATATCCAAATCCTTCACAAATTTAGCACGGGCGGTAATAAAGTTTTTACGCAGTTCAACCTCTGTGCCCATCAATTTATTAAAGATAGCGTCGGCCTTTTCGGCGTCTTCAACCTTAACCTGAACCAGTACGCGTTTTAAGGGATTCATTGTGGTCTCAAACAGCTGTTCGGCGTCCATTTCGCCCAGACCCTTGTAGCGCTTTTGTTCAATAAATCCAGCCTGGCGGAAGCGTTCATCGTCGGCTGCAACCTTGAGGCCTTCTTTCTTACGCGCTTCAATTGTGGCGTCTAAAACCTGGTCCAATTCGGCCTCGTCATATATAAAGACGCTCGATTTGCGGCCAGGTTTTACTAGCTCGAATAGCGGCGGCTTGGCAAGGTAGAGATGCCCGCCATCAACTACCGGCTTCATAAAGCGGAAGAAGAAAGTAAGTAGTAATGTACTAATATGTGACCCGTCCACGTCGGCATCGGTCATAATTATGATTCGATCGTAACGCAATCCATCCAGCGAAAACGAATCTTCAATACCAACACCAAGTGCCTTAATAAGGCTCAAAATCTCGTTATTGGCCAGCATTTTGTCGAGACGAGCACGCTCAACATTCAAAACCTTACCACGGAGTGGCAGGATAGCCTGTGACTTGCTATCCCGGCCACTCTTCGCAGAACCACCGGCGGAATCACCCTC
>DASVXH010000014.1:0-59940 GCA_036392795.1 Saccharimonadales bacterium (SeqCode)
GCGATCGTCGAAAAACCAGTGGTTATTATTGCTCATACCATTCCTGGTAAAGGTGTTGATTTTATGGAATATGATTTTCACTGGCATGGAACGCCACCCAATGCCGAGCAGGCAAAGATAGCGCTGAAAGAGTTGCGCACACTCCGGGGCAAGATAAAAAGCGAGGCTGACCATGATTAATCTGCATTTAGTGCAAAACGTTCGGGCCAAGGACTTAGTGATCGAGCCCAACCGTAAAGGCTTCGGTCGTGGCCTATTGAAAGCCGCCGAAAAAGATAAAGATATCGTCGCTGCTTGCGCGGACCTTACCAATTCGACTGCCATGGATTCGTTTGCGGCGAAATTCCCTGAACGGTATATCGAAATTGGTGTCGCTGAACAGAACTTGGTTACTGTAGGTGCCGGTCTGGCCGCCATGGGAAAAATACCATTTGTCAGCAGCTACGCGGCATTTAGTCCAGGGCGTAATTGGGAGCAGATCCGCACTACTATTTGTCTGAACGAGCGTGGTGTAAAAATTGTAGGTTCGCATGCCGGTTTAAGCGTCGGCCCTGACGGTGCCACGCACCAAATGCTCGAAGACATTGCCCTTATGCGTGTCCTGCCGAATATGATCGTAATTGTCCCCGCTGATTCATTGGAAGCAGAGCGTGCTACGCTAGCCCTTGCCGCCGAAAAAGAACGTCCGGCATATCTGCGCCTAGCTCGCGAAGCGGTGCCCATTTTAACCACCGACAAAACACCGTTCGAGATTGGCAAAGCGTATGTCTATCGCGAAGGCAAAGACATAACGCTCATCACCACCGGCACTATGACATATCATATGATGGTCGCTGCAGAAGTCTTGGCAAAAGACGGCATCGATGCCGAAGTAATTCATGTACCAACCATCAAGCCATTGGACGAGGAAACAATATTGAAGAGTTTGCGCAAAACCGGCCGAGCAGTAATTGCCGAAGAGGCGCAGATTGCCGGAGGACTTGGGGGTGCTATCGCTGAGCTTGCAGCCGAACGCTATCCTGTTCCTATAAAACGGATTGGCATGAAGGACCGTTTTGGCGAATCAGGCGACCCAAACGAATTATTGCAGCATTTTGGCCTGACCGCCACGCACATGGCAATGGCTGCGCACGAACTGCTGGCACATAAGCCCTAGACGCCACCAATGAAGTGATACATTTATCCTTGAAAACAAACCGTTAGCTTTTATAATGTAAGTAATTATGAACGTCCAATCTAGGGGGTGGCAAAAGATGAATCCGCAAAAACTTGAAGAAATTGCCAAAAAGCTGGTTGCATCCGGTCGCGGTTTACTTGCTGCCGACGAGAGCAATGCCAGCTGCGAGAAACGCTTCGAAGCCGTTGATGTGCCTTGTACCGAAGAAACCCGGCGCGAATACCGCGAATTATTGCTGACTACACCGGGTTCAGATGATTATATGAGTGGTGTTATTTTGTTCGATGAGACGTTTTGGCAGAGTACTGATCACGGCCAGGTGTTCCGCGAACTGTTAAAAAACCACGATATTGCGCCCGGAATAAAGGTAGACAGGGGGTTGGTCGATCTGCCCGGTTTTGATGGCGAAAAGGTAACTCAAGGGTTAGATGGCTTGCCTGAGCGCATGGCAACGTATGCCGCAGCCGGCGCAAAGTTCGCCAAATGGCGGGCGGTGATTACTATCGGTGAGGGAATTCCAACTGATGAGTGCATTGGCGCGAATACTTTTTCCTTGGCTCGATACGCTCGCATATGCCAGGAATACAATATCGTTCCCATTGTCGAGCCCGAAGTGTTATTTGACGGCGATCACACCAGCGAACAGTGTGAAGCGGTTATGGTACGCGTGTTCGATATCTTGTTTCAGACTATGCGTGCGTTCCGGGTACATTTGCCCGGTGCCATTCTAAAAACCAGCATGGTGCTGCCTGGCAAGGATAGTGACACGTCTATTAATCATGACGAAGTTGCCGAACGAACCGTTCGCGTACTTCACGGTCATGTACCGCACGAATTGGGCGGCGTGGTGTTCTTGAGTGGGGGCCAGCAACCAAATGATGCCTTTATAAACCTGAATCGCATTGCAAAACGCGGGCCGCACCCTTGGGGGCTGACGTTTTCTTATTCACGGGCTTTGCAAGACCCGGTACTAAAGGCCTGGGCCAAGCAGCGCAGCGATATTAATGGCGCTCAAGATCTTTTCCTGCGCCAATTGCAATTAGCCAGTGCCGCCAGCAAGGGTGAGTTGGACGAGTCACTGCTGGAAATTGATTCCTTCGTCTCGCATAGTCAAGACCTCTAAGCTAATTCGTTTTGTCAATTCCGTTCCTTTGGGTATGATGGATACTTGTATGAAACAGTATCCATCTGCACCAAATCAACTAATGCTAGAGGGGGCCTGTCTGGCTGAAGGCGGTTACGCCCAGAACATTGCGCCTGACGCCACGCACGGTACACTTTACAGACCGGCTGAGATGCTAGCGCGAAGCCGTGAAGCGGACAAGCTTGCCGTCAGGATTGAAGAGCAAAATGCACGTGCAGCTCTTTTGGATGATATCGCATCAGAGGACTTTCGCGCTATCGCCCAAGCTGCTCTGGCTGACCGTCAAACGGAAACTTTTGCCAAGCTTACGGCTTTAGCCGATACCATTCCTTACGAAACTATAGGGGGTAGTCTTATCATTCTTGCGCGGCGACGAGCAGTGCTGACAAGACGTGTCGAAGCATATCATACAGAAAAGACGCGGCTTAAGGCGGAGTTAGATACGATGGTTCAACAGGTGGAATCTATAGTGGGCACAATTAACGATGATGCCCGCGATCTCGCCGCCCAGCAGTTTGAGGCCTATGTTCGCAGTAAAGGTCATGAAGGCCGGATCGCCGAAGAACACTTAAAAGGAGTTTTATCCGATCAGGCTATATCGACTGCCTTATATCCCACCCTCTGGGCCTGGCCAATCGCGCGTGTCCGCCGCCCTGCAAGGCTGCCTGTTATTCGGAGAAGTCGACCAGAAGCGCAGCCTATTAAAGTTACTCCTGGATCTAGGGGCGAACGCATGCCAGATTACTCGCACCCCCACATTGATGAACCGCTTCAGTTTTTGGCGACTGACATGGCAGTGTTGCCTGAATGGCGGGCGCCATACACTCCTTCGGGTATCGCCGAGGTAATCGAGGAGTCCCCCTATGACCCGGATGCGGATGCCGTGCTAGAAGAATTGTATGCCGCAGAGCAGGAGACATTTGCGGCCGACGCGCCGTATGATCCTGATTTTGATCTGGAGTTTCATCGCTTGAATGGTACAAAACCGCCGAAGACGACGTCTGAAAAGGTTATTGAATTGGCTGACCAACTGCGACTTGCGGAGTCATCGGGTGAGGCCAGGCCAATTATGGCGACCGAGCTTACCCAGCATCAACGGATTGCGGCTTTTTTGATTGCCAATGCTGGCAAGACGCTGAGTGCCCTAGATATAGGCGCGTTTTTGTACCATAAAGATGGCGAACCGATCGACGTTACGTTCGTTACCAATAAGGCACGGACTCTACTGGGGCCTCAGGCGCACGGCAAAAAGGTACTAAGCGCGATGCTGCTTCATAATTTCTGCATCCAGTACGGAACCAAACGGATCAATCTTGGAAAAGCGAAAAAAATGCGTGTCTACCGCGGCCTGTCACTAGGCCTGACCGTCCTGCCGAAAGACGGTGACGCGACGATAGCTTGGGAGCCGCCCACCACCAAATAGCCTTGCAGTTTTTGGCCAGACTATGGCAAAATAAGACGGAAAGCATAAGTTATTTAAGAAAGTGTGGGGAACGTGGCGCAATTTGATATTTTGAGCATTGGCGACGTGGTGACCGATGCATTTATCAAACTATTGGATGACCAGGCAACGATTGTGGACGACGAGCGGAGTGGACAGTGGCTTGCTATGCCATTTGCCACCAAGCTGCCCTTTGACCATGTCGAAGAAGCCGTAGCCGTAGGTAATGCCAGTAACGCCGCCGTAGCTTTTGCGCGCCTGGGACTAAAGGCGGGATTTGTAACCAATGTCGGCGGTGACCAGGCTGGCCGGGATATGATTGCTAATCTGCACAACAACGATGTCGATACGCGATTCGTAAGAATTAATCCTAAAAATCGTAGTAATTACCACTACGTTCTATGGTATAAAAATGAACGTACCATTCTGATAAAACACGAAGAATATTCCTATCATTGGCCTCATCTAAGGCCGACCGAAATCCCACGCTGGGTGTATTTCAGCTCTATTAGCGAGCATGCCTTAGACTATCATGATGAAGTAGCCGACTGGCTAGAGGAAAACCCTGGTGTTCGTCTAGCCTTTCAGCCCGGCACCTTCCAAATGAAGGCAGGAACAGAACGATTAAAGCGAATCTATCGTCGTACCGAAGTACTTATTCTAAATCGTGAAGAGGCAGCGCTGGTGAGTGGCGGCAGCGCAGACGATTTAAACGATTTATTTGACCGCCTGCATAAGCTTGGACCAAAAATCGTCATTATTACTGATGGCCCGGACGGAGCGTATGCTTCTGACGGCGTTAGCCGCGGCAGCATGCCGCTGTACCCCGATCCCGCACCGCCGGTAGAACGTACTGGTGCAGGCGATGCATTTGCCTCGACGTTGGTGGCTGCTTTAGTGAAAGGCCTCAGTCTGGAAGAAGCGCTGCGTTGGGCGCCCATCAACTCTATGAATGTAGTACAGCACGTGGGTGCACAGGCCGGACTCCTGAGTGAAAAGAAGCTTTTAACGCTGCTGCACAAGGCACCTGCAGACTATTATCCGAAGCCACTTTAGTACGGACTTTGGTCCGATGATGGGCGGCATGCCAGTCATTAGTGGCTTTACCAGCCAAACCAGCTTATGCTAATCTAATAGAAATGACACGATATTTGTCGGCAGCATTGGGGGCTGCACAACCATTTTTCGGACAGAGTATTATGGAGCTAGAGCGTGCCAGTGGTAGGCCTGGTGCCGATATTCGGCTGACATCCGAGGTGACGCAGCAGCTGCACGTAATTATGAAGCAGCTTGGTTTGGATCCTTCAGACACTACTGGTCCGGAATTGTACAGTGCCTTGCTGCAGCGCCTGCAGCAGGATGAGTCACGAGTGCGTACTGTCTTGACTATTGATCAAGCGGCTGACCCGAACGATGTACTGGCTGGTGTACAGGCATTTTTGAATACACATCGTACCACCGGGAACTGCTTTGCGCTTAAAGCTACAACCACTCGCCGCTTGTTCAAGAAAAAGGCACCAAAGGCCACGATGAAGCTTCTGGGCTATCGCTCGCTCGATTCGATGCTAAAACATGAAGTACCTGCAGCAGTGTATGCTGCTGCCCTAATTGCGGAATCGGCCAGCTGGCACCGTAATTTTCA
Source organism: Saccharimonadales bacterium (SeqCode) (assembly GCA_036392795.1). Classification (GTDB taxonomy): domain Bacteria; phylum Patescibacteriota; class Saccharimonadia; order Saccharimonadales; family UBA4665; genus JARIHD01. The sequence continues at coordinate 5,405 of DASVXH010000014.1, forward strand.
AGCTCAATACGACGGGCTGCAGACGAGTGATTTTGAACAGCGAAAAATGCAAGTGCTCTACCCCTCGTCGACACGCTGGACGTCAGCGGCAAGTGAATTTGTTTCCCGCTCTCGGAACAATATTTTGAGTTTCAAGGAACTGGGAGCGGTCGTTATCCTGCCGCTCAGCGGTCGTGTTGAAGGGTTGGCACTTACGACCATACTTTTGGTGCTGCATTATCTTAATGATATCCGTACGTTTAGCTCGTATGCCAAATTGCAGCAGGTCAAACTAACTTTTGGTCAAATTATTCACCAAGCGTCCGAAGCCGAGCCTATGACCTCGGCAAGCTTGGCCGGGCAGCCCGTACCCTGGAAAGTTATCCAGCGTTACTACGGCAAAATGCAAAATGGCTATCATCCGGAGGTGTTTGAACCGCACGTGCAGCCCGACGATTTGCAGTGGCATGACGGCGAGAAAATAGTAGCCGAACTACAGCCGGCACTGCATTTTTGGGAAAGCACGCAGCACGTCAGTATGTTGTATGATGGACAACCGGTTTCGTGCAATATATTGGACGTTGCGCTAAGTTATTGCAATACGCTGCCATTCGCCGATCGGATTGTTCATTTTGTGCGGGAACATTTATGGCACGAATTAATGAGCCGCTACCTGCATCAGGAAAACCTGGAGGCAGCGGTGCATCAGCAGTTGTCGCGCGAACTTGTAGATGCCACAGCATTAGCGGAATTGTAAAAATCCAGATATACTAGAAGGCATATATGGCACCAGATCTCAAACAACTCAAAAAACTTCGTTATTCAATATGTGTTTCCGGTGCTGCGGCCGGTATGACGGTCAAGACGGCCGCGCATTTGGCGCAGGCGGTCGGCAAGGTAATTGCCGACGAAGGCCACATTCTGACGACCGGCGCCACTGTCGGTCTGCCGTATTTTGCTGCCAAAGGCGCGAAGCAAGCTGGCGGTACCAGCATAGGTTTTTCGCCCGCATCGTCGCTGCGCGAACACTTACGAAAGTACCGTTTACCGCACGACGTGTTCGATTTTATTAACTTCACAGGCATGAATTATGTTGGACGTGACCTATATTTGGTGCAGTCTAGCGATGCGGTTATAACCGTTGGCGGCCGATTTGGCAGTTTGCATGAATTTACCTCCGCTCTGGAGGCGCACAAACCCTGTGCGGTGTTGTTGGGTAGCGGTGGCACAGCCGATATGATTCCGGAGCTTATTAATAGCCTTGACCCGCGCATGGCTGAATTGGTTATTTATGATACCGATCCAGTTGTTCTGGTAAAAAAACTAATCAAGATTATCGACGAAAAATACAAGGATATTCGTAAGCAAATTGAGCGCGACGAACACTGGTTCCTGGGGCGCGATGTTATGGATAATCCGCCGTCGCGCGCCGGCTAAAAGTCGTCTTATGTGATACCGTGGTCTAGTATTATGACCTGAAAATAATGTTTTGCGAAGGCAAACGGCTATCTGACTATTGATAGGTATGTAGCACCCTAGGGATTTCTCCGTTTAAACTGTTATACTTAGATGATGAGCGGATTCGATTTGCAGAGTAAATACCAGCCGATGGGCGATCAGCCCGGGGCGATTGCGCAATTGACAAAGGGTATCCAGGATGGCCTGAAACATCAGACATTACTGGGTGTAACTGGATCGGGTAAGACCTTTAGTATGGCCAATATTATTCAGAATACCCAAAAGCCCACGTTGGTGCTCAGTCACAATAAAACGCTGGCCGCACAGCTGTATAGCGAGTTCAAGAACTTTTTCCCAAATAACGCGGTGCATTATTTCGTAAGCTATTTCGATTATTACCAGCCCGAAGCCTACATAGCCCGTTCCGACACCTATATCGAAAAAGACAGTCAAATCAACGAAGAAATCGACCGTCTGCGCCACGCTGCTACCGATGCACTGCTGACCCGCAAGGACGTTATTATTGTGGCGAGTGTCAGCTGTATTTACGGCATTGGCGCGGTCGCCGACTATGACGGCATGAGTGTCAAGGTACAGGTTGGTGAATTGCGCAAACGCGACAAATTGATGCGTCATTTGAGCGATATCCAGTATCAGCGGAATGATCTGGATTTTCATCGTGGTACTTTCCGGGTGCGCGGCGACGTCGTCGATGTTTTTCCGGCTGGTGAAGAAGTCGCTTACCGTATAGAATTTTTTGGTGACGAGATAGACCGCATTACCAAAATCGATCCTTTAACCGGAGAAATTTTAGGTAAGCCCGATCGCCTGCAGATTTTCCCAAGTTCACACTATGTCACACCGCAGGAAAAGCTGAAAATTGCTATTGGTCATATCCAAGAGGAATTGGGGCAGCGCCTGAAGCAATTTAAATCAGAAGGGAAGCTGTTAGAGGCTCAACGCCTGGAACAGCGTACTCGGTTCGATCTGGAAATGCTGGAAGAAACCGGCTTTGTAAAGGGTATCGAAAACTATAGCCGCTACCTGACCGAGCGCCAACCCGGTGAACAACCAGCGACGCTGCTGGACTACTATCCGGATGATTTTTTGCTGCTGGCCGACGAATCGCATCAGACAATTCCGCAGATTCGTGGCATGTATAACGGCGACCGTGCCCGCAAAGAGGTGCTGGTCGAACACGGCTTCCGCCTGCCCAGTGCGCTGGATAACCGTCCCTTGACCTTTACCGAATTCGAGCGTCACGTCAATCAGGTGGTGTACGTCAGTGCCACGCCTGCCGAGTACGAATTAAGCCGCAGTCCCGAACCAGCGCAGCAGATTATTCGTCCAACCGGTCTGTTGGATCCGCCGATCGAAATCCGTTCAGTCGATGGTCAGGTAGACGACCTGATTGCCGAAATCCGCAAAACCGTGGACAAGTACCAGCGCGTACTGGTAACCACACTGACCAAACGCATGTCTGAAGACCTGACCGACTATCTAAAAGAATTGAATATAAAAGTAGCCTATCTGCACAGCGATGTTGACACTCTGGATCGTAGTGACATTCTGCGCGATCTGCGTCTAGGTGTATATGACGTGCTGGTAGGAATCAACTTGTTGCGTGAAGGTTTGGACTTACCCGAAGTCAGCCTGGTTGCCATTTTGGACGCTGATAAGGAAGGTTTTTTGCGCAGCGAATCGGCCCTGATTCAGACGGTGGGCCGTGCGGCGCGTCATGTCGAAGGCCGTGTCATTTTTTATGCCGATAATGTCACCAAGAGCATGAAAGCCACCATCGACGAGACTACTCGCCGTCGCAAAATTCAGGAAGACTACAACAAGACCAACAATATTACGCCTACCGGGGTTAGCAAGGCTATCGAAAAAGGTATGCGGCCAGACCTACCCGAAGAGGCAAAGCGTGCCAAAGTTGATCTAAAGAAAATTCCAAAAGATGAATATAAGGCGCTTGTAAAAGATCTTACAGCCCAGATGGAACTGGCCAGTGCAAACTTGCAGTTTGAACAAGCGGCCGAATTGCGGGATATTATTCTCGACATCAAAGCTAAAATGTAAGTGGAGTTTTATGACAGATAGTAGTGAAAAGACAGGTCCTATTAATATAGAATATCCCGTAAATTTCCATGAACCGCCTGCTGGACTAGTGCCAGAAGATATGGTGCCAAAGTCTTCTGTGAGTCATATGAAGCGGCGGCAGGTTCTGGGTATTCTTGCTGCCGGTGCTGTCGGGGGCTCCGGACTGGTAAGTACCCTTGGATTTGTTGCCGATCGTTTGGGTATCGTACATATTTTGCCTGATGACCATATGCGCACGGTGTCGGATGGCCCTCTATTATTTCCGAACTGGTCGGATCAAACCTTTGACGGCGATATTTCCAAGTGGGCACATTTCGCTGGCGATCCCAACGCCAATCTGGTAGATCGCAGCAAGTGGAAGGCGTGTTTTATGTCGACGCCGCGAAAAGCTTTCGAAGACCAACGTCGCCAGTATGATCAGGCATACGATGCCGTTGCCTGGAACCCGGGAGGTAACATGATTAATATTGCTACCCTGCCAAATGGTTTACCTTTTTTGGCACCAGCGTACCGCGATAAGAATAATCTGGTTGCTGGAATGACGCTGGGCCCTGGTGAACTGCGCACAACTCCCGGTCTGTGGCTGCCCGATAAAGGCATGTTCGTACCTGCCGCTGCTGGCGCAATTGCGTTGCCGCAGCGAATCAAACAAGAAAACGTAGCTCAGGAAATGCCTGGCGCGTTCTATATGTAAAAGATAAGTTGGTCTTGACTCACGAGCGCTATTTACGAAATATTAAAAACCTCTATAATGCAGATACTGAAATTTGTGCTTAGCAAAGCGTTATTTAGTTGGCCCAAGGAGCAACATGAGCGAGTATTTTATAACACCCGGTACCCCTGAGGGCACTTTTAATATTATCCCACGGTCACGACCGCTTCACAGTTTGAGTGAAAAAATACCGGGCTCTGTTGCATCAATGGGGCTTCGGCTAATGGATAGGGTCCTGGCCGTATGCCTGGATGGCCGCAACCGAACCGTAGAATTGTGCCAAGAGCCGGACGGGGTCGAGCTGGCCTTGCGAGAGGTCATGCCTGCTGAACGTCCCGTTAATTCTCTCTATTTAACGCAGGATTGGTCCGAAGTAGAAACGCGGGCGTTGGAGGCGCATGCCACTAGTCCTTTTTCGGAAGATAAACGCTTTAACCGCGCTTCGGGTATGCTAGCCTTGATCGGCGTCGAATCTCAGAGCTATGCCACCGCCAAAGCGACATTAGATGTGGCCGATCGCAGTGATGTTGATGCTGTGCGCTTTTGCAATATGAATGGTGAATGGTCTGAACCGGTCATATTGGCATGCGGACTGCAAGAAACAGTTCCTATATCTTCTCGCGTACAGTTAAAACGGCAGGGCGTACCTCAAAAGGTTATGGGCGTGGCTTTGGATCCGGCTGAATTTGGTGCGACCCATGCCGTTCTTGGTATTATGGCAGATGGCCGTTTTAATGCGCTTCGGACCTATCTGCCAGAGGTTGCAACTTTGGATGAGATTAAAACTTGCTTCATCGGCGTGTCCATACTTTTGCCGCCAGAGACTGGGACCGCAGTATAAAATCTGGTATCATTAGATAAATATGACACAACTATCACGGGAAGATGTATTGAAATTGGCCCGACTTGCTCGTTTGGATTTGACCGACGAAGAGGTCGAAGTGTATCGCAAAGAACTAAGCCAGGTGCTGGACTATGTTGCGCAACTTGATGATGTTGATGTGACGGGACTGGAGCCAACGTCGCAAGTTACTGGATTAAAAAATGTTATGCGTGAGGATACAATTATTGATTACGGTGTTAGCCCACAAGCACTTCTGCGTCTGGCCCCACAATCTCAAGATGGGCATGTCAAGGTCAAAAGGATGATCGGATAATGAACTGGCTTTCTATTTCTGAAATTGTCGCCAAGGTTAAACTGGGCGAGCTAAAAGCGGTTGATCTGGTCGAAAAGGCTCTGGCTATCATTGCTGAAAAGAGCGATTATCAGGCAATTGTTGCCACCACCGCGGAACGTGCCCGCGAGCGTGCTGCAATGATCGACGCCATGGTCAAGAACGGCGAAGCAGTTGGTCCGCTGGCCGGCGTCCCGTTTATTGCCAAGGATAACTTTTTGGCGTTCGGCGCCGAAACTACGGCCGCCAGTAATATCCTAAAAGGCTTTGATGCACCGTATCAGGCGAGCGCCATCGAACGGCTGGAGTCAGCCGGTGCGATTTGCGTAGCCAAGGCCAATCTGGATGCCTTTGCCCATGGCAGCAGCACCGAACACAGCGATTTCATGACCACCAAAAATCCGCGCGACAAAACCCGCGTTCCTGGCGGCTCGTCCGGTGGTTCGGCGGCAGCGGTCGCCTTGGAAATGGCGCCTTTTGCGCTAGGTACTGACACCGGCGGTTCGGTTCGCCAGCCGGCCAGTTTTTCGGGCGTGGTTGGCTACAAACCTACCTATGGACTAATTTCACGTTCAGGCGTGGTGGCAATGGCCAGTAGTACAGACACTATTGGCACGCTAACGCGAACCGTTGACGACCTGGCTGTGGTTGTAGATGTACTGGCTGGCACCGACCCCTTAGACAGCACCACTATTTCACGCGACGACGTGCCCTATATCGATCTGCCTACGGATATTGCCGGCAAAAAGATCGGTGTTATAAAGGAATTTATGGCCGAAGGCGTAGATCCTGGCGTCCGCTCCCAAATCCAAAAGGCTATTGATACACTAGAATCTGCCGGCGCAGACATTCAGGAAATTAGTATCCCGTCGTTGCCACTAGCCCTGGCCGTCTATTATATTGTAGTGCCGGCCGAAATTAGCAGCAATCTTAGTCGTTACGACGGCCAACGATTTGCGTTTAGTGCTGACAATGCCGCAGATCTAGAGCAAAGCTACAGCAAAACCCGCGCCTTAGGATTTGGCGCCGAAGCCAAGCGCCGTATTATGATTGGCACGTATGTGTTAAGTAGTGGCTACTACGATGCCTACTACCGCAAGGCTCAAACGGTACGCACCAAACTCATCAATGAATTTAACGACGCTTTTCGGACTGTTGATTTTTTGGTTGGCCCAACGGCGCCAACCACTGCCTTTAAAATAGGGGAAAACGCCAATGATCCGCTGCAAATGTATTTGGCAGATGCCATGACTGTAGGGCAGAGCCTGGTTGGTATCCCGGCTATTGTAGTGCCGGCGGGCGAAAGCAATGGACTGCCTGTAGGGCTGCAAATAATGGCACCTGCCCGGGCTGACCGTCAGCTACTGGGCATTGCTAAGGTTACGGAGAAATTACTATGATGACGCAGTTACTAATCGGCGGCGGGGCTGCAATTGCGCTGGCCGGTATCATTTTTGTAATAATCCGACTGCGCCGTAGGCCACGTAAACTGAAAACGAATGTGTTTCAGGATCGCTGGAACGATCTCCAAAAAATGTGCGCCGATAAAACTACCTGGCCTGATGCTCTGATCGCTGCCGACAAATTGCTGGACGAAGCGCTTAGAAAAAGTCGCTTCAGCGGCAAAACTATGGGCGAGCGCCTTACTAAAGCCCAACGCCAACTGACCAATAATGAAGCCGTTTGGTTCGGCCATAAGCTGCGTAGCAAGGTCGAGACCGCTCCCGACACTAAGCTTAAAGAATCCGAAGTTAAGCAGGCTCTGATGGGTATTCGTCAGGCACTAAAAGATTTAGGAGCTTTTCCTGATGGCAAATAATACAGTTAGTCAGGATATTCGGAGTCAATATACGGTAACAATCGGCATCGAGTGTCACGTGCAATTCAAAACCGAAACCAAATTGTTCGCCGGTGTGGCCAACGATGCACGCGAGGCTGCGCCGAATACCCTGATCAGCCACATTTGTTTCGGGTTGCCCGGCGCGCTGCCAGTACTCAATAAAGAAGCGGTGCATCTAGGCATCAAGGCGGCATTTGCTCTCGGCACTCGCCCGCAAAAGTACAGCGCCTTTGACCGCAAGCACTATTTTTACCCCGATCTGCCACTGGGCTACCAAATAACACAGTTTACCCACCCCATCATTCGAGACGGCTCAATTACCGTTGATGTCGATGGCGAACCAAAGACCGTCCGCATTCACGAAGCTCACTTAGAGGCCGATGCAGGCAAAAGTACCCACCCGGCCGGCACCAATTACAGTTTGGTGGATCTTAACCGTGCCGGAACGCCACTGCTGGAGATCGTTTCCGAACCCGACATGCATAGCGCCGCCGAAGCCAAGGCCTATGTTAAAGAGCTATATCTACGTATGCGTTACGCTGATGTATCGGACTGTAACCTCTATTATGGCAATATGCGTTTTGATGTAAACGTGAGCGTTAGCAAGACCGACCAACTGGGAACGCGCACTGAAACCAAGAATCTTAATTCGTTCAAGGCCGTTGAAAAAGCCGTCGAATACGAAGTAAATCGTCAAATTAGCGAACTAGAAAAAGGCAATGTCATCACCCAGGAGACTCGCGGCTGGGACGATGCCAAGCAGATTACATTTAGCCAACGTAGCAAAGAAGACGCGCACGACTATCGTTATTTCCCAGACCCCGATCTACCCCCGGTCGAACTGGACGACGCCCTGATAGACGCTGTGGCTGGCGAAATGCCTACCATGCCCGACGAATGGCGAGAGCGCCTAAGTGGCCTAGGCCTGAGTCGATCACAAACTGACAGCTTACTAGAAGGTGAATTGGATAGTGTAGAAGTTAACTACCTGTCACTCATCCAGGAAGTAAGTGGCGACAAAGATTTTTCCAAGACGCTAGCCAATTGGTTTATAAATCTGGAAATGCCGCTGCGGGCCGACGAAACGGCAACCATTGGCAATTTGACCAATCAAGGTCGCTTGCGTATGTATCGCTTGGTCTATGATCTGGTTAAAGCTAACAAACTTAGTTCTTCTAATGCGAAAGTACTACTAACTAAACTATTGGCCGGATCAGAAGTCCAAGATATCGAGGGTTATGCCAAGCAGTATAATCTTATCCAGGAGTCCGACGAAAGCGAGCTGGCCAAGGTAGTCGCCAAGGTTCTGGAAGAAAATCCTAAAGCCGCAGCCGACGTCAAGTCCGGCGAGATGAAGGCTATTGGTTTTTTGGTGGGTCAGGTCATGAAACACACTCAAGGCCGCGCCAATCCTGGCGTCGTCCAGCAAATTATAAAAACCCAGCTGGGCTTATAGGTATGTCTCTATAGTAAGTGCTTTAAGAGAGGGTATTTCAGATGAAGCCATGGAAACGAATCGAACCAACTACTGTTGATCGTATCGGTTGGCGTACCGTAGTGACAAAAACTTTTGTCGATAACAGGGGCGATCAGAACGAGTATGGAGCCTTTGGGGCTGAAAACTCCCGCAATGCAGCTGTTATCGCGATTACCGAAGATAATCGAGTTCTGGTGGCTCGCCAGTTTCGGATAGGCCCCGAAAAGATTATGGAGGAACTGCCAGGCGGTGGTGTAGATACAGACGAAGACCCACAAGATGCAGCCCTCCGTGAGCTATTGGAAGAGACGGGTTATCGGCCATCCAACATAGAGTATTTGGGTGAACACCACAAGGATGCTTACATGAATTCGACATGGCATTACTACCTTGCCACTGGTTGTCAGAAAATAGGCGGGCAGCAAAATCTGGATGAAACAGAAGACATAGATATCGACCTGATACCTATAAGCCAGCTGCTGCACAATGCTACGCACGACAAAATGACCGACGCCGTTGCCGTGTTAATGGCGTACGAAAAGCTTAAAAAGCTGGAGGAAAAAACATGAATCGCAAGAGACCAACAAAAGCCGTAATTGCCGCAGCCGGTTTTGGTACGCGTTTTTTACCACAGACCAAAGCCATGCCAAAAGAAATGCTGCCGCTCGTCGACAAACCTGTTATTCAATTTATTGTCGAAGAGCTGGTCGAGGCCGGTATCAAAGACATCATTATTGTTACCGGCTACAGCAAACGCAGTATCGAAGACCATTTTGACACACCAAACGAAGACCTGCTAAACAATCTGCGCGCCGGCGGTCCCAAAAAGGCTCACTACATAGAAGAAATCGAGAAAATTTCGGATATGGCCAACTTTGCTTATGTTCGCCAAAAAGGGCCGTACGGAACCGGCACGCCGGTAATGAACGCTGCACACCTGATCGGCGACGAACCATTTATCTACACCTACGCCGATGATCTTATGGTGGCAACCCCCAACTGCTTCAAACAAATGATCGATCTGTACGAAGAATTGGGCGGTGGCATTTTTCCTTGTATAAAAGTGCACGAAGATGTTGAATTTGACCGATACGGCATTTTGGGCGGCGAACAGCTGCGCGATGATGTATTGAAAATGACCAGTATCATAGAAAAACCCGGTCGCGCCGCAGCTCCGTCTAACTTTGCCAGTGTGGGCGGCAGTTTACTGACGCCTGATATCTTTCCCTATCTAGAGAAAGGTCTGGCAAACCTAAAAGATGGCCAGGAGTTTCATATAACAGACTGCGTTATCGAACCCATGCTGCGCGACGGCCTGCCTTTTTATGGCTGCGAAATTCAAAACAATACTCGTTACGACACTGGTACTGTTATGGAGTACCTAAAAACGGTGGTTAATTTTGCCCTAAAGCGCGACGACATTGGCGCTGAATTCCGCGCGTACCTAAAAAAACTGGTCGACGAATTAGGCGAATAACCTAAACTGTTTACGTATAATTTGCCGGCGTGCTGTATACTACTAAGTATGGAATTAAGTACAGCTCAACAAATCCTTGTCGTCATCCTCTCGACGGCGCTCGCAATCTTTCTGATATTGGCCATTGTTATTGCTGCAATGATTATACGTCTGCTGACGCAGTTGCGGCGCGTGGCCGACAAAGCCGAAAACATTGTTAAGTCCGCCGAGAACGTGGGTCAAGTTATCAAAAATGTTGTTACGCCAGTGACGGTTTTGCGTTTTGGACGATCAGTATTCGATTTGGTTAGCAAACACGCTGCCAGGTCCAAGGATAAATAAGGTAAGGAGTTTTTATGAGTAAATCTGCTAAACGTTGGGCGATTGGAACCTTAATTGCGGCCGCCGCTGGCTATGTGGCCGGTATTTTGACTGCGCCAAAAAGCGGTAAAGAGACCCGCAAGGATATTAAAGACGCCGCCGAGCAAGGCATGGCTGAAGCCGAAAAACAACTCAAAAAATTGCACACACAAATGAATGATGTACTGGCTCAGGCTAAGGAAAAAGTTTTGACCTTGCGTGGCGTAGCACAAAAAGAACTACAAATGGCCATCGACCGTACAAGTGCCGCCAAAGAAAAAGCCCGCGAACTTTTGAGCTCTTTGCACGAAGGCGACGCCAATGACAAAGACCTAAAAAAAGCCATTCAGGAAGCCAATAAGGCTCTTGACCACTTAAAGCGTTACGTCCAGAAATAGCTTTTCCGGTAGTACTGTCATAAGCAGTAAGAATTCCCACAGCAGGTTCTCAGACCTGCTGTATTCTTAGGTGATGATTACACCACAAGCGCCTATCCAGCAACCCGGTAACTTTCAAATGCAACATGTGCAGCGAATCTCAGATTCGGCGCTAGAAAGCCTATGGCAGCGCAACGACGGCGAAGGTGCGCTTGTTAAAAAAATCGTGCTCAATCACTTGATTAACCAGTCTTTGCAAGAGCTCGAGGCCAAACACGTTCTAGCCGGTGTACAGATTTTGGACCTGCACAACAATAAGTTGCTAGTACAACACGACGCTGCAACGAAGCATTTTGCCGCCAGTATCAACAAATTGCCTATCGCACTGCTCATTTTGCAGGACCTTCGCGAAGGTACATTAACAATGAATCAGACCATCACCTGGCAGGCCAGCGATGTACGTGCCGGTTATGGGGTACTGGATCAACCCGGCGCGCCGCTGCAGGCAAGTCTAAAGGAGGTGATTTTTGACCTCTTGAACCGATCGGGCAATACTGCCACGCGTATTTTGGTTAATCAGGGCATGGGCGGTGCCGCTGCCGTAAACGATCGCTGGGCACAAATATCGCAACTTTCTAACACAAGATTGCAGCCGCTTGACGCCAACCGATTCTATCTTGGCAATAGTACGCCGGCCGATGCTATGTGGGCACTTACTATGTTGATGAAGAATCAGGACGCGCCAGCTATATTTATGAAAAATGCCATGCAGACAAATATCTTTACCGATATGGGTACGCGCAGCCAGCTTTCTGGCGGCGATTACGTTGTGCTGGTAAATAAAATAGGTATTTTGGATGACGTCGACGGCAATAACCGCCACGATGTAGGCATTATATATAATCTTAAAACCAAAAAGTCGTACGGGTACTCGTTCTTTACGACGTCACCTTATGACGACCCAGAAGCCACTCCGGCTGCCGATCAGGCCCTCAAGGACATGGGTCGTTACACACTCCGTTACGCTGGCGATAAAAAGAAAAGCAATCAGCAGGTGCGCATGCAACAAACCATACCCACCGAAAAGCGCACACTCTACTAGTCGTCTGTTTTCCGTAAAATGCTGTGTTGTAAAAGTCGCGTCTCCCGGTGGAGGCGCGACTTCGCTATAATAGAGCTATCTACGTGAGGGTAGCAATTTTTCTATGGCAGGCATGACAAAAGAACTCCAGCCGAGTGATTACGTGCATTTGCACAATCACACGCAGTATAGTTTGCTCGACGGACTTACTAAAGTTCCGGCATTGCTGGACTATGCTAATGAAACCGGGATGGTTGCCGTAGCACAGACCGACCACGGTACGCTGAGCGGTGCCATCGAATTCTACAAAGAAGCCACTGCCAAGGGTGTAAAGCCAATAATTGGCATGGAAACTTACGTGGCGGCTCGTACGCTCAGCGACAAAGAACCAGGCAAAGACAAGGTTTATTACCACCTTATTTTATTGGCCATGAATGACATTGGTTATCGTAACCTGATGCGTCTGAGTACCATTGCCAATCTTGAAGGCTTCTATTACAAGCCCCGCGTCGACCACGCCGTACTAGAAAAATATAATGAAGGTCTGATTGTGCTAAGCGGTTGCATCGGTGGTGAAGTGGGGGACGCTATTCGTCAAGGCCAGTATGACAAGGCGATCGAAGTCGCAAAATGGTATAAAAGCGTGTTTGGTGACCGCTACTATATCGAAGTCCAAGATCATGGGCATCCAGATCATCAGAGTAAATGGGAGGAGCAGGTTCGTGTTAACGAAGGACTCTTAAAGCTCGCCAAAGAGCTAGAACTGCCGCCTGTCGTTACTTGTGACGCGCACTACCTAAGGCACGAAGACCAAACCGCCCACGAAATTCTGTTATGCGTCCAGACCGGCTCATTCCTGAGTGACGAAAAGCGTATGAGTTTGAGTGATTTCGAGCTACACGTTACCGATCCTAACGACATTATTAGTCGTTGGGGCAAGACTTGTCCAGAGGCAATCACTAATACCCGGGCTATTGCTGATCGCTGCGCCCTAACTATCGAATTGGGTAAAATCCTCATCCCGGAATTTCCCGTTCCCGAAGGTGAAGACGAAAAATCCTACCTGCGTAAACTCGTCTACAAAGGCCTGGCCTGGCGCTACACCGACATGCTGGAAGAGAAAGCTAAAGAGCTTACCGAAGCCGAGGCTAAGAAGCTCCTAACCCAAGAAGTTATAGATCGCGCCGAATACGAGCTTGGTATTATCGCCCAGATGGGCTTTAATGGATACTTCCTAATTATCGCGGACTTTATGAACTGGGGCAAAGACCAGGGAATCGTGTTTGGTCCGGGTCGTGGTTCGGCTGCTGGGTCGATTATTTCGTATTCCATGAAAATTACCGAGCTCGATCCCTTAAAATATGACCTGCTATTTGAACGCTTCTTAAACCCCGACCGTATTTCAATGCCCGATGTTGACATTGATATTATGGACACGCGCCGCGACGAAGTAATTCAATATTGTGCCGAAAAATATGGCCAAGACCGCGTGGCCAATATTGTGACCTTTGGCACCATGGCTGCACGCAATGCCGTGCGCGACGTGGCACGGGTGCTGCAGGTGCCATATTCAGAGGCCGACCGTCTGGCAAAAATGATTCCGGCCCCTATTCAAGGCCGTCACATTCCGCTGGCTAAATCGCTGGTTGACGACCGTGAGCTAAAAGCCGAATATGCCAACAACGAAAAATCACGCGAAGTCTTTGACCTGGCTATGCGCCTGGAAGGTACCATTCGTAGTCATGGCGTACATGCCGCCGGCGTGGTGATTGCACCGGACGATATTGTTAAATTTGCACCGCTCGAAATGGCGCAAAAAGGTGTGGTAACTACCCAGTACCCCAAAGATCCGATCGAAGAATTAGGTCTGCTAAAAATGGACTTTCTTGGCCTTTCCAACTTGACGATTATCAAAAACACGCTACGTATTATCAAAAAAGTGTACGGGGTTGATGTCGATATTAACACCTTGCCGCTAGACGACAAGCCTACGTACGAACTTTTTCAGCGTGGTGATACAACCGGTGTCTTCCAGTTGGAATCCGCAGGTATGAAGCGCTATCTTCGCGAACTAAAACCCACTGTTTTTGACGACATCGTGGCCATGGTGGCGCTGTACCGCCCCGGTCCGATGCAGTTTATTGACGACTTTATCGCGCGTAAACACGGGCTTAAACAGATCAAATTTTTGCATCCCTTAATGGAGCCGGCATTAAAACCTACCTACGGCGTATTGGTGTATCAAGAGCAGGTGATGCAGATTTCCAAAGAACTGTCCGGTTTTACCGGCGGCCAGGCCGACACGCTTCGCAAAGCAATCGGCAAAAAGAAGATCGAAGTGATGCAAAAAATGAAGGTTGATTTCATTAATGGTGCGGTCAAAAACGGTGCCAACGAACAAGAGATGGAGCGCTTTTGGAAACAGCTGGAAGACTTTGCGGCCTATTGCTTTAACAAGTCGCATGCCGCCTGCTATGGCTTGATTGCTTACCAGACCGCCTATCTAAAGGCGCATTATCCCTCGGCCTTTATGGCGGCACTGATGACCAGTGATTTTGACGATACGGATAGGCTCAGTATCGAAATTTCTGAATGTCAGCACATGGGTATCGACGTTTTGCCGCCGGATGTTAACGAATCATTTAATGATTTTGCAGTGGTGCCGGACGGCGATAACCGCAAGGCTCAAATTCGTTTTGGTATGAACGCCATTAAAAATGTCGGCGCCGGCGCGGTAGAAGAAATTGTTCGCGCCCGTGACTTGGACGGATCATTCGCCGATTTAGAAGATTTTGTAAGCAAAGTTAACGTGCGAGTCGTTAACCGCAAGGCGATGGAAAGTCTAACCAAAGCCGGCGCGTTCGACCGGTTTGGTGACCGTTCTGAATTACTGCACAACATGGACCTGATTTTGGCCTACGCCGGCCGATTACAAAAAGAAGCAAGCAGCGGTCAGACCGATCTATTTGGTAATGTAGTAGACGATTCGGTTGCGCGTCCGCGTCTGGCGCTGGAGAAAGCGGTAACGATATTTACCCCCCGCGAACAGCTGCTGTGGGAACGCGAACTTCTGGGGCTGTATTTAAGTCAGCATCCGCTTTCGATGTACGAAACATTTCTGGAAGAACAGACGATGCCCATGAGCGCGCTCAAACCTGAACACGAAGGCCGTGGCGTGGTCATCGGCGGTGCCATCAACGACATCCGCGAGATTATGACCAAAAATGGTGCCAAAATGGCATTCATCAAACTGGAGGATAAATTTGCCGAACTGGAATTGATCCTCTTTCCTAACGCCTACCAGCAAACGGCGGGATTATGGGAACGCGACCGTGTCATTTTGGTGCGTGGAAAGATATCGGCCAAAGACCGTGAGGGCAATATTGGCGATGAAGTAAAGATTATGGTGGACGACGCTCGTGAGATTACTGCTGCGCAGGCCACTGCCTACCAGCCAACGGGCAAGAAGATGCGACCGCCAGGCAGCAAGCGTTCGGCTGCGGCTGCCGTAACGGCTACCAAGGCTACCACCGAAGAAGAAAAGCCCAAAACAAAGTCATATGGTAGTAATAGCGCCTCACCACTTCCAAAACCCAAAACACCGGAACGCGTCTATCTTCGTCTGCATGATAGCCAAAATCATGAATTGCTGCGCAAACTAAAAGCCGCACTCGATGCATCACCGGGGCCAACCGAGGTTGTATTGGTGCTTGGTCCTTCGGAGAGCAAACAAATAATAAAATTGCCAATGGGTATTCAAAAAGACCGCGCACTTTTGAATACGTTGCAAAAACTAGCAGGCACAGATAATGTCAAGCTTCAGTAAAATTGGTAAAAATCCAGCAATAAACCCAAGCATTATCTGTTAATCGGCTTGATTCCAAGCAAAACTAATCGGCTAGTTTTTGGTAATGTTTAGTACTTTTGCATGTGGCAAGCCTTGCAGCCGCTCTGACTCAATAAGAATCTTCGATTTACGAATTCCGCTACCCAAAATCACTCTTTCATTCTGGATAACCTGACTATCGATAAAGATCGGCCAGTCGCTTGGAAGACCAATGGGTGTAATGCCGCCATACTCCATGCATGTGAGCGAGGTGGCAGTTTCCATAGGGGCAAAAGATATCTTGCGGGCATCTAGCGCTTTGCGAATTATCCCATTAACGTCGACTTTACTCGTAGCTAGAACCAGGCAAGCCGCATGCCAAACCCTATCCGCACGCTTGGCCTCGACAATGACGCAATTTGCGGAAATATTCATGCCAATCTCATAGTGTTCGCAAAATGCGGCCGTATCCGCTAGGCTCGCGTCGATTTCAGACACCCGAACGCCGTCATATCCATGCTTTTCTAAATAATTGATAACGGGTGTGCCAAGCAAGGCTTTTACTTGAGCGGCATGTTGAAATGTAAGTTTACCGAACTGTAAAGTCATGTACTATACTTTCTGGATTAAGTTTTTCTTAACCGTATTGTAATACAGTTGCGATACTGGAGGGTATTGACATAAGCAGTATTATAGGCTAATATAAGTTGTTTGCTTATGAAAACCATTCGCCGTATAGCCCATTTGCAGCCGTTTGAACCCGTAGGCCTTGGTCACTACCAAGATCCTATTAATGAAGCCCAGATTCCCCTGGATGTCTTTACCTTAGACGGCGATATGCCCAACCTTGACCACTATGATGCGGTAGCGATGAGCGGTGGTCCACAGAGCGTAAACGATGCCGAACTAGAACCCATGGTTGACGCGGTCCGCGAGGCTCATAATCGTGAAATTCCTGTACTTGGAAGCTGCCTGGGTGGACAGGCCATTGGCAAGGCCATAGGGATGAGGGTGGTTGATGCCACTCGTCACGAATATGGTTTCGGGCGCGTACGGTTGACGGATGATGGTCGTACTAGTAAATTGCTGCAAGGGGTACCGGATATTTTTGGAACATTCCAGGCCCACAATGAAATGATACTTAATGATCCCAAAACTCAGCATGACATAAAGGTCTTGGCTGAGGGCGGTGGAATGATCCAGAGCATGCAGGCAGGGGAAACATCTTTCGTTATGCAGTCACATCCCGAACTTCCTCTCGCAGACGTTAATGACTGGGCCGATAACGTGCCTCAGCTTACGGTTATGAATCGCCAGATTTTATACCAACGTTTTGTTTTAGCTTATCCGCGCCACCGCCACATTGCTCAAACGATTATGCGCAATTTCCTAGACATTGTTGCTGAGCGACGCTAAGCCTAAAATTTAGTGAATAACACCGGTAGTTCGCGTTAAAATAACGCCGGCAACCACAAGAGCAACTACGACGATGTCCAAGGCTGGGTGGTGGATGATGAAATGCTCGCCCCGAATCAGATAGCGCTTCCACATTTTGCCGTGACGGTACACAAGTGAGATTGCCGCAATTGTTATAAGAACTGATGCGGTAAGTCCAGCCCACCCGGCATTACCGGTCGCCAATATGTCGAATCGCGATACATTCCGTGAGCTGAGTTCGTTTCCAGAAGTGATGGATGGAGATTTGGTGGAGGTGGTTGTGACTGGAGCGGCTTGGTCATTACTAACCGGTGCCGCGGTTGTTGGTGCTACAGGGACTGGAGGTGAGGGCGGTACATCCGTGGTTGTATTGACCAGAGCCGGCGTTGGTGTTGGCCGCGAACTCGCAGGAACTGATGCGGTCGCAGGTGCCACCGCAGTAAGTTTTTGCGGTGCACCGTACATGGCTACGATTATAGTTTGTTCGCCCACTCCTTGATAGTTTGTTGCATTAGCAATTCCAAAGCCGACATCGGCATAATTGGCGTTCAAGATATTTGCCTTGTGGCTGGCGCTATTCATCCAGCCGGTCACGGCATCGGCACTCGACGCGAAACCGTAGGCCAGATTTTCTCCGGCGTACGTAAAGTCATATCCAGCGGCGCTTATAAATTGCCAGGGCTGGCGACCTTCCGGGGTGACATGCGACCAGTAATCGCGTGTGGCCATGTCATTGGCTTTCTCTTGAGCGGCGCTGTTAAGCCGATCATTCAAAGACAGGGCGGCATAGCCGCCATTGGTACGTTGGATATTGGTTTCTTGCAGAAGCGAAGTCGTGCTGACATTGGTTGCGTAACCCAAAACATTGCTGCGCATCTCCCAGACGCTGTTCAAAACAAATCCAAATACAACAATCAACAACATCGGCAAATACGGCCAATAGGTTTGGGCATAACGCTTGGTTTGCCTATGGTGTTGTCCGCGACGTTTTTTGTGATGTGGTGTCGCTGGTTCTGTGGGCGTGCTCGCGAGGACCATTTAATACGTAGTATAGCTTATGCTTTGACCATGGCAAAGCGGCAATGATAAAGCACTATCGCTGCCGCCTGGACGACATTAAACGATTCTTTTGTGCCAAACATTGGAATTTCTAGAGCGGTGTCGCACAGGGCCAGAACTTCCGCCTCCACGCCTTCCACCTCGCGCCCCACCAGCAAGACAATTTTTTGAGGTGTTCGAAATTCCGGCAATAGTACAGAGTCTTTGGTTTGTTCGATGGCTGCTATAGTGTAGCCCTTGGACCGAAGGTCCGCGATAGTAGCGACAATGTCATCGACGTGAGACCACTTTTGTGTTGTTTCGGCGCCCAAGGCGGTTTTCTTGATTTGTTTATGAATTTTGATCGCCAGGTGAGGTAGGCGTGTGTCATCATCGCAGACAGGGTAAGGAGTATAGCCGGATAAAATAACTTCTGTGACACCCAATCCGTCGGCCGTTCTTAGTAATGAGCCAACGTTATGGCAGCTGCGTAAATTGTGTGCAATAAGAATGATATCGGGCATACAAAAAACTATACCGCAGACTCGTGTCTTAATAATAATGCTCATGCTATACTACATCCTATGAGCCAAGACGCCCGTCGAGATGAAGAGTCGGCAACTCTACGCCGTGCCCGTTTGTTGGGTCTTAATTATGTTGACTCTTCGGCTATTCGGCAAAAAACGCTATTCACCGATCTTTTGAGTAAGGACGAGATGTACGCCGTGCGCGTTATTCCGTTGCAGGCCGACAAGAGTAACATTCTGTTTGGCATTACCAATACCACCTCGCAGCAGGTTATAAATGATTTGCGGCAGCGATATAGCGACCTGCGTACCAGTTTTGCCATGATCTCGGATAGCGGCTACCGCGAATACATGCGTCTATACGATCCGCCTAAAAAGATTGAATATCAGGATATTGCCTTTTCTGCCGATTCCTCGGACGACCTCTTTCAGAAGGTGAGTAAGACATTAGCCGAAGTGCGCGCAGATGATATTTTGGCATATTTAGTGCAGCAGGGCTACCGACTGAAGGCCTCCGACATTCACCTGGAAAATCAGCGCGAAAACGTACGGATTCGTTTTCGCGTGGACGGCGTCCTGCATCCTATCGCAACGCTACCTCACGAAAAATATCGCCAGCTGATGAGTGCGATCGCCATTGCTGCCAATGTTTCCACCGGTATAGATGAAGCTCAGACCGGACACATCAACAAAACGTATCGCATGGCTACGGGCGAAGATGTAACAGTCAACCTTCGCGTCGAAACGGTGCCTACGATCTGGGGACAAGATGTGGTGATGCGTATTTTTACACTCAAAATGGAATTGCTGCGCCTTGAAAACTTGGGCCTAAACGAGCGCGAACGTGTGGTGGTAGACGATATTATTCAGCATCCAACGGGAATGGTATTGGTGGTTGGTCCGACTGGATCGGGCAAGACGACGACGCTTTATTCTATGGTAAACACGCTCAATAGTCCTGAGCGTAAAATTTTGACCCTGGAAGACCCTGTGGAATATTTTATGGAAGGCATTGTGCAGATTCCGGTTCACGGCGACCAACAAGCCACTGGCTTTGCGGAAAAATTGCGGGCCGTACTTCGTCTTGATCCCGATGTGGTGATGGTGGGGGAGATCCGTGATCAGGATACGGCAAAGACCGCGCTTCAGGCTGCCTTGACGGGCCACTTGGTGCTCAGCACTTTCCACGCCTCTAGTGCGGCAGCGGCCGTAACTCGTATGCTGGACTTTATCGGTATTAACCCATTGTTTGCTTCGGCGATTCATTTGATTATGGCTCAGCGTCTGGTGCGCGTTTTGGATGATGAAACCAAACAAGGGTATACTCCTGATGACGCCCTAAAAGCGCAACTAAAAACAATTATTGATACGCTGCCGCCGGGCGTGGACAGGCCCGATATCGCCAACCTGACTTTGTACAAACCGGGTAAGTCGGCGGCCAATCCATTCGGCTACGTGGGGCAAATGCCCATTCGCGAACAAATGATGATGACTCCAGGCGTACAGGAGCTGTTAAGGCAGTCGCCCGCTCAAATCACTACTGCCGCATTAGAGGCGCGTGCTATACAGGATGGCATGATTACAATGCTGCAAGATGGTGTGCTAAAGGCCATCGAAGGCAAGACTACGCTCGAAGAAGTTTTCCGCGTAGTTGGCTAGACCGGCAACAGATAGCCCCTTGGGTAGTAAATACAGACAAGGCTAGAAGGCTGCATTTATGCGCGCGAACGCTAAAAACGGTATTTTGTCTTGCATTTTTTGCAGTAAGCTTGGTTGGTTCCGAACCGCAAGAGTTTGCTGCCGCAGTTAGGGCAGTGTCCAAATAGGGAACGAAAAATTTTAAGTATGGACATCAAATATATAACTAAGTGTGAAAATTATACACCTAGTTTTGAGCAAAACAAATTACAAAAGTGTCGTTACCTATCTAATCACCTGGGCAACAGACTCAACGAGGCCTGGTATAAATGGTGATGTGATAATTTGGTTGGCTGTGGGCGATTCCACCAGCGCGGCAATAGCTTCAGCTGCTGCCGTCTTGTGGTCGTCGGTAATTTCCTGTACGCGGTTATCTAACGCTCCGCGAAAAATGCCAGGAAACGCTAGTGAATTATTAACCTGATTAGCAAAATCGCTACGCCCTGTAGCTATCACCGCTGCACCAGCGGCCAGGGCTTCATCCGGCATAATCTCCGGGACAGGATTTGCCATGGCAAAAATAATCGGATTCTTGTTCATGGTTTTGATCATGCCTGCGGTCAAAAGGCCAGGACGCGACACACCAATGAAAATATCGGCGCCCCGCAGCGCATCTTCTAACGACCCTTCGATGTTGGAGCTATTGCTAAATTCTAATAATTTTCTCTTCTCTTCGTTTAGATCGTTGCGACTGGATGAAATAATTCCTTTACTATCGATGGCTAGAATTTCGGGATGCGCATAGCGGTTCAAAAGTTTTGCAATTGCAACGCCCGCCGCACCGGCACCGACGATAACAATGCGAGATTTACTTAACTGCCGGCCGGTCACTTTTGCGGCATTAATCAAGCCGGCCAATGTAACAATAGCCGTTCCGTGCTGGTCGTCGTGCATTACGGGAACGGAGAGTGCCTTTTTTAATCGTTCTTCTACTTCAAAACAAATTGGTGCGGCAATATCTTCCAGGTTGATTCCGCCAAAACTGGGCGCAATAGCCTTAACGGCGGCCACGATCTCGTCAGCGGAATGAACGTCCAGCACTATTGGCACGGCATCGATGCCCGCGAAATGCTTAAAGAGCATGGCCTTGCCCTCCATAACCGGAAGCCCGCCAAGCGGACCGATATTGCCCAGGCCCAGTACGGCCGAACCATCGCTCACCACAGCGACGGTATTGCCGCGCCAAGTATAATCACGAGCTTCGTCGGGGTGTTCGGCCACATAGGAACTGACGGCGCCTACGCCAGGTGTATAGTAGATGCTCATTTTATCTTTGGTGTCTAAAGTGTCCTTCAGCGCCATAGCAATCTTTCCCTTTAGCTCTTTGTGTTTTTGTAGTGCCTCTTTGCCGTAATCCATCACATCCTCCAGACTCACCATTGTATCATTCGACGGCGGTAAATAATGGCTTTTATGAACCAGCACATACTGCTAAAGTTAATTTATGTAATTGTAGGGAGGATGATTGAATGGCAGTGTCGCGACAGAAATTTAATACCACGATAGAAAGTCGTATGGCTCCAGGTTTCTGCTATTCCGAATACAATATCAACAGCTCCGATAAGTCTCGTGGCAGGCTTGATTTACGCGCCCAAGGGGCCTACATTACGCGTTTCGCGCTTAGCAATAAAGACGGAGAAATGATTCCGATCTTTCATGAGCCAATTGATCTTTGGGCGGCAGATCTGGCTGCAACACACGTTATGTGCCCTGTCGGGCCAAGTAAAGGTCCTGGTGGCGAGCATGGCTTTGCGCGCTGGGCGGACTATGAGGCAACTACAGAAGTGGCAGATACAAAACATGCCCAGGCGATTGTACCCGCTAAAGAGGTGCAAATAGGTATAAGCGCGGGTGTCTACACTGTGTATGGTGATCCCGAAGATAGTTCCGAACTGGGAATGGGCGTAACTATAACCAATCCATTAAGGAGGCCAATTAAAACCAGCTTGGGCCACCAACTGTATTTCGCATTGCCACATGAAGACGCGACGGGCTTAAGAGTTGGCGAACATTCTCACTCACTTGCTGAACCGGCCAAGCTGGACGAAATTATGAGCGGTAAACCACAGTTTTGGCCGCACTATGATGGGTATGCCGTGATCGAGCTGCCCAAGGGGCCGCGGCTTGAAATGCGCTCCCGCATCTATGCTGGCCAGAACGGTGACGATTACAAGGAGGTACCAAGGGGAATGTTACTATGGCATCGGCCCGGCACGGAATCTATTTGCTTGTCGCCAACATTGGGCTATGAAGATGACGGTAAGGGCACCATACGGAATGATTTATTGCATTTGGCGGCTGAGCATTTTATGACGCTGGAAACAGACATACGACTTATGTCGTAGGGGGTTTTCTTCTTTTAACAGATGTGATATACTTGATCGAAAGCGAATATTAGTGTAAGGTTTATAGGTTATGGAATCTGTTATCCGAAAAATCGAAGAAAAGTTTAAAAAGCACGATGTTGTCGATGTAAAAAGCGGCGACACTGTTAAAGTTCACCAAAAAATTAAAGAAGGCAACAAAGAGCGTGTTCAGGTGTTCCAGGGTCTGGTTATTCGTACCGACCGCAAGGGCAGCCACACGAGCCGCATTACTGTTCGCCGTATTGCTAGTGGCGTGGGCGTTGAAAAGAGCTTTTTGCTCCACAGTCCGCTTGTTGTCAAGGTTGAGGTTACCAAGCGTAGCAAGGTTCGCCGCAACTTCCTGACCTACATGCGTACCCGCACGGGTAAGGCTGCCCGTTTGACTGGCGTCGATTTTGACCGCGACAAGGTTAATACGCTTGCTGAAAAGCCAAAAGCCGCTGAACCAGAAGCCCCAGCTGAAGCTGAACAGGCAGAAGAAAAAGCGTAGTCCCTATTTAGTAAAAGTAAAAAGACCGCCTGTCCTATCGGGCGGTCTTTTTATGTTATTCTAAAAATATGATCTTGGGAGTTGATGAGGTTGGACGTGGGTGCTTGGCCGGACCGGTCGTGGCCGGTGCGGTTATTTTGGACAAACCTCTCCGTGGCCTAAAGGACTCAAAAAAATTAACCAAAGCCGATCGCGAAAAGTTCGATAAGCGTATTCGTGAGCGAGCGGTTGCATTTGGTCTTGGCTGGGTCACGAATATCGAAATTGACGCGCTCGGTATGACTGCGGCCGTCGCGTTGGCTATGAAGCGGGCTGTCGAAAGCGTTCAAGCACAATACGACGAAATTATCATCGACGGTAATTATAATTATTTGCCACACCTGGCCAATGTTACCTGTATTATAAAGGCCGACGATCTGATCCCTTCGGTTAGTGCTGCCAGCGTAATCGCTAAGGTTGCGCGTGATAATTATATGGCAGAGATGGCCAAGCAGTATCCGGACTACAAATTTGAGTCACATGTAGGTTATGCGACGCCTGCCCACCGCGCGGCGCTCACCGAATTTGGTATTTGCGATCTTCACCGTCGATCTTTTGCCCCAGTTCGTGCTATTGTCTAGCGCATGACAGCATTTGAAACTGGCCGGAAGGCCGAGAGGATTGCTGCAACCTTTTTGGAATACAAAGGTTGCAGTATTATCTCTCAGAATTGGCGTAACCGCTGGTGTGAGATTGATATTGTGGCTATCCGGGACGAGACGGTATATCTGTGCGAGGTTAAATATCGGCTGCACACCCGACAAGGCACGGGTTTGGACTATATTACGCCGCGCAAACTCAAACAAATGCAGTTCGCGGCACGGCATTGGACTGCTGTTAATTACTGGCGGGGCGACTATCAGCTTTGCGCAATCGAAGTTAGCGGACCGCAGTTTCGGATTACTGCCGCTGTAAAAGATTTATCCTAGGCCATCTGTCTCTAGGCGAGGAACAGATGGCCTAGAAGCCTATTTATCGTACGAAGCCAACAGATCTTGTACTGGCTGAATGTCGCGTTCGATCCACTTTACACGGTTCTGGATTTCCTCGATGCCCATGGTAATGTTGCGTGAAAGGGCGAGGTTATCGATTTTTGGTTCAAAGAAGGCACAATACTCTTCGAGCAGCTCGCGGGTGTTAAAGGCGTTAGCGGCATAGCGGGGGAAATAGTCATACGACTTGTCGCCCGCAAATGTCGACTCGATCCACCCCCAATTATCACGCAGCCATTTCCAGCTGGCTTGTCGGGCGTGGCGATTGCGCAGCAGATAGGCAATCCAACGCATCAAATCTTGTGGTCGTACCTTTTCGGCATCCTTTAGACGGTCTAACAGTAGGTTCACGAGGTTGCTTTCTTTCGCGGTGGTCAGGGCGGCTACAATGTCGTGTTTTAAGTCGACATTGTTGGTACTTTGTTCCAGTTCCAAAAGATAATCGAACGCGCCGGACACTTGATTGCGAACTGCACATCCGAAAACTATGCTGCGCAGTTCGGCCGGTACGGTGGTGGGATCCTTTTGGTAGGCCTCAAAGAGTGCCAGCCCGCCGTCGACAATCGTTTTGTCTTCGGCATATATCCCTAGGCTGGCAATGACCGCACGTAACTTTGTGTCCTGTACCTCTTCACCGGTTTTTTCGTCCCAGCCCAGGCGTGCAAACTGCTGGCCGACAAGCGAACGGATGAGCGCCTTAATTGGTTTCTCGAGCTCTGGTCGCATGTCTATAAAACGGCGGCAATCGGCAATAATCAGGGCAATAATGTCCCACACAGGCTCGCGATCTTCTTTGGTGTAGCGATCCAGAAGAGTTAAGGTTTTTGCAAAGGATTGCATATCGGCTCGGGCCAGCATTGAACTGTCGCTCAGGAGCATTAGGCGTTCGGTTACGCCCAACTGGCCTTTGTCGATAAGGCCGGCAATGGCCTGCAAATGATCATCCTGAGCGTAATGAACAACGTAGTGCCCGGAGGCACCTTCGTTAATGCGCACATAATCGCTGTCCTGAAGTGTCAGGGATATTTGTTTGGTGTCGAGCAGTGCTGGAACGTCCTGGTGGTTGCTTAGGAGTGGCACGGGCCATACACGCTTATCGTCGGCCTTGGTTGAATCGAGCAAAAAGTGCTGCTGACTGATAGTGAGTGCATTTGCTTTTTGGTCAATCGTGACTACGGGGAACCCGGAGCGGATCAGCCATGGATTCATAAAAGCGCCGATATCTTTGCCGCTAGCCCCCGCGAGTGCTTGCCACAGATCGTCGCCAGTGGTGTTGCCATAGGTGTGTTTATCAAAGTAAGCTTTTAGCCCTTTACGGAAATCCGCCTCACCGATGTACTGCATGAGCATTCGTAACAAGCGTCCGCCCTTGGCATACACGATGGAAGGATCAAAAATAGACGAAATTTCATCTGGGTGATTGACTTCTGTTTTGACGGCTTGAACCCCGGCAATCGAATCGCGGCGAAGTGCCGACAGTCCCTCCACCGTAATAAAGGTGTTCCAAATATTCCAGTCTGGAAATAGGGCATCAACGGCTACATATTCCATGACGTTAGCAAAACTTTCGTTCAGCCACAGATCGTCCCACCACTTCATGGTTACTAGGTTGCCAAACCACTGGTGTGACGTTTCATGCGCAATGACCGAAGCGATGTACTCCAAGGTGCTTTGCGATGTCATCCCGGGTTCGGCAATGAGGCCGACTTCCCTGTAGGTTATTAGGCCCCAGTTTTCCATGGCGCCGCTTGAAAAGTCGGGCAGCGCAATGTGGTCAAGTTTAGGCAAAGGATAGGGGACGCCAAAGTAGTTGTTGAAAAACTCAACGCACTTTTTGGAGACATCCAGGCTAAAATCCAGAGACTGCGGCGAGTGTGCCCTGGTTGCCCAAACGCTGACTTCTACGCCATCGGCCGTTTTGGTGGTCTTGGACTGCAGGTCGCCATAAGCAAAGGCTAACAAATAGGTCGACATCCTGGGCGTAGTTTCAAAGGTAGTTACCAATTGACCGTCGCGTTCAGTTTGTGTCTGGATGGGGGTGTTGCCCAAGATCGCTTCGCCTTTTGGCGAGATAAGTGTGAGGTCAAATGTCGCTTTGGCTGCTGGTTCGTCGATACAAGGAAACGCTTCGCGGGCATGAGAACTTTCGAATTGGGTGGCGATAAGGGCTTGTTTTTTGCCGTCAACTTCGTAGTAGCAGGGGTAGACGCCGTGCATGCCGTCGGTAATCTTGGCCTTAAACTGCATGGTAATGGTGTATTCACCGGGGTATAGCATTTCGTCGGCGTGTAGACGTACTTCGTTAAGATTGTTGTGGTGACCGATGCGCCCAGGGGTGATGGTGGTCGGAGTCACGGTCTTTTTGTCATGTCGCACAATGGTGGCGCTGGTAACGGTCAGGTCCTTTTGGTGAAAGGTTAGGCGCTGACTGGGGCGGCCGACTTTTTTACCCTCAATCACAACGGTCCCGCTAAGACGCATGGATTCGCGGTCGGGATGGAGTGTTAGGTTGTAGTTTTTTGGTTCAAAACCATCAAATAGACGCTTCACTTTTTTGCTCATTATCCCATTCTATCATGGGATAAGAGTAAGGCTGCGAATGATTGATTATATTCAACTTATGGCACTAGGGGAGCTTGAGGGGAGAGTTCTTCCTTGCTTGACGACGGTGTGCTGCCGTGGTAATCTAGAAAGGTACAGGTCGGCCGCAGCGGTCGGCTTTTTTCGTATCAGACTCCTGCCATCCATACCTAAACAAGAAAGGATCAAAAACTATGGACTTAGACATGAAACAATTGGCGCTAGCTATCCGCGCCATCGCAGAAGAAAAAAATCTTCCCGAACAGACCGTACAAGAAGTAGTCGAACAGGCCTTGGCAGCCGCTTATCGCCGCGACTACGGTGAACGCGAGCAAGAAGTTCGCGTAACCATGAACCTCAATACCGGCGAGGTAGACGCCTACGTCGCCAAAGAGGTGGTCGAAAATGTTGAGAACGCAGCCTACGAGATTAGCCTAACTGACGCTCAGGTTATGAAAAAAGATGCTGTCATTGGTGACATGGTCGAAACTCACGACACCGTCAGTAACTTTGGCCGCGTTGCCGCTCAGACCGCCAAGCAAGTCATTTTGCAGCGCTTGCGCGAAGCTGAGCGTGAAATTGTTATGAATGAATTTCAAGACAAAATCGGCACCGTTATTAATGCATTAGTAGGCCGTGTAGAAGGCAACATTGTACGCATGGAATTGGGCAAAGCCCAGGGTATCATGCCCCGCAGTGAACAAATACAGGGCGAACGCTATTATCCTGGCCAACGGCTAAAAGTATTTCTAAAAGACGTTGAGCGCGGCCCTCGGGGTCCGCAACTGGTTGTTTCGCGCGGTAGCACACAATTTATCGAATGGCTTTTCCGTGCCGAGGTGCCAGAAATGGACAGTGGTGCCGTTGAGATCAAGGGCATTGCCCGCGAGGCCGGCGTGCGCACCAAACTGGCTGTGCACAGCACTGTCCCTGGCGTAGATCCTGTCGGTACCTTTGTGGGTGGTCATGGAACTCGCGTGAACGCGGTTATGAGCGAGATTGGCGAGCAGGAAAAAATTGACATCATCGTCTGGGATGATAATGCTGTAGCCTACATCACGAATGCGCTGAGCCCCACAAAAGTTACGCGTGTCGAATTGGACTCAGAAACCAAAAAAGCCAAGGTTATTGTTCCCGAAGACCAGCTAAGTATCGCTATTGGTAAGGGTGGCCAGAATGTACGCCTGGCCAGTAAGTTGACCGGTTTCGAACTAGACATCGCTGCTGAAAAAGAAGCCGCACCAGCAGCTACTACGGAAAAGAAAGAAGCGCCTGTCAAGCCGGTAGCTCCAAAGCTTAAAAAGAAGAGCGAACTGGAAAACAGTCTACTTGAAGCCATCGAAGAGCACGGCGAATAGTTCCTATCGGCGGTTATTCTCGGGCTTGTCCGAAGTGGAGCTGTATACCTAATAAAATAAAACTAATTAGCACTCTTGACTGTGGAGTGCTAATTTGGTTATTATAGATCTGAAGAATGCAAATAGGCATTTCTAGAAAGGCGGCAATCAACCATGGCACCTGGATCACAAGATTTTCAAGACTTTTTAAACCATCTAACTAATAACGCACTACAAAGCCTTAAACATGCCGATGCTATCGCGCGTGGTTTTGGTAGCGCCTATGTGGGTACCGAACATCTCCTTCTTGGTCTTTTGGCGCAAGATTCGAGCATGGGTGCAAAAGTTTTGGAGGGTGCCGGTGTGACGCTAGAGCGCGCTCGCGTAGCCTTGAATTTGACGCCAAAGGCAGTGACCGTCAATGCGGGCGCAAAGGGCCTGAGCGAGACGGCCAAATTGACACTGCGCATGGCTTACGATACCGCTCAGGACTACAATCAGGAGTATTGCGGCACGGAACACATCCTATTGAGTATTTTGACCCAAAAAAATGCGCGCGCTACCGTACTGCTGCGTGACATGCACATAGACGTCGACGCGCTCATAGGTGAACTAGAACAGTTAATGAATCGTCAGCAGTACGAAGATGAGGGCCAGGGTACGGATACGCGTCGCCGCGGCAAAAATAAGGGCCGAAAAACCGCACTCGATTTTTATGGTACGGACATTACGGCGCAAGCGCGCAGTGGTCAGTTGGACCCGGTGGTTGGACGTGAAGCGCAAATTCGCCGTGTTGTAACCATATTGAACCGCCGGACAAAGAATAATCCTGTTTTGATTGGTGAGCCTGGCGTCGGGAAAACCGCTATCGTGGAAGGCCTGGCACAGCGTATCGTTGCTGAAGATGTGCCCGACAGCCTGCTTGATAAGCGCATTATTATGCTAGACCTGGCTGGCATGCTTGCTGGCACCAAATATCGTGGTGAGTTCGAAGAGCGCCTGAAAAAAGTGATGTCCGAACTGGAATCCGACAAGAAAACCATCGTATTTATTGATGAGTTGCACTTAATTGTTGGTGCCGGTGCGGCCGAGGGAGCCATGGACGCCGGGAATATCCTAAAACCTGCGCTGGCCCGCGGCAAGATTCAGGTCATTGGCGCAACCACTACCGCCGAATATACCAAGCACATCGAAAAAGATGCTGCTCTGGAGCGCCGTTTCCAACCTGTACAGGTGCCCGAAACAACTGTGCCCGAAACGCTAGCTATCCTAAAAGGTCTCCGTAAGCATTACGAAGAGTTTCATGGCGTAACGGTTAGCGACGAGGTGTTAGACGATATTACTCGACTGAGCAAGCGCTACATCCATGACCGATTTATGCCCGATAAGGCTATTGATTTACTGGACGAAACAGCGGCCCATCTGCGCGTTGACAAGGGTAAAACCAGTCCCGAAGTTCGCCGTTTGCAAAAAGAGCTCAAGCTAATTAATGCCCGGATAGACGAAGCGGTTGACGCAGAAGACTACGAGCGTGCTGCCAAAGCTAAACAGCGTGCTAGCCAAATTAACGAAGAGTTAGAGGCTTTGCGGAAAACTTCCAAGACCGAAAAGCGAATCAATGTTACAGGCGAAGACGTCGCCGAAGTAGTAGCACGCATAACTGGTGTGCCCGTCAAAAAAGTTATCCGTGCCGAAGCGAAGTATTTACTTAAGTTAGAAAAAAAGCTCGGCAGTCACGTGATTGGCCAGCACGAAGCGGTAGAAGCCGTGGCACGTGCTGTGCGTCGTAACCGTTCTGGTATTGGCAGCGAAAAACGGCCGATTGGTTCGTTCATTTTCTTGGGACCCACTGGTGTTGGCAAGACCGAATTGGCCAGGGTATTGGCGCGCGAATTCTTTGGTTCCGAAGATGCTTTGATCAAAATCGACATGAGCGAATTTGGCGAACACCACAATGTTGCCCGTTTGGTTGGAGCTCCTGCCGGCTATGTTGGTTACGACGAAGGCGGCCAGCTGACCGACAAAATTCGTCGGCAGCCCTATAGCCTGGTACTGTTTGATGAGATCGAAAAAGCACATCCCGACACCTTTAATATGCTACTGCAAATTCTAGAGGATGGCGTTTTGAGTGACGCCAAGGGCCGCAAGATCAACTTTACCAACACTATTGTCATTATGACGAGCAACGTAGGTGCCGAAAAATTGCAAAAAGAAGCCGATTTTGGATTTCATGCTAGCGGATCGGGCGACCTAAAGGACCTGGACGTACTGCACGAGCGTAACAAGGATAAGGTGCTGGAGGATCTGAAAAAGGCGATGCGTCCAGAGCTACTGAACCGCATTGATAAGACTCTGGTTTTCCGCGCGCTAACCAAAAAAGACATTCACCATATTATTGACCTGCAGATAGGTGAGCTGCGCGCACGTTTGCAGCGCCATGGCCTAGGTATTCAGCTAACGACCGCCGCCAAGCAGTATCTGCTAGACAACGGTTACGATGCTAAAAACGGCGTACGTCCGTTGCGCCGCCTCATCCAAGACACGATCGAAGATCACATTGCCAGTGAAATGCTGAGTGGGGCATTTGAAAAAGGTCAGATTGTGCACGTTTCTACCAAAGACGGCCGTCTAACCTACAAAACTATCAACGAATAGCGAAAAAGATAGCACAATACGACGAGCGTGTGCTAGTATGATGGTCCCGCCGTGTAAGCAGGTGATACAATAATACATATGAAATTTCTTCGTCGAGCGTGGCCTTATGTGCTTCTTATATTGCTCGTAGCGGCTAACATTTTTGCATGGTCTCAGCGTCAAAATATTGCTGATTGGTGGCGACTTCGCGACTATTCACCGTCATCCGACATCAGCATACTGGCTACGGATGATGACATGACGCCCTATGCGCAAAAGCTATTCTATATCAATCACCCTTCGCTGGAGGATAAAGAGTCGTTCAATAAACATTGTTCCGAGGAGGGCGAAGAAACGGCGGTATTGGGCTGCTATCGG
Source organism: Saccharimonadales bacterium (SeqCode) (assembly GCA_036392795.1). Lineage (GTDB taxonomy): Bacteria > Patescibacteriota > Saccharimonadia > Saccharimonadales > UBA4665 > JARIHD01. The sequence goes on from DASVXH010000014.1 coordinate 36,762, forward strand.
GGTGACCGGCAAGGCATCTACATCTATGCAGTAACCGATGAACGTTTGAAGGGTGTGCGTCAAGTTACGGCGGCTCATGAAATGCTGCATCAGGCTTACGACCGCTTGAGCGACGGAGAGCGTCGCCGTATCGATGGACTTCTACAAGATTTTTACGACAATCACCTAAAAAATGATGAAATTCGTCAAAAAGTAGATAGTTACAGAACACGCCAGGATGCTGTGTTAACTAATGAAATGCACTCTATTTTTGGAAGCGAAGTTCGAGAACTTACCGTGGAACTAGAGACTTATTACAGGCAGTATTTCTCTGATCGCCAGAAGGTTGTGAGTTTTAGCGAAGCATACCGCAGCGAGTTTACGCGTCGTCAGGAGCTGGTAAGATCCTACGATATTCAGCTGAGTGGTCTAAAGAGCAAGATTAACGCCAATAAATCATCACTTGAATCCAGCCTGGCATTTTTGAAGACTAAAGAAAAAGAGATAAATCAGGATATTGCTGCGCGGGATCAAGACGCCTACGAGGCGGATGTGCGAGAATACAACGCTACGGTGAGTTCATATAATGCCCTCCTGACAAAGACGCGCAGCCTTATTGACCAGCATAACGATATTGTTGGAAAACGGAATGACATTGCCGTGCAGGAACGGGAACTGCAGCAAGCACTGGATAGCCGCTTGGACTCACCGTCAGTAAAGCAGTGATACAATAGACAGACATGGCAAAAAAGAACGTTCGATATGTTTGTAGTAATTGCGGCGCCTTTACTTCTAGCTGGGCAGGAAAATGTCCGCAGTGTGAGGCGTGGAATACGCTTCAGGAGGAGCTAGTAGTGACCGGTGACCTAGGGTCGGTGGCTGGTAGCGGGAATGTTCTGGCGCCGTCACTAGTTGGCACGTCAGTACAGCGCGACCAAAAACGCCTGGTTACGGGCATTGCCGATGTTGACACGGTTTTAGGCGGCGGCATCGTCATTGGTAGCGTCAATCTGATTGCGGGGCAACCCGGTATTGGAAAAAGTACGCTTTTGCTACAGCTTGCCAGTCTTTTAGCCAAAAAATACAGGGTGTTATATGTGAGTGGCGAAGAATCGGCGCATCAGGTGGGGCTGCGGGCGGAACGGCTTGGTGTTTCGTCTAAATCCAAGTTGCAACTGGCAACCAGTACGAGCGCCGACGACGTAGCAGCGACCATCGCCACAAAAGAGCACGATTTGGTAGTGGTAGATTCTATTCAGACCGTATCGGTCGCGGCCATTGGCTCGGCGGCGGGCAGTGTTGCTCAGATCACAAATAGTACACAGCTTATTCTAAATACCGCTAAGCAGGCCAATACAGCCGTGGTGCTGGTTGGTCATGTCACCAAAGAGGGTGCGATTGCTGGACCAAAGGTATTGGAGCACGTGGTTGACGTTGTATTGCAGCTAGAAGGTGACCGTTATGGAGGCTTTAAAGTGCTGCGGGCTACAAAAAATCGCTTCGGCCCAACGAGTGAAGCCGGTATTTTTGAAATGGAAGAAGAGGGTTTGAAACCGGTTGTAAACCCGTCTGCAGCATTGTTATCGGAGCGTCAAATCAGCGATGGATCGGTGGTGTTGGCTACCATGGAGGGTACCCGGCCGCTGCTGGTAGAGGTACAGGCCTTAGTGAATAAAACAAGCTACGGCTATCCAAAGCGTGCAGCCAGCGGCATTGACTTGAATCGTATTAATTTGCTAGTGGCGATGTTGGAACGTCGCACGAAATTGTCGTTGGCCGATCAAGATATATACATTAATATCGTTGGTGGTATGCGTATAACTGAGCCAGCGGCCGACCTGGCGGTTTGTATGGCCATCGGATCGGCGGCGAAAGGCTTGCAGTTGCGCCAAAATGCTGTAGTATTTGGCGAGGTAGGTCTAAGCGGCGAAGTCCGTCACGTGCCCTACATAGAAAAGCGCATTGCCGAGGCTAAAAAACTTGGCTTCGAGGCTGCTATTGGCCCGTTGCAGAAGCAGGGCAAAAAAATGACTTTTTTGGAAGGTGTCCGCGACGTTCGCAGCGGCCTTAATCAATTCTTAGAGAAGGATGGGTAGTTAATGCTCGATATTATTCAAACTATTATTATCGTTTTTCTGGCTTGGTTTATAGTAAGTCAAAAAAACGATAGTATGGCGCGCCTATTTGGCAAACGCCGCAAAATTATTCTGGATAGCTGCGCGCTTATTGACGGCCGGATCGTCGAAATCGTTAGTACCGGCTTTATCACTGACGAACTGATTATTCCGCAGTTTATACTGAGCGAATTGCAGCTCTTGGCCGATGGCAATGATTCGCACAAGCGCGAGCGGGCACGATTTGGCCTGGATATCGCTCATCAGTTGCAAGATGCTGCGCCGGTCCAGGTGACAATTGACCGTAGTGTTTTCCCGCAGGCGAATGTGACTGATGATAAATTGGTTCTGCTGGCCAAAAAATTAAACGCCCAGCTATATACCACCGACTATAATCTGGGTAAAGTTTCTGCCGTCGAGGGTGTCAAAGTGCTGAATGTAAATGAACTGTCGCAAAGTCTGCGGCCCATTACTTTGCCCGGCGAAACATTGACGATTAAGATTATTCAAAAAGGAAGCGGCCGCGATCAGGGGGTGGGGTACCTGGACGACGGCACCATGATCGTCGTAGATAATGCCGCACATCACATTGGACGTGCGGTTCCGGTTACGGTAACGCGTATGCATCAGACCGTGGCTGGTAAGATGGTTTTTGGGCAGGTGCTGCGAGACGGTCACCAATCAGGCGAGGAGCCAAAAAAATCTAAATCTTCCGAAAAGACTTTGGTGGCGGGGGCAAAAAAGCCCGTCCATCAATCTATAGCTTCATCAAGATCGGCGCGAGCAACCAGCGAGCAGGGTAAATTGCGTGGTCGATTGCAAAAGCTGCGACGGAAGCCGGTTATTATTAATTAACCTTACTTGCATCATTTATCATCGCCACTCGATAATTTTAAAGGGGTGCTGAAATCAAGACTGCAAAAGACCCCTGGAGGTAATCTCAAGGGGTGTTTAGATGCTTTGAGCGATTATTCGGGTCGCCTAGTCACGTCCGCGACGTCCACGGCCAAAGCCTGGGTCGCTAGGGATTGCCCGGATTAGTCGGGCCTGTTCCTCCTGTGGTCATGATAACCCCTGGGACGCTATCAGTGCCGCTGTACAGTACACTGTCGATGATTTGGGCTTCAACAGTGGCCGTACCGTCCGCTGTGGGCTGATAGGTGAACTGGACGGTGCTTGGCGAAGTGGCTACTGCTTGAGACTGAACCTGCTGGCCGTTCACAAGCAAATTAACGGTGCCGGCAAATTTTTCGCTATTCAATGGGTGGGTCCCCTGGGTGACGGTAACCGTAAAGACACAACTTGAGCTACAGACGTTGGTGCCACCGGCAGCCGTAAGGGTAATTTGCGGCTTTATGTCGTCACATTTGTGAATGTCGTCTTGCTCGCTGGTTGTTGTGGTGCCTGTGCCACTCTTCTTGTTGCGGAAGGTATCCACAGAAAAGGCGTTGTCGTTGGCATTGCCTTGGTTTTCTTTGGCTGCTTCAGGCGTACAGGATGTTGCTAACTTGCCCGAAACCTTGTCGATGATCTGATTGCCGCCGGATTGTTTGGCTGCCTGTTTGTACCAGGATGGGAAGAGGTCGGTGCTGGGACTTGGTATGCTTTCTCCAAGGTTCGATACCTTACTGCGGATAACGTAGGCCGGCAGAGTTTTGAGTCCACTTGGTGCTGTCCAGTTGACGGCCTTTAGGTCGGCATGCGCGCCTTGCATCCAGCCCTGAACGATCGGCTGAGTCATATTTTCCATGGCGCCTGTCATTTCTTTTTGGCGCTTGTGCTCCCCAACCCAGACAACGGCAGTATATTGGGTTGACCAGCTGGCCATCAGACCATCCTTTGCATCGTTGGTTGTGCCCGTCTTTATGGCAAAATGCCAGTCCTTGTAGTGGTGGAACTTACGATCGGTACGCAAGTAGCTGGCCTTGGGGTCTGCCAGAATGTCGTTAATGATATAGGCGGTGTCTGCCTTTAATACGCGCTTTGGCTTGGCCTTTTCTAGCTCAATCGGTTTGCCGCGTGAGTCAGCGATGCTGAGCAGGTACGTTTGAGGCAATGCCTCGCCCAGGCGCGCCAGTGTGCCCAAGGCATTGGCATGTTCGTCGAGGTGCAGGAAGGCACCGTCACCGATAGCAGCCGAACCATAGCAAGTGCCACGACTATAGGTAGTATCGCCTGTTGGCGGGCAGCGGTACCCGCTCTTTAGCCCCATTGATTCGGCAGTGCTGCGAACTTTTTCGGAACCCACCATTAGCATAGATTTCACGGCAGGAACGTTACGCGAACCGGCCAGTGCATATCGCAAGGTAATAGGGCCAGGGAAACGGAAATCGTAGTCGTGCAGACAGTTGCCGCCGTCTTTTGGTCGGTTCTTGTTGGTGCACGCATATCCTGGGAGAGCGGCTTGATCGTCGTAGATAACAGAACCCGCGCCAACGTTGTCTGACTCATTAATCAAGGTCGCATAGTCATAGGGCTTGAATGTTGAACCTGGCGGAATCCACTGCTTAGCGTAGTTAACTTCCCTAAAACTCGAATTCATATCGAAGAAATTTGGGCCTCCAACCAGAGCGACCACCTGACCGGTCTTGTTGTCTGCTGCCACGAATGCTGCCGTGTCACCCCCTTGGCGTTTAACTTGGGCCATGCCTTTACTAACCTGCTTTTCGGCCAGTTCCTGAAGCTTCAGGTCGACAGTAGTGGTGACCTTCCAGCCACCACGTTGAACTGTTTTGGTGCCAAATTTTTCTTCAAGTTCTTGTTTGGCTGAGAGCACGAAAAAGGGCGCTTTAATGCCTTCATATTTGGGCTGACTTTCTTTCACATTGCTGGCAATGTCTATTGCTTTGGCTTCGTCGGCCTCCTGTTTAGTGATCATCTTTTGATCAAGCATTTGATCGATGATGTAGTGCGCGCGGCCAACCAGCGCTTCTTTTTCATAAATAGGGCCATAGGGCGAATAGTACGACGGCGCCTGTGGAATCGCTGCCAACATAGCAGATTCAGCCAAAGTCAGATCTTTAGCACTTTTATTAAAATAGTCGCGCGATGCGGTTTCAACGCCGTATTGCACGTTGCCATAGGGAGCAATGTTCAGATAACCGGTTAGAATATCTTCTTTTGAATATTCACGCTCCAGTTCGACCGCCAGAATTAATTCTTTAAATTTGCGGCCAAGGGTGCGGTCCTGCGTCCAGTTCATGTTTAATTTGACTAACTGCTGAGTGATGGTCGAGCCACCTTGTTTGGCGCCACCTTTTTTAAAGACGTCGTTAATACCGGCGCGCGCGATCCCCGTCACATCAAAGGCGCCGTGTTTGTAGAAGTTCTTGTCTTCGATGGCGATGGTTGCTTGTTTTACGTATTTGGAAATACTCTCCGAGGTCACAGGCACACGCTTAACGGCGTCGTAATCTTGCCAAAGTACCGTTTGTCCACTGCGGTCGTAGTAGGTAATGCTTCCGCCAAGTTCATTTCCGGAGATGTCTTTAATGTTTGGCAAGTCTTTACGGAAGTAAGCAAATACCCCAACCATTAAAAGGAAACAAACGACGATCCCGACACCCATAATCTTGAGCGCCATAATGGCGCCCTCGCGGCTAAACCAGTATTTGGCGACGCGCTTGGGGTGCAAGCGGTAAGCCAGGCGCTTCCAGCGATTCTTGGGTAGAGAACTTAAATATGCTGCACGTTTGCGAGCCTTCGCTTCGCGATTGGCGCGAACGCGTTCGCCGAGGCTGCGGTTAAGTTTGATGGTGTTACCACTCTTTGTCGTATAAACGCTCTTACTGGGACGGCGTCGCCCGGAATTTTGCTTAGGGGAATCAAACATCTTTCGTTTTGCTCCGTATGGCTATAATTACTGCTCCGTATTATAGCAAAGAGTAACTAATCCTATGCAAATTAAACTGTAGGCTATGCAGCATTTCTTCAGTCTGGGGTATACTAAAGGACGTATGAATATGACACTCTCAGAGGACTTGCAATGGCGCGGTCTAATCAAAGACAAAACCTTCAGTGATAGTAGGTGGCTGGATACGCCACGAAAATTCTATTTGGGAGCAGATTGTGGCTCGGCAGATAGCCTGACTATTGGCAACCTCGCGATTTTTTTGGTTGCCAAGCGACTGGCAAAGGCCGGATGGCAGACCGTTTTGCTGGTAGGCGGTGCGACCAGTCTTATTGGAGACCCAGGCGGCAAGGATGAAGAGCGTGAGCTGAAAACCCGCGAAGAAGTTCAGGCTAATGTCGCGCGCATAAAGGCACAGGTTAGTAAATTATTTGAAGGCCGTGAATTTGAACTAGTTGACAACTATGACTGGTTTAAGGACCTCGGATACCTGGATTTTCTGCGTGATGTAGGCAAAAACTACAGCATGACAGAACTGGTGCAGCGCGATTTCATCGCCACGCGAATGGGTGAAGGCGGTAGTGGCATCAGTTATGCTGAATTTAGCTATAGTCTCATTCAAGGCTATGATTACTGGCATCTCTTTAAGACCAGGGGTGTTGAGCTTCAGATTGGTGGGTCTGACCAATGGGGTAATATGCTCTCTGGGGCGCCCCTGATTCGCAAAAAAGAAGGTAAAGAAGTGCATGCTTTTAGTATGCCTTTGGTTATCAATAAGGCTACCGGTAAAAAGTTTGGTAAAAGCGAAGAAGGTGCCGTTTGGTTGGACCCTAAGAAAACCTCGCCAACGCAGTTTTACCAATTTTGGATTAATGCCGATGACGCCGGAGTCGAAGATTACCTGAAGATCTACACCGAACTCGACAAGCCTCAGATTGACGACATTATGACGCGCCATAAAGCCGATCCAAAAATGCGCTTGGCTCAGCTCTGGCTGGCTCAGGAAATAACAGCGCTAGTGCATGGCTCGGATAAGATGCGTGTCGCAGAAGAAGTGACCTCTTACCTGACGGGCAATGCATTGGTCGGCGAAGCAACCGAAGAAGTGCTACGCGAAATCCGCAAAGAAATTCGCTTTGCCCGCGCTAAGCCCGGCGATGGTCTGGCTGATGTTTTGGCTGAAAGCGGCCTGGCAGCCTCCAAGAGTGAGGCCCGGCGCCTGCTGGCTGGTAATGCCATATCTATTAATGGCCATAAGACTACCAAAGAGCGGCTAGGAGAGGAAGACTTCCAAAGTGGCCGTCTACTCCTGCGAAAAGGAAAAGCCTATAAAGATTCCGCACTCGTTGAGCGCGCATAAGGTGTTATACTGTAACCGATATGAAACAAGCAACTACCAAAAAGGGCGAACACGCCGACAAGAAACACGAAAAAAAGACCCGCAAGGCGGATCAATATAACGACCCCAGCCACAATTATCTAAAATACTGGACCGGCCGCGACTATGAACACGCTGCCGAAGAAATGGCAATTAAGCGTTTGTTGAATGGCCGCCATTTTCGTAATGCCGTTGATGTAGGCGGCGGTTATGGTCGTCTATGCGTGCTGCTGGAAAACTATGCCGACAAAGTGACGCTAGCCGAGCCCAGCCAGCAGCAATTGGACATCGCCAAGGATTTTCTAAAAGACCACCCAGAAGTTGACCGCAAGCTTCTACAGGCCGCCGATCTAAAATTTAAAGACGGCAGCGTCGATTTACTTACGGTTATCCGTGTCATGCATCATCTGCCCGACCCAAATCCTGAATTCGCCGAATTCGCTCGTGTTTTGGCTGACGACGGCTATGCCATTATCGAAGTAGCCAACTATTCACACGCCCGCAATCGTCTAAAGCACCTGTTAAAAGGCAAAAAGATGCCCGTTCACCCTGTTGATATTCGTTCCGAAAAGAACAAAAAAGATAGCGAAATTCCGTTTGTGAATCACAATCCCGACACGGTTATCAAACAGCTGGCCCATGCCGGCTTAAAAGTTGAGCGTATTTTATCCGTATCCAACTTGCGTAGCCCGGGCCTAAAAAAGGTTGTGCCCCGCCGAGTGATGCTGGCTATCGAAGGTATTCTACAGCCCACTCTAGCCAACAGCTACTTTGGACCAAGTGTGTTCTTTTTGGTCAAAAAAGGCTAGAAGGGTACCCCTCTAGCCTTTTAATAACGAAGTTCACTCTAGGCGGCAACTTGTTCTTGGCCAAGTATCCTATTGCCATCTCCACCGTCCACGTATTGATCCATGTGCGGTAGGATTGCTAATCGGCCTGCACATAGGGCTGACCGCCTTTTTTCTTCCTCGACCATGCCGTCCTCTTGCGTACCTCCCTCCCGTGTGTCATGAAATCCTTCATTACCGTTAATTCCACCGACGTCTTGGATGGGGTCTGAAAACGCGGCAGCTTTATCTGATTCTTCTTCCTTTTCGGGATCTGGCGGGGGAAAACCGGGCCCACCTTCGCCACCCCCAATAAGGGTTTTGTTTATGTTGCCGTAGTCGGTAAAGGTCATATTTTTCAACGCTTCCATTTTGTTCCCCCTTTATATTTTTAACGTAAGCAGTATACAAAAGACGTTCTAAAAAGGGCAACCCCTGGGTATACTAACAGTATGCGACCGGAGGATTCTATAACGGCCATCAAAGGCGTAGGCGACGAAGTGGCCAAAAAACTGGCTATTTTAGGTGTACGTACGGTTGGTGATCTGCTGGAAAACTACCCGCGCAAGTACAATGACTTTTCAGTTGTAAGCCAGATCAAAAATCTGCGTCCCGGACCCGCAACGATAGAGGCAATAATCACGCAAGTAAGGGGCCGCTATGTACGCCGCGGCATGCATATTACCGAGGCTGTTGCCAACGATAACGGCGACAGTGTACGCCTGATCTGGTTTAACCAACCGTACCGCGAACAGGCGATTAAGTCCGGTCAGCCGTACTTTATCTCCGGCCAGTACGAACTAAGTCACAATCGTTTTGCAATAATGAACCCCAGCATGGAATTGGTGAGTGATTTTCCGGTTAATACTGCGCGAATTGTGCCAGTGTACCGCGAAACAAAGGGCCTTAACAGCGCCCGTATTCGAAAATTTGTGCGCGAAATAGTGCCACTCATGCGTCGGCACGCCGAAACATTGCCTGCCTGGCTTATTAAAGATCAAAAACTAATGCCGCTGGGTGCCTCTCTAGAGGCAATGCATTTTCCGTCAGACGCCGAACAGCTGCAAGCTGCGCAAAAACGTCTGGGTTTTGAAGAGGTATTTAGCCTTAGCCTCGCTAGCCTTCTCAATAAATACGAATTATTGCAGGACACTTCGCTGGCCATTCCTTTTGACAAAAAACTGGCCAAAGAATTTGTAAGTCATCTGCCGTTTAACCTGACCGATGCCCAGCGTGCCGTGGTTTGGCAAATATATCAGGACATGCAAAAAACGCAGCCTATGAACCGCCTGGTAGAAGGCGATGTGGGTTCTGGAAAAACCGTGGTAGCTACTATGGCGGCACTGATGGCGATCGCCGAAGGTTATCAGGTGGCGTTTATGGCACCAACGGAGTTGCTGGCCCGCCAGCATGCCGAAACGGTCTACGACTTACTAGAACCACTCGAAATGCATGATCGAATATCTTTATTAGTGGGTGGTATGACGAAACAGCAAAAAGAAACGGCCTATCACCATATTGCCGGCGGCGAAGTTCGCCTGATCATTGGTACACACGCCCTGATTCAGGAAAAAGTAGATATGCAAAAATTGGGTCTGGTGGTTATCGACGAACAGCATCGTTTTGGTGTTGAACAACGCAAAAAACTGATGGCCAAGGCCGGTCATATGCCGCATCTTCTGAGTCTAACGGCTACGCCAATTCCGCGTAGTCTGGCCTTGACATTGTATGGTGAACTGGATGTTTCGATTATTGATAGCAAGCCGCCTGGCCGCCAGCCAATTACGACCGAAATCTGTTCGCCCAATTCGCGAGCGCAGCTGTACGCAGAAATAGAAAAGGAGCTAGGCGCGGGACGACAGATGTTTGTCGTCTGCCCTTTGATTACCGAATCCGAGCGCGCCAGCGCTAGCTCTGCCGAAAAAATGTACGACCAATTGAGCAAGCGCGACTTCAAACATCGGCGCGTGGGACTGCTGCATGGCAAGATGAAACCGGCCGAAAAACAGGATATCATGCAGCAGTTTGCGCGCCATCAATTGGATATTTTGGTTTCGACAACCGTTATCGAAGTAGGTGTTGATGTACCTAATGCCAGTATCATGCTGATTGAAGCAGCTGACCGATTTGGTCTGGCGCAGATCCACCAGCTGCGTGGCCGTGTTGGTCGTGGTGGTCACAAGGGCTACTGCTATCTAATGATGAGTGATTCGTCGGCGCCACCACAGCGCTTACGCGCCCTGGAGCGCTCTAACGATGGGTTCAAGCTGGCTGAACTCGATTTGGAGCTGCGCGGTCCTGGCGCCATTTACGGCACCATGCAGCACGGCCAATTAGATCTGCGAGTTGCAAAGTTGACCGATGTTACGTTGATCGCCGCCGCCCGTAAGGCCGCCGCTCACTATATCGACAAAGGCGAAGATTTGATACAATATCCAGGATTACAGGAAAGAGTTATGCGCCTGCGGGCCGTAACCAATTTAAACTAATGTACTCTGGAACTACACTTACACCCATGTCGGGCCGCTTGCTTGGGGCTCACCAGAAGCTGGACCGCTTGGCCCGTAGCGGCCTAAGCCGCCTATTGCCCGGCGACGCCAACTTTCCGACAATAGGCGGTATTTTGCATTTCGAAGGCATAAATGGCCCTGACGCAATCAAGCGTAAAAGCCCGGCCAAAGACGAACCATGGCATTACTATTCGCCGTTTGACGAAACCGATACCGGCCTGATCGATCTAATCGCCGATCATCATGCTCAGTTAGTGGTTGCTTTAAAAAACAAGGATGAAATTCGTGCGTCATTCGAGGCAGCCTGGTTAGCGCACGCTATAGTGGATGGGCTGACGCCGGCTCACCACTTTCCGTACGAAGAAAGACTCACCGAACTGCGTGGCGGAGCTGGTATTGAAACGAGGACCTCCATAAAAGACAAATTAGTGTTGCCAGGACAGAATCGTCGTGAACAGGTCAAAAATAACTGGAAGATGTGGGGTCCTCGCGGGCTTTTGGCTACACATGGCTTTTTTGAATTTGGTGTTGCTGCGTTGCTGGCGTCATTTTCCAGCAGACAGATTCATATAACGCCGCACGATTTGGCCGACCTGCGCACAAATGGCACCATCGAGCTTTTCCGCCGTACGGCCAAAGAAATTGGTGGTTTGGACATGTTTCATCGCTATTATGAATCGGGGTGGACACCCCGTCTGGCCCGCCAAGCGCGGAAACATCTTATTCCTGCAATTGTTAAAGTTGTAACATTGGCCTGGTACGACGCCGCAATGCAGGCTGCTAAAACGAGGCGCTAAGGTGCGAATTATTGCTGGCCGTTTAGGTGGCCGAACATTTCAATCGCCGCGCAGTTTTAAAACGCACCCTATGAGCGATAAAGTCCGAGGTGCGCTTTTTAATATGCTCGGCGATATCGAAGGTCTGCATGTGTTGGACGCATTTGCTGGATCGGGGGCACTCAGTTTTGAGGCTGTTAGTCGCGGTGCGGCACACGCTACGGCCATAGATAATGATAGGGCGGCCCAAACCATTATCGCCAGTAATAGCAAAGAGTTGGGGTTGCAGGATCAGGTCTCTCTGATAAAAGCTGGCGCCGGTGCTTGGCTGCAAACTTCTGCATCATCGCAGTTTGATATTGTTTTGTGCGATCCGCCGTACAACGATACGCAGATTAATTTGGTCAGGCGGCTGGCTGTTCGTGTCGCACCAAATGGCATTATGGTGGTCTCCTGGCCGGGTGCTGTAGACGCTCCCGAAATTCCAGGGTTTAAAAAAGTTGCGCACCGCTCCTATGGCGACGCGCAACTAATTTTTTATTCCCGATAGGATTTAGGCTGCAGAGCCGGCGGCGTGAAGTTCCTTTTCGATAGGAGTAGTCACATCTTCTTTGTTTTGGCGCAAAGCTTTGATATGCAGATAGCGCAGGCCAGGGGCGGCCGCATACAAGATCGCGCCTACTGCCGATGCCATCCACCCGATGACTGGCACGGCACTGGGCAGGGCAATAAGAAGCGTGACACCGATAATACCATAAATGGCTCCCCACATACCTTGAGATTCCTGTGCACTGACTTTTAAGGCTTCAAAAACACCAAGATTGCGGTCGATCAGATAGTACGGCGCAAGCGCGTAACGTCGTATGGCAAAGAATAGGGGTACAATCAAAAGCACCGTAGCACCGATAAAGATAACCGCCATGCAAATAGCCAGACCGATGATGCGCGCCAGGTATTTCAGGCCCTGACTAAACGCTTCGCCCCCGGAAATCTGTTCGCTCCGGGCGCCTTTTAGCTGCAATAACACTACCGCCGGGAAAGTCAGCAAGGTTAAAAGTGAACCCAAAAATCCCAGTACCTCAAGTATCCCGCCATTGTGATCGGAGTTGGAAGCAAACGAGGGGTCAGGCCCAATCATGGTTAATACCGTAGGGATGCCCATTAGTACAATAAAAGCAGCAAGGTTTCGCTTTACTATTTCTATACTCGGTTTAAAAAGATCAAAAGCCCCGGGCATCGATTGTGGCATGGCTACCGCTGGCGCGGCGGGCAATCCATTGCCTTCCTCCGAAGCTTTTTCTTGCTTTTTTGTATTATCCATAGCGGTCATTCCTTTATATTTACTTGAGATTAACTATTATTGAGGCCGCCTCCAAAGTCAATGATGCAAATAACGAAGAAATACGATATAATAAACCTTGTCAATTTTTCCGGGGACGTGGTGAAATTGGTAGACACGCATGCCTTAGGAGCATGTGCCTCACGGCGTGAAGGTTCAAGTCCTTTCGTCCCCACCAGTTAGGTACGATAAAGGAGGGAGGCTTTTGAAGGCCTCTTTTTATATGACAAGTTCCGAAAATTCTATCCCATTACCTCAGGAAAGAGCCGTGTACCAAACCACGGCCATTCCAACTTTTCCGATCGTGCCTTTGGTGGAGGGCCGCAATTATGGGGAACATTTGCGGATACGAGCCGAACGCGAACTACAGGTTCAGGCGCAGGATCTGGCGCTTTCTCCCCCCGACCCTAGTGCGGTTGAGCGATTTAAGGACACCACTGCCCAGTTGACTCCTTATGCTTTGGGCGAGCTGGCCGTCGTAGTCAGCGAGGCATATAGCAACGGTTTTATCGGCTGGGAGCATAATCCGGATGCGCACGATCCATGTGATCGACGTGGTGTCTATGGCGTGGAGCGGCAGCAGGTGGAGTATCGTATGAGTTCTGATCAAATCATCGCCAATGCCCAGACGCCGATGCGAGTCGTGTATGAGTCGCAAAATGGCGGATATGGCGAATACGAACACGGTATAGAGCACCAAAAGGCAATTCGTGAGATTTTATATAGTGCCTATGTAGACTTGGCTACTGATCCGGCTCGCTACTGGGATTTGCAGCAATACATAATGGGCGAAAAAATGTCTAACACTAGAATAACTTCGCCAATCGCATTTTAGCCTTGTCGTTCGATAAAATAACTTACTTCGATGGGCAAAGCAGCTGATATTTTTTGAAATCCCAGCCCTCCAGGAAGTCTTTGGCGGTCTTTTGGCCACTTGTAAAAAGTGCTCTCTGTTCTCCGGTTGTAATATCAAAATGCGTGGCCTTAATATCAAAGGTGTCAACAAACATGGTCCGTGCCTGCGCGCAAGGATCGTCCAAGTGCATTTTGTCATGTGCGCTAATGGTGGTCGACAAAATGGCCAGGCCATAGTCAACCGGATTGGTAACAGGATTCATTTTTGTAAACGCTTCAGGTTTGGCCGATAGTTTGACACCAAACGTTGGCCATTCGCCCACATTATCAAAAATATCGATAGGAAAGTTGGACAAAATACCACCGTCTACCAAAAATCGGCCTTTCAATTTAGCTGGCCGGTAAAAGTAGGGAATTGACATCGAAGCTCGCACGGCGTCAGCCACCAGCATATCGTCAGCGTTTAGACCGTATTCGTGATAGTCCCAAGGCAAGCGCACCATGCGTCCGCGGGTAATGTCCGAAACGATTACTACCAACTTGTAGCGCTGTTCCGGGGGCAGCGCCGTGGCCCACTGTTCGGTCAATTTGAGATCGGCAAAGGTGCGTACGCCCAATTTGTCTAGCTCGGTCAGCAACCATTTATAGGCATAGTTACCCCTATAAATACCCTTCTCAAACAAAATAGAGGTGATTTTGCCAGGAACGCTAAGTTTGCTTAGGAGTGTCTCATCGCGGAACTTTTTGTAATCAATGGACTGCATCAGCGTGACGAGTGTAGATGGCTTCGCGCCCGCCGCTAACAGACATCCCACGATGGCTCCAGCGCTGGTTCCGGCAACACGACATGACTCAAAACCGGATTTTTCCAATTCGGTTAGCGCCCCAACCAGGCCAATGCCTTTCACACCGCCGCCTTCTAATACTATGTCACAAGGTTTTGCCGCCATATATAACCATACTAATCCTATGTTATAATTATGTAAATCATGCGACAGAGATTACAGCATCATCAGATCCATAGATAGCCGGAACAAATCCGTCGCCTTTTTAATATTGCAAGAAAAAGCGTCGGTTTGTCCGGCGTTTTTATATAGAATTTGATACAATCAATCTGAAATAGGAAAATACTTTATGACACTAGCAACGCAGCCCTACAAGGGCGCACGCGATTTTTACCCCGAAGACAAACGTTTGCAGAAATACATGTTCGGCACGATTCGCAAGGTAGTAGAGCAATTTGGTTACGAAGAATACGACGCGCCCATACTGGAACCGCTGGAACTATACCTGGCAAAAACCGGCGAAGAAATCGTTAATGAACAAACGTATGCCTTTACTGACCGGGGGGGTCGTCAGGTGGCTATCCGTCCAGAAATGACACCCACGGTTAGTCGAATGGTGGCGGCGCGCCGCCAGGAGCTGGCTTATCCATTGCGCTGGTACAGTATCCCCAACCTTTGGCGTTATGAGCGTCCACAACGCGGCCGCTTGCGCGAACACTGGCAGCTAAACGTCGATATTTTTGGCCTACCCGGCATTGAAGCCGAAATGGAGCTGATTCAAATTGCCGACACTATCTTGCGAAGCTTTGGCTCAACCCATGACATGTACAGCATACGGATCAATAGCCGTAAACTGATGGACTTTATATTGAAGGACTATCTAGAATTAACGCCGACACAGATTAACACCGTCTGCAAGTTGATCGACCGCATGCACAAGATTCCGCATGCCGAATTTATGGCAGAAGTTGACGCGGTGTTTACGCCATCGCAGCGCGACGCCGGCGCCAGTAATAAACTGATCGGCTTGCTAAAAATCAAGCAACTACAACACCTGCCGGAAGTGATTCGGGAGCATGAGTCTGCCAAAGAGCTAAAGCAGCTGATGGACATGCTGGACGATGCACGAATTACTAACGCTGTTTTTGACATCACGATTATGCGCGGTTTCGATTATTACACAGGTATTGTGTTTGAAATCTTCGACAATGACCCAAATAATAATCGCTCTATGATGGGCGGCGGTCGCTACGACGGCCTCGTTGGGTTATTTGGTGTCGAGCCAGTGCCGACCGTTGGTCTGGGCTGGGGCGATGTAACCATGCAGAATTTCCTGGAAGGCCACGATCTTATGCCGAATTTACGTCCGGAAACCGATGTTTATGTGGTACTGATAGGTGATGTATACAGCAAAGCCCTAAGGATTATTCAGGATTTACGGAATATGGGTGCTAATGTCGCTGTCGATTTAAGTGGTCGAAAGCCCGACAAACAGATTAAAAGCGCGGCCAAAAAAGGCATCCACTATGCCATGTTTATTGGTGAAAAAGAACTGGATGAGGAGCTGTACGAAATCCGCAATCTGTTAACGGGTGTCGAAGAGCGACACAGTGCCGCACGGATCGTTAGTATTGTTACCGACTATCGGGAAGAGGAGATCTAGCCCCATGCCCCAGGGCGAACTACTTAGCATTCGTTTAGGGGTTCAAGAAGGTCGCGGAATAGTGAGTTGTATCCTGGCGCCAGGTTCGCTGGGTAAATTTTTGGAATTTTGCGACGTGCCCTCTCTGCCTAAGCTTACCGATGTGCATATGCGTGGCCTGTGCAGTAGTTCGCTGCATAGAATACGAACCTGTCTGACACGGGATGATCCTATGCGACGCACCCAGCAGGAGCGTGAAGAGTGGTATGCACTCTACGATACCGAAAAAACGCACGTTGATTTTGAGGTGCTAATGACGGCACCCGAAGCATGCCCGACACCCGATTGTCTGCACCTGGGAGAGACGCTCCTAAGACTAACCCTAGAGCCTCGGACCTTAAATTTTGACAGCACACTAGATGAGGGGTAGTCAAGTTATCCTCAATCTGTTACAGTAACTCACTATGCAAGTCAATAAAAAGAATCTATCCGAAACTAAAGTCCAGTTGACCGTCACGGCAGACGCTGGTCAGCTGGCAGCCGCCAAACAAGCAACATTAGAGCATTTGGCGAACGATGTTAAGCTTCCTGGCTTCCGCCAAGGAAAAGCGCCACTGGCGCTCGTCGAGAAGAACGTTAATCCTGCCACCCTGCAGAGCGAATTTCTTGACCGGGCGATGAATGTTCTATACGGTGCCGTTATTGATAGCGAAAAACTTCGCCCCATCGCTCAACCCCAAGTCAACATTACCAAATTTGTTCCATTTGAAACGTTGGAATTGGTTTTTGAGGTCGAGGTTATCGGCGAGATTAAGCTTCCCGACTACAAGAAAATTAAAAAAGCCAAGTCCGAGGTAAAAGTAACCACCAAAGACGTAGAGGCGGTCATCGAACAGCTGCAAAAGCGTGAAGCAGAGCGCAAGGATGTAGACCGCGCTGCTAAAGGTGGTGACCAAACGTACATCGATTTTAAAGGCGTTGATGCTAAGACCAAAGAGCCTATCAAAGGTGCAGACGGCACTAATTATCCGCTTGTCCTGGGCAGCGATACCTTTATTCCCGGTTTTGAAGACAATATTATTGGCCTAAAGGCTGGTAGTGAAAAAACCTTTACCATCACTTTCCCTAAAGATTATGGTGTTGCGGCGCTACAGAACCGAAAGGTTGAGTTTACCGTCACAGTTCAAAAGGTTCAGGAGTTGGCAGTCGCTAAGGTGGATGATGCCTTTGCCGCCAAAGCCGGTCCTTTCAAGACAGTTCAGGAGCTTAAGGACGATATCAAGCGCCAGCTTGTTTCAGAAAAACAGCATCAAGCTGATCGAGATTACGCCGATGCCCTGCTAACAGAGATTGCGGCTAAATCAAAGGTTGCCATTCCTGAAGCTCTGATTGAAGAGCAAGTGAATAGTCTGCTGAACGAACAGAAGCAGAATGCGATCTATCGCGGCATGACTTGGCCTGACTTCCTGGAAAGTTTAGGTTTTACCGAAGAAACCTACCGTAAAAAGATTCTCCCCGACGCAGAGCTACGAGTTAAAGCCGGGCTGATTCTGGGGGAAGTTGCCGAACAAGAAAAGATTATGATTACGCCAGAAGAGCTGGAAATTCGTTTGCAGCTTCTAAAGGCTCAGTATCCGGATGATAAGATGCAGGCCGAACTGGACAAGCCCGAAACACGCCGCGAAATCGTATCGCGTATGGTAAGCGAGAAGACTGTTGACGCTTTGGTTGGTTATGCTGGCGGTGCTGTTGTCGATAAGGCCAAAACCCGGACTGCCGCAAAGCCTAAAGCCACTGCCGCAAAAAAAAGTTCTAAGTAGAACCCATATTGAGGAAGACGAAATTAGCACTCTTGACTTGAGAGTGCTAATGGGGATAGTATAGGTAAGAGCATAAATAAGGAAGTACATATGGCAACGCCAACAAATAGTATTTTGGTTCCTACGGTTATCGAAAATGAAGGCCGCTTCGAGCGTGCATACGATATCTACAGTCGTCTTTTAAAAGACCGGATTATTTTTTTGGG
This sequence comes from Saccharimonadales bacterium (SeqCode), assembly GCA_036392795.1. Lineage (GTDB taxonomy): Bacteria > Patescibacteriota > Saccharimonadia > Saccharimonadales > UBA4665 > JARIHD01. Next base: position 54,843 of record DASVXH010000014.1, read on the forward strand.
AACTGGCGTTGACCAACACTCGGCAAATCTAATTGTGGCACAGCTGCTATTTTTGCAGGCTCAAGACGCCAAAAAAGACATTTATCTGTATATCAATAGCCCTGGCGGCAGCGTTTACGATGCGCTCGCCGTGTATGACACTATGCAATATATCAGTAATGACGTTCAAACTGTTGGTATCGGCATGCAGGCTTCGGCAGCGGCTTTCCTGTTGAGTTCGGGCGCCAAAGGTAAGCGTTTTCTTTTGCCTAATGCGACAGTGATGATTCATCAGCCTTCCAGCGGTACTCGTGGCAAGGTAACCGATCAAGAGATCGACCTTAAAGAATCGCTCCGCGTGAAATATTTGCTAGAGGAAATTATGGCCAAAAACACCGGCCAAAAACCAGAACGTATTCACGAAGACATGGAACGCGACCGCTGGATGACCGCGGTCGAAGCGAAAAAATACGGACTAGTTGACGGGATTATTACGACCCCACCTAAATCTCAGTAGGAAAAAGGGCGGTGGGTCTGCGCGTTGAATATCCAGAGCTCGGTAAGCGTAGGGGTGTTACTGTTGCCGATTTTTTGGGTCCCACGGAGGCAAAGTGCCAGGCGCGGCCCATCCTTAATACCTTGATCAGCTCGTATCAAAAACAGTTCGAACAGGGCAGGCATCCGAGACTGCCCCAGGGTCTTATTAAGCGATCGTTCGGCCTTCGCCACTACTGCACCTACCTGCACTCGCATTTTCAAGAAGGCGGACAGCTCGTTGTCGTTCAAGACGAAACGGTGCAGGGTGAAATAAATGCTTTTTGCACGACATCATATGCGCACAGAGTGTTAGGCGGTGGGTACGACGGTTGTTACCTAAAAGATGTAGTAGCCTTTCCGCATCGGAGCGGTTTGGGTAGCCTGGTGATGCATGCGGCGCTAAAGTTTGGGCAATTCAAGCCCGATGATGCTGTAGTGCTACATGCTTTTAAAGGCAGTAAGGTTAATGGTTGGTATGAAAGGCATCATATTAAACTTGATCCGACTGCCTCGCCGGAGCAGTATGAATTCGATGCTGACCATAGGCTGCCCTTGGTGACGCATCGTACGCCGGATTCCTATTATCTGGGCGACGTCATTCAATCGCTTGAAAAGAGATATCCACATTTGATAGACGGCGAGCCGGTGCTATAGTTATTAGCACATTAACTTGGCGGTTGTTATGAAAGCTCACTATAAAAATTCGCCGTTTCAGCTGGAAGGTGTTGATTTTTATGTAGGTGACCCGGATGAAATGAGCCCATCTGGCTACATGAGTCTCTATGCGCTAGCACAGGCGTCGTTTGCTGGTGTCTACACTGAAATGAATAAGAATGTAGGTTCAGCATCTACTCCCCCTCTTCCGGATGAAGCCTTAAAAGCAGCTGCGTACCTTTTGGGCGGTAGCCGGCAGTCGTTTGAACTGACGCGCCGAGACCCCTTGCAATTGAATGACCGCCTAGATAACCCCGAGCCACTTTCTTATTCATCGCCTACTTTGGTAGTCGCCAGAAAGAGCCGAGAAATTATTGGCTACGCCTATGCAGCCAATGTTACGTCGGGGAGTCGTTCGTTCAAGAGACAACTTAAGATGAGGGGTACTGCCCATAAATACGCTTGGCTGCGGGAAGTAGTTGCCGCGCCTAACGCTCCGAATGGCATTGGTACAACTATGGCCGCCTTGTTGATGGAAGAATTTGACCCCCGACAACCGGCAAGTGCGTATACCTGGAGAGGAAATGACGTAGGCGAGGCGTTTGTTTCGTCGCTGGGCTTTACTACTGATATCAGAGAAAAGGCGCGGGAGGTGCAACCCTTTGGGGCTTTGGCTGGGACTTTTGATCTAATCCGCTGGACGGCTTCGGTTAGTGATATTACTAGCACGATCAACAAGAAGGCCCAAGAAAGCGGCAGTCTAGATATGCTCGAACGCGCCCGAGCCTTGGCAGCAGAAACAGAACTAAGATAATAATAGCTTGACATTTGCTGAAATTGTCCTCATAATCCTACCCTAAGAAGTAGTGTAAGTTGGGTAGTGCTACCTTTGGAAAGAAAGTTAGTACCAAAAACACCCGCTTAGGGATCTTCGCGCGCAAAAATACACTCTATTTATAAACGTTATTCGTCTATTGAAGGGCGGGTACGGTTAGCCGGCCTTATAGACAAACAAGAAGGGGAATTGCTACAAGATGGCGAAAACCACCACTACCACAGATGATGGTCAGCGTGTGTATTTCACCAGTCAGGACGATGTAATTCAGCTCGACAATCTCGTCGACCACCAAAATAAATCATTCCAATGGTTTATCGAGGAAGGTTTGGGCGAATTGCTGGCTGAAATCAGTCCGATTGATGACTACACTAATACCAAACTATCGCTGCGCTTTAAAGACTATCACTTTGAAGATCCAAAGATGACTGAAGGCGAGGCGCGCGAAAACAACGTTTCGTATGAAGCGCCGCTGAAGGCTACTGTCGAGTTGACCAACAAAGTCACCGGCGAAGTAAAGGAGCAGGAAATCTACTTGGGCGATTACCCTTGGATGACCAAGCGTGGAACCTTTGTGATCAACGGCGCCGAGCGTGTTGTTGTGAGTCAGCTGATCCGTTCGGCCGGTGTATTCTTTACTGCTGATCCGCACGGAGCCACCAGTCTGTATGGCGCCAAAGTTATCCCTGGCCGGGGTGCATGGCTGGAATTCGAAACCGCCGCATCGGGCGCTCTCTACGTAAAGATCGACCGCAAGCGCAAGATTCCAGTAACGACACTCCTCCGTGCTCTGGGTATGACCGACACCGCCGTCAAAGAAGCCTTTAAAAACGTTGATAACGGTAACAAGAGCTATCTTGATGCCACTCTCGACAAGGATCCTACCAAAGGCCAAAGTGACGCACTTATCGAAGTATACCGTCGCTTGCGCCCAGGCGATTTGGCTACTGTTGATAACGCCAAAAGCCTGCTTGAAAACATGTTCTACAATTTCAAGCGCTTCGACTTTAGTCGCGTAGGCCGCTACAAGATTAATAAGCGCCTGAATCTGGACGTAGCTAACACTGTTGAAAACCGTGTGATGCGCATCGAAGACCTGGTGGCTATCATTGCCGAATTGATTCGCCTGAACAATACCCAGGAACCCGCCGACGATATCGACTCATTGGCTAACCGCCGCGTTAAATTGGTGGGCGAACTGGTTCAGCGTCAATTCCGCGTCGGTTTGTTGCGCATGGAGCGCAACACTAAAGACCGCATGTCTATGAGTGAGCTCGAATCAGTCACCCCTGGTCAACTGATCAACGCTCGCCCTGTGGTCGCTGCTGTTCGTGAGTTCTTTGCCAGCTCGCAGCTGTCACAGTTCATGGACCAGATTAACCCCCTGTCAGAACTGGCCCACAAGCGCCGCCTCAGCTCTATGGGACCTGGTGGTCTTTCCCGTGAGCGTGCCGGGCTTGATGTCCGCGACGCTCACGCCACTCACTATGGCCGCTTATGTGCGGTTGAAACTCCCGAAGGCGCTAACATCGGTTTGGTGCTTAACCTTGCGAACTACGCGCGCATTAACGACTATGGTTTTATCGAAACCCCTTACCGCAAGGTGGTTAATGGCAAAGTAACCAACGACATCGTCTATTTGGATGCCGCCGAAGAGGAACATGCTGTTATCGCTGGTGCTGGTGTGGAGCTTGACAAGAACGGTAAGTTCATCCAGGAACGCGTTAGTGCTCGTTCTGCTCTAAAGTCAAGCGAAGTTGACGCCAACGAGGTCACTCATATGGATGCTGCCCTAAACCAGATTATCGGTTCATCCGCCGGGCTCATTCCGTTCATCGAAAAGAACTACGTATACCGGTCGCTAATGGGTAGCAACCAACAGCGTCAGGCCGTACCACTGATTCAGCCTAAATCGCCTATCGTTGGTACGGGCATCGAATCTGTTGCTGCGCGCAACACCGGTCAGATGGTATTAGCCGAAGCCGATGGTGAAGTCGTAAAAGCCACCGGTGACGAGGTTGTTGTTAAATACAAAGAAGGTACCGTTTCGTACGAACCGGAACACTTTGCCCGTTCTAATGAAGGTACTTCAATCAACCAGAAAGTTGTTGTGAATACCGGTCAAAAGGTTAAGTCCGGTGACGTCTTGATCGAGGGTATGTCTATCCAGAACGGCGAATTAGCGCTGGGTAAGGACTTGCTCGTAGCATTCATGCCTTGGGCTGGCTACAACTTCGAAGACGCCATCATCATTAGCCGCAAGCTGGTTGAAGACGACACCTTGACCTCTGTTCATATTGTTGATTTCATGATCGAAGTCCGTGAAACCAAGCTGGGACCAGAGATTGTCACCCGCGACATTCCAAACGTTTCCGAAGATGCACTACGCCACTTGGATGACGATGGTATTGTTCGTATCGGTGCCGAGGTGCATCCTGGCGATATCCTGGTGGGTAAAATCACGCCAAAGGGTGAGCAAGAACTCAGCTCTGAAGAGCGCTTGCTGCGAGCTATCTTCGGTGAAAAGGCCAAAGAAGTCCGCGACACCTCACAGCGCATGAGCAACGGTAAGCACGGTAAAGTGGTTGGTGTCAAAGTATTCAGCCGCGAAAACGGCCACGAACTGAAGGCCGGCGTACTAATGCAGATCCAGGTCTTTGTAGCCCAGATGCGCAAGATCGCCGTTGGTGACAAGTTAGGCGGACGCCACGGTAACAAGGGTGTTATCGCCCGAATCCTGCCCGTCGAAGACATGCCCTTTATGGAAGATGGTACGCCTGTGGACATCATTTTGAACCCACTTGGTGTGCCTTCCCGTATGAACATCGGTCAGCTGTTTGAAACCCACTTGGGTATGGCTGCTCGTGCGCTTGGTATGCGTGTTGCCAGTCCATCATTTAATGGTGTTCCAGCCCAAAAGATCCGTGACCTATTAAAAGAAGCTGGTTTGCCTGAAGATGGTAAACAACAGCTGTACGATGGTCGCAACGGTGAACCGTTTAAGGAGCGCACCACTACCGGTAGTATGTACATGATCAAGCTAAACCACATGGTTGCCGACAAGATCCACGCCCGCTCGACCGGCCCATACAC
>DASVXH010000015.1:0-1701 GCA_036392795.1 Saccharimonadales bacterium (SeqCode)
GTGTACTGGGCCCGTGGGTACTCGGTAGACGCGTGTTGGCCCGGAGCTGGTCCACGGGGCTAGGATTGCGGAGTTCTCGGGATAGCTCTCGAATGCGTCGCTCGCAACGACCGTACCTGCGGACCCCGCCGTGAACCAGTCAATGACGTTGTCGTCATAGTTGAAATAGGATGTGCACTGTGCGCTGGGCGGAAGCTGGGTCCACCGGATGCCTATCGTGCCCTGGGGTTCCCCTGTGCTGTCGTAGCCCAAGAGGGCTTGCTCGTATACGGCACCGTCCACATTGGCACGGGTGTCGTGTACGATTGCACCTTTGGCCAGGGCGGCCGCCTGAGCTGAGGTCATGGTACTACCCTGGGACCTGCAAGTTTTGGGCCATTGACTTTTCAACGTAATTGTGGTACAAAGATGAGGATGAACTTGTGGTTTTATGAAATGAAATTTGCATTGCGCGTTAGTTTAAGCTGGAGCTTTCTATGCCGCTAGTTAGAAGCGGGGGGGCCTTGCTTTCTATGGGTCATGGGTAAAAAAATAGCGGGCTGGGTAGACACTAAGCTACCCAGCCCGCTAGATTAGCACTAAGCTGGTTCTAGCTCGCTTTCTTTCATGGGTAAAGTAATGGAAGTACCATGTGGCAAGTTTTGAAAGAGAGCATTCAAGCAGTCCAAGCAGCCTTCTACCAAGATGACTGACCCGCCAGGCAGCTCTACAACTCCCTCTCTAGCATCATTTTTCTTACACAAGCAAGCTCTCATGCCATCGACCTTTCAAGTATCTCAAGAATGAATTCGCGAATCTTGTAACCTCTCTCTACAGCTTCGATAGAAAGCTTTTTGTACAAATCAGTTGGAATGATAACATACTTTGCTCGTTCGTATCTTGGACTCTCTTTGTAGGGAGGAAGCAGTCCATTATTCTTTTTTCCCATTTCACCTCCGAAGATTGAAGGCCAGCTACCTTCGTTGGTAGCTGGCCCTCAGGTTGATCTACCTAGTTGGACCGGTCCCTGATCTTGCCAGGGAGCTTCTTAGCTTTGATGTAAGACTGGATGCCCTTGCAGAGAATCATGTTTGCGAACTTGCGGAAAGTGACATCTTTCTGGATTCGCATCTGGTTGAGCCAGTTGTGAAGATCCTCATCTACCTGCATGTGACACGGCTTACCTTTCTCGGGAGCTTTCTCGATTTCGAAGTCGAAAGTCTGCTCGAGATCAGTCTTGTTGTCTGCCATTGTACTTATCTTTCCTTTTGTTAGAGTAGCGAGATTGGTGGTTGGCCAGCCAGCTAAGATTGTTTGCTTATTCATCACCTCCTCTCTATTCATATTCATCTTCATATCCCCTTTCTAGATCAAATTCATTATTGAACTTGATCTTGATTATGGGAACATTATAGCGTACTAGCTCGAGGTTGTCAACCGCTACGGATTCAGTAGCAAGCCAATTCTCTCTAATCAACCACATATCGGCGATGCTTTCTAGCGCCAGCCCCATCCGCGCCCTATTAGATGAAACGCGCGCGACGCGCGCCGCGCCCGATGGCGCGCACGCGCGTTTAGGTTCAGGGAATTCGGAGCACTTATAGGTTAACGCGATTCACGTCGTAGGATTTCAATTATTGAAATGGGCAACGATTGATATACTCGTGAGTTTCATCGGCTTGACAATCGCCTGGCTTTATGCTAAAATTGCATTGTATTCGA
>DASVXH010000016.1:0-10192 GCA_036392795.1 Saccharimonadales bacterium (SeqCode)
AATCTTTAGAGTAATGATTAGTAATGGCAGCTATCGATTAGAAGGACAGATTGATTATACAGGAGCAAGCAAACCTATACCCATATTTGACTGTGACGACATCGAAGCCATTACCGCACACGAAAATATGCTCGCAACGGAAGCTAAAGCCCGGCAGCAAGCGATGGAAATCGAACGGTCGTTAGGAATGCTTGGGGTTTCTTATGCAATAGCAGAGGATCTAATAGAGTTTTCCCGGAGGCTAAACCCCGGAATTGCACAAGAAAGAGGTCAATAAACTAAACAAAAGTGCTCCAACTGCGGAGCACTTTTGTATCTATCGTTCAACTTGGTGCGGACGAGAGGACTTGAACCTCCACGGATTGCTCCACTACCACCTCAAAGTAGCGCGTCTACCAATTCCGCCACGTCCGCATCGGGTAGTTTATCTCTGCTATGGTACGCTAATTTCGCTATTTTTTCAAGAGGCTTTAGGTGCGCGGCAGATGTCCATAAAGATGATCCAGCGTATACCCAGGCCGCAACAACGCTTTTACGGTATCCATATTTACATTCACTTTTACCCCAGGATTTAGAGTGCCGTAGGGGTCAAAAATTTGCTTAATTTTTTGGAACAAGGCATACATTTCCGGCCCATATTGTTTGGCCAAATAAGGAGCGCGCAAGCGGCCTTCACCGTGTTCACCGCTAATACTGCCGCCAAGACTTAGCACCAAGCTAGTATATTCGTCCATTAGGCGAAACACTTTTTGACGGTCCCCGACTTGACCCAGATCCAAAAACGGCTGCACATGAAGGTGCGCGTCACCGGCATGGCCCCATACCGCAGCCTGCAGACGACTGCGTTCAAAAATAGCATATAGTCCTTCCAGATATTCGCGGAAGCGTTCCGGCGGGACGATACCATCCTCAATAATTGGCAAAGCTTTTAGCCCATTTTCGGCATGGCCGACAATAACAGCCGACGAGTGACGAATTTTCCAAAGGCTTTCCTGCTTAGCCGGGTCAGCCTCTACCTGAAATTCAACGTTCAGCCGCTCCAGAATCTTGGTCGCCTTTTTGACGGCTTTCTTTTGCTGGCGATCGCCATAAGTATCAAATTCAATCAGCATAACGACCCGCGGAAACGGTTTTGGCATAACGTCTTTTAGTAGGTTCGGCGCCAGACGCTCGACCAAATTCAATAATTGATCGTCCACCATCTCGATGGCGCTTGGGATCTCCTGCAAATCCCGAAGCTCTAACACGGCAGACTGAGCCTGCTCCAAATCATTAAAGCTAGCCACCACGAGCGTTGTATCGGGTGAATAATTTTCAGTTTCCAGAGAAATTTCAGTCACAATGCCCAATGTGCCCTGCGATCCAACTATGAGCGGGGTCAGATCGAAGGAACCGTCGCGGCGCTTTATATCACGAAGTGCATAACCAGCGGAATTCTTAGTAGTCCCACTAATACTCGCATCAATATCTTTTTGATGTTCTTCCATTAGCGCGTCGATGGCGCGGTAAATTTCGCCTTCAAAGGTTGCCAGTCCTAGTTTTTTGCCCAGTTCACGTTTGTTCAATCGACGCGTCTGAATAACTTCACCGTTGGCCAGCACTACGCGGCACGCTCGAACGTAATCGCGAGTATCACCATATTTGACTGTCTTTTCGCCACTACTATTATTGCCGACGGCCCCGCCAATAGTCGAATATTCCATGGACGCCGGATAAGGCGGCAAAAAGCGATCATGCGTATGCAGGGTCTGCTGCAATTTGGCGTAATTAATGCCGGCCTCGACCGTTACGACACCACTTTTGCTGTCAAATTCCAAAATCTTGTGCATGTGTGCCGGGAATGAAAGCATAATGCCGCTACCGAGTGCCGCACCACTTAGATCAGTACCCGAACCCCGCGCCGTAATAGGAATCACCCGGCCACGCTCGGCCAGTTGCCAGGTAAACCGGGCTGTTTTGCGAACGTCGTTTTCATTACGAGGGTACACCACGAGGGCCGGAGTCATTGCCAGAACACTCGCATCAGTCGCAAAATAGCGGCGCGCGTCCGCCGAAGTCATTACTTCACCCAATAAATGTTCCTGTAAATAATGTGCAACCTTACTCATTTATATCTGTAGCCCTCTGTTTTTGATAGACATTACCTTTAGCAGTATCATAGCACATTATACATGAGCATGGATCAGCATCGAAAGGTATGCTAAGGTAGGCGTCATGGCGACGCATTTTACTCTAAAAATTGATGAAAAACGATTTGAAAAGATCGGCGTTGAACCACAGTTCGATGAAAACCGGTATGACGAACTGATCGACGCCGAACTGCAACACCCCATACCAGACGATAAACGCTTAACCGTTGTACTATCCCCAAGGAGTGCCTTCAGATCTGTATCGCCTCTAGTAAATAAGTTTAGACGGATTGTTTCAGGCTCCACTCTTGGTTACTACGACATGGCCGGTAAAATATCCATAGGCGCCGAACCTGACGTAGAGTCGACAAACTTCACTCTTCGGCACGAAACGAAGCACTGGCTAGATGACATACACAATATCCACGCCGATGGAAATGGCTGCAAAGATCTAGTAAAACCTATCAGGACAAGCCTTTTTTATGGTAGCGTTGCCCTCGGTACGAGCTATTGCGTAAAGAGCGTAACAGGCTCCCTTGGTTGGGGCCTAGTCGCCGGGATGGGCTATGCGTCCTTGGATGTGTTGCGCTGGGGAAAATTCCTCAGGAATCGCTACGATAACTTTCCCTGGGAGATTGAAGCCGATGAATTTGCTGAAGACAAAGCACGGATTCAGCGCTTCGGGCAGATTATCACCTACTCACAGCTGGGCTCATGGGAGCGATACGCCCTTAATTCGATTAGGCCATAGGGTACCTCAGGGAAAAGCCCGTGACTCCTTCGTAGTCATGAACAAAATTGGCATCGGCCATTAACGTCGTCAACCTATTTGTCGAAATAAAATGCGAAATACCTACCCCACCACGATCGCTACTTAAAAATCATAAAAAAGGCCGGTCACCTTTCTTTAAGGACCGGCCTTCGACGGGTACTAGTAGACCAGGTTAGCTAGCTACTTTGGTTACCACCGGACTGCGATGATTCGCCGCCCTTTTTGCCTGCTGATTTGGCTTTTTGCTTATCGTTGGCAAAGTTACCAGGATTGTTCTCCTTGCCTTGAGAACGGCCGCCTTTGCTGGCAATTTCACGTTGCTTGCTTTCGTCCATAGATGCAAATCCACGATTGCTTGTATCGTTTGCCATATTTCCCTCCTTTACTTAACTTTGCATGTTTAATTGTAGGCCGCTTGCTACGATACGTCGCAGCAATAATACACAATAATACTGCGACACGCGTAACGCTAAAGTTGTGAGCCATCTCGCACATAACACTTAAGAAATTTTTAATTCACACGCGTAGCAGTACAATTAAGTTATGTCAGGTATTCTAAAAAATCCTGTTATTTCGTCCATGCTACGCACGGCAAAGTTACGCAGCTACCCCAAAGGCCAAACAATTTTATTTCCTGAAGACTTTACAGCCCATCTATTTATACTCAAAAAAGGTGCGGTCACAATGGGCGACATCGACGATCAGGACTATCAAAAGATCCTGCATATCTTTGGGCCGCCGGCCCTTTTTCCTATGGTAAGCTTTTCTGAAGATACTGTTCGCGTCTCATGGTACTATACCGCGCTCACCGATTGTGAAGTCTACCTTTTGCCTTATGATACCCTCAAAAAGCGACTTGCGTCAGTAGAGGGTGGAACAGCTCGCAATTTACTCCTTCAGCAGCTACTGAAAGAAGTGCATGAGTTATTGGTACGCGTGAATAGCTTTAATAAAACAACCAGTTTTGATAAATTACGCGCCGCTCTTGAATTTTTGGCCACGCATCACACCAAGACCACAACCACCTCTTGGCAGCGGGTTACCATTCCTATTACACATCAAATATTGGCTGCACTGACTGGCCTTACCCGTGAAACAGTCAGCATCACCCTCCGACAAATGCAAGAGCAAAAATTAGTTCGCTATGCTTCAGCAGGAAAACTCTATATAAATCGCACCAAATTAAGCAGGCTTTAACAGATAACAACGCCAACTACTTCACAGCCAAAACCAAGCCACCCGACATCACAAATGTAGCGAAAGGTACCGATAATCTTTTTTGTCTGCTATATAGTTACTTTTATAACGAAGGGAGGGCATCATGATTCAGGAGCATAATAAACGAAAACAGAAATATACTCTTCGTAAATGGCTTCTTACACCCAATGACTGGACACCGGAGTCCCCAATCAACCCGCATTTAACTCAATTTATTCACACTCATCAAAAAGGAGGAATACTATGGATAATTTAAATGCCGTCGATTGGATCGCCATAATACTGGTTGTGGTCGGAGCCCTTAATTGGGGCTTGATCGGGGCCACTAAATGGAATTTGGTTGAAGCGATTTTTGGCGATGAATCAGCATTATCCCGAGCAGTTTATATTGTCGTAGGGATAAGCGGGTTATATCTGATCTTTCTAGCAACGCATTTGACTAAATCTGCTGGTAGCTGATGATATTTCCAAATCTCTCTCGAATCATGGGGTCTTTTTCAACCATATAGGCATCGCGTTCCCATGGCGTATGGTGCGCCAAACTCTCGTAACCGCTGATTATCAAACCCGGTACACCCATCGCTTCGCCAGCCACCAACGCAAGTAGCGCATTATTGGTCATCTCGTAGACCGTATATGCCGTAGCCATAGCTCCAACTGCGGAGCAGCCAATCATGCCAGGTACGTAACGAAGACCTTTAAACACTTCTATAAATCGTCCTTTGGTAGTGCGATTCCTTGGAAACATATTGGTCACATCCTGGACCCAGTGGCGCGTTTCGTGCAATAAGGTTCCATTTGATTCATCCTTATCTGGTCTAAGATAGGCAAGAACATGTGCCCGAGATTTCGTATAACAACCGTCCTTATGAAAGACGCCCTTTCCCCATTTTCGGTCGTTTTGATTGGGATGTGGTTCAACCTGAAGAGTAAGGTACTTTTCGGCGGGCACCACTATTCCGGTTGTCTGGGCAAGCATAAATTCACCCAGCAACGCTTCATCAACTCGCGGTTGCCAGCCTAGTCGCTCAAATGCATCCGTGTTAATCTGAATATCTTTTATCATTGGGGAAATAATTGGCCACGTCAAGCATGGCATTATTTATTGGGGCTTCATCACCATCCGGAGATAGGCCAGATTCACCACTACTCATATGAATATAGTGTATAGCAGGCCGGGATGCCTCTTGTCAACAGAGGGGCCAATCCACTTATTTGTGATGAGATATAACAATATAAAAAACCCACGTTTCTTGTGGGTTTTTTATATTGGTGCGGACGAGAGGACTTGAACCTCCACGAGTGTAACCTCACTAGTACCTGAAACTAGCGCGTCTACCAATTCCGCCACGTCCGCATGCGGGAATAGAGGTCATTGTACCGCAAAACCTATACTCAGGCAAGTAGCGTCGCCTTACCGGGTTTTACTCTACCTGGGACTTCCGTTCCTGTCGGATCATCCACTCATGGACGTTAGTAAATCGTTCCACTTCACTATTAATAGCATGCTCGTTCAGGCCGTATACCGTGCCGTGGGTTACATACAAAAATCGCGGCTGATACAGGCCAACGGCTGGCGCATCACTTTGCCAAGCCTGCAAAAATGGCTGGTACTTAACGGCACGCAAACCAGCGTCAGAGCGAGTTCGTCCGGCTTGTAAGGCCGCATCAGCCGCAGGAGAGCGATATTCCGAAAAATTCAAACGGGTTTCCGAACGTACGTCGGCGTTTTTACTATCCCAATATACGTATACATCAGGATCTTTACCAATCGAAATGCCGTAAAGCAGCACATCATAGCCACGAGATGATGACGATAAGGTTGTCTGAAAATCCGTGGTCGTTTCCAGACGAATCTGCAAATCAACACCCGCCTTGCGCCACTGTCTTTGCATTTCATAAGCTACATTGGCGTACTCGCTCGAATCTTGAGCAGTTAGCATCAAACGCAGCGGCTGTCCGGCTTTGGCACGCAACCCTTTCTCATTCATTACCCAGCCAGCGCTATCCAGCAATGCGTTGGCACTAGCCAGGTCATAAGGCGCCTGCTGATAAGTCGGATTGTAGCCTATTTGCCCTAGTAGCAGCGGTTCTTTTACCGGTAATGCCGGATATTCCAGCCGACCGGTAATTGCTGACGTATCAGTTGCGCGGACGAGAGCCTGTCGAATCCTGGCATCACCTAGAAATTCACTTGTCGTTCTAAAAAAACCCATAACAGCGGCGGTCATCGGCAAGTTATACGCTCGGATTGTACTGCTGCGCGTAAATTCCGGCGGCATAACGGACAGCCCGGCCATCGCGTTTACTTCATGCTTGCGAAAACTCTCGATCAGCCGATCCTCGTCGCGAAAAGAATGGATCACAAATCTCCCAAGCTTTGGCTTACCGGCGTGGTATTTATCAAATGGATCCAGTGCTATTTGTTCTTCGCGCTCGCTAGCAGCCACACCGGATACCTCCAGCGTGGTCAGTCTAAATGGCCCGGCACCAACTGGTTGCGTTGTATTAAACGGCAGTGTCCGGAGCGAACGCATCGACTTACCTGCAAGCGCATGCTTCGGAATAATGCCGGTAGTCAGCGAATAAGGAAAGGCGCTCAGCTGACCCGGCAATGTAAATGTCACCGTTCGAACGTCGGTCGCTTGAACCTTAATACCTTGCCAGCTGGCTCGCAAAGGTGACTGAGCATCTGGATTCTGAATAACCGTGTAAGTGAATACGACATCGGCAGAGGTTAAGGGCTTTCCATCATGCCAGGTGAGGCCCGGCCGCAATTTGACCGTATATGTATTTCCGGTTTGGGCAATCGATTCCGCTAGATCACCCACCAGGTTATTCTTGTGGTCATAGGTGAACAAACCGGCAAACAGCAGCTTAGACACGGCATTATCGACTGCACTCGCCGCATAAATAGGATTCGCGTTAGTGAATGAACCCACAATACCTTCGCTATACGTGCCGCCCGGAACAGGGCTGGGAACCTGATAGTAGGCGCCAAGCGCCCTTATTTGTCCCACCACACAACCCGCCAATAAGCCCAATAGCACCAGCCAGGTCACCACAAAGCGGCGAACATCAGCCAAACGCTCAAGCCGTCGAAAAAAATTGCGCTCCAGACCTTGTTCAGCCTGCTGACTCAACTCCTCAACCTGTATTTTGCGCAAGCGGAGGCGTCGGCGGAAGCGAAGCTTGAAAGCACGAGTTACCATAGGCGGCAGTGTTAACCGGCTACAACACCCAAAATAAGCGACGCAGCAAAGATAATAGCCATAATAATCGTAACCTGGTGCACACTTTTGTCGGTACCACGGCGTACCATATTCACCTCGCCACCACCACCCAAACCAGCTCCAAGCGAGGCGCCGCGTGTCTGAATCAAAATCAGAAACGTCATAATTATCATTGAGATAAGGGTAATCCAGTCAAAAATGTTATTCATTATTTCTCTCTAATCTCCAATATTGCAGTCACTAAATAGTTTACCAGCCCAATGATCATACCGGCAAGTATTGCCCACCAAAAACCCGCAATATGCAGCGATGGATACAGCCAACTCACCAAAAACACCATAAAGCCATTTATAAATACCATAAAAATACCCAGAGTGAACAGAATGGCGGGCAGTGACAAAATAACCACGATTGGTCGAATAACAGCATTTACCAGCGCCAAAATAAGTCCGGCAATAATAATTACCCACAGGCTGCTGCCATAATCGAGACGTGAGCCCAAAAGACCGGCCGCAATCCACAGCCCCAAACTGCAAACCAGCCAACGTACCAAAAAACGGTAAATAATGCCGTGATTCATATTATTATCGTTATTATACCAGTTCCCGTGAAAGTGCGGCACTCAAATTCGTATAACCGTCTGCCGTTATTAGTACATCGTCTTCGATGCGGATGCCGATTTCTTCATCCGGAATATAAATACCGGGCTCAACCGTCATAACTACGCCGGGCTCAAGCGGATGGTCGTAATCCCCGCCATCATGCGTGTCTAGGCCCAAAAAGTGGGACGTCGAATGGGGATAAAAATGACGCACTCGATCATGTTCAATAGTTTTTATCAGTCCCAGTTCGCGCAGCTTTTCGCCCATAAATGCTTCGATTTGTTTTTCGTAGTCACGCAGTATAACCCCAGGCTTCAACAGAGAGAACGCATAATCCTGAACTTCTTTGACCGCATCATACACCTGCTGCTGACGACGGGAGGGGTTGCCGCCCAGCGCTACCGTTCGCGTAATATCCGCAGCATAAAAATCAACCGACGCTCCGACATCCAGCACCAGCAGTTCGCCCGTAGCAAGCGCGCCATTATTGGCGATGTAATGCATATTACAGGCATGGCTACCACTTGCAACGATAGACGGGAAGGCATTACCCATTGCACCGGTGCGTCGAAAGCCTCGAAGTAAATCCGCCTCAATCTCGTATTCGTAACTGTATTTAGCCAGCTGTTTGGGACGAGTTATGTCCTTTAGCGTCGCGATAGTTAGATCAATTGCCCGCTGTAAAGCATCAATTTCGATGGGTTGTTTGACCATTCGCATGCGCGACAGATGCGTACGCAGGTCCAACAGTTCTATTTGCGGATTAATTTCTTTGATGCGTTGATGCAAATCAGCACGCGAGGGATTGGTATAGAGCCCCAAATATTCTATATAACGGGGCGCGGCTCCCAGCGTAGCCACGTGCTGCACCTTATGTAGACGGTTCTGCAGCTGCCTCCAGCCTTCTTTTTCGGACATGATAGTCGTGATACCAGAGGTGCGTTTTAGAGCGTCCAAATCTATTGCGCCGTCAAATTGCTCAACAACCGTTTCGCGATTAGGTACAATCAGATATTCTTTGCCCTTGTCCATCACCAGGATCACCCCTGGCACATCAATCCCCGTTAGATACAAAAAGTTACGGTCCTGATGAAAAGGAAATGATGCGTCACTGCCCATCTGCAGCAGCCCGTGCGCCGAAATAACGATGGGCGCTGTACCGGTAAAAAGTTGGCGCAGCCGTTCGCGGTTCCCTGCAAAAAAATCGCTCGTAAACATGCAACTAGCGTACCATACTTTGCCTAGGGGTGGTCACTTTAAAATACGCAGCAAGGTCAAATGGAGGCTCATCATTAAGCGGACCACACATTTACCGCTTTGATGCCGGTCCCAGATATTGCTTAACCAAAGCTGCTTTCTTTTCGCCCAAAATCACTGCGATATCCGCCACAGACGCCTCTTGAACACCGCGAACACTGCCAAATGTTCTAATGAGTTTTTTACGCGTCGCCGGACCAATTCCTGGCACTTCGTCCAATACACTCGATACTTGGCGCTTGGCTTTGAGCGTTGAATGATAGCTCACGGCAAAGCGATGCGATTCGTCACGGATACGTTGTAGCAATTTGACCAGATTGGTGTTATGCGGCACGTTGACCAGAATAAAATCGTCGCTTTCAGTAGCAAAACCACCTAATTTTTGCAGTGTTACCAGACTAAGCGCTACGTTTGATTTTTGTTTTTGGATGACAATCTGCTCTTCGCGTTTAGCCAGCCCAATAAATGGGATCCGCTCGCATCTCATTTCGTCACGAGCACGAATTGCCGCATCCAACTGGCCTTTTCCACCATCGATCAAAAATAGACTGGGCACACCCCAGGCGCTGCGATTTTTTTCGCTCAAACGCCGCTTGATGGTCTCGTTCATATTATAAAAATCGTTGTTGTGATCTTTTTTGGTTTTGAATTTACGATACTCGCCCTTGTCGCTGACACCATTAGTAAACACAACCATGCTGGCCACCACATCAGTACCCTGCATATGTGAAATATCGTAGCCTTCGATGCGCCGTGGAAACGTCTCCAGGCGCAGCAAATCGACCAGCTCCGTCAGAGCATGGTCCTTACTGATGTCCAAAAACTCCTTATCACTAAAAATAATTTGTTTGTGCAAATTTTGCAGCGCGAACAGCTGATTGCGCATTTTGGCCGCCGCTTCGTAGTCTTGTAATTTAGCGGCCCGTTTCATGTCGCGCTCCAGCTCTTTTTCGATAGTTTGACGCTTGCCCTCTATAACAG
>DASVXH010000017.1:0-76202 GCA_036392795.1 Saccharimonadales bacterium (SeqCode)
CGATAGGCATTATGGGTACCGGGCTGCTGGCCATTCCGGTTCTGGCCGGATCTAGTTCGTACGCTCTAGCCGAAAGTTTCCGCTGGAAGGAGGGGTTGTACCGCAATCTTCAGCAGGCCTACGCCTTTTACGGCATTATTATTATTTCGATGCTAGTGGGCCTGGGGATTAATTTTATCGGCATTGATCCGATAAAGGCACTGATTTACGCCGCCGTCGCCAACGGCCTGGTCGCACCAATCATTCTCTTCATGATCGTGTCAATCAGCAGCAGCAAAAAAGTCATGGGACACTGGCGCAACAAGCGGGGCGTAACCATAATTGGCTGGAGCGTGTTTGGCATCATGGCCGTCGCCGGCGTGGCGGTTATTGGGTCGCTGTTCCTATAGCTGAGCTTTTGCCGTATAACGCTACTGCCTTGCGACCGTGGAAGAAATAGTTGTCGATACCGATGAAATTGACACGATTACCGTAAACGTGCGGAGAACTCACTCCATAACGGATTACATCGGGACCGCCGTTCCGTTCTTCGGACAGACTACTATACTCGTCAGCCAGCCCTACCAATGGATGGTCATCCTCTAGAATGGTCGCCCTGGGCCGGTAGTCGCCACTAGTATCAACCACACCAATGGAAAGATGTTCGAAAGTATCTTCAAGTGCCTGCGGGCGCAGAGAGAGACCCCCCGCGCCTTGACCAACGAGTTCGCTCTGGGCGCCATAATGTGTTGCACCCAGCACTCTATAAAGATTCTGAAGACTGGGGTCAAAATCATCCAGATGGCCAGGGGTAACCTCATGAATCTTGGGTTTAAAAGTTCCGTCAGTTTCGGCAAATAAGCCCTCGCTCGTAAAACAGACTTCTCTCATACTCACCTTATGATGAAGCTTGACTTCATCCAAGTATGCCTGCATTGGGATCGTTCCACGACGGGCACTTTCAAAAAGAATGTCTTCACGATCAGCCACCGCTTCTTCGCTAAGAATCGCGGACATGAACTCAGAAGATACGGGCAAAACACTACGATTTTCGTCAGCAGCAATAAAATTAATAAACGTGTGAAGATCAGTAAGTTTTTTCCGATCTTTCAGTGTGGCAGCGGCACCCAAGGCCCGGGATATCAAAGCTTTTTTAAGTGTTTCTACTTGTTCGGCGTCACCCAAAAGATTCAACACCGGAGGGTCTTCCCGGCCCAATAAGAATTCTGCGGCAATAATCATAAGAATATAATTCTATCATTCTGTCAATATTATTGCAAATTACTCGTGTCGCAAGGCTTCGATAGGGTCCTTGCGCGCCGCTTTGGCGGCTGGCAACGTCCCAAACACGACGCCGATTAGCAGCGAAGTTAGCAGGGCAGCGCCCACTGCTTCCCAGGATAGAACCGGCTTGAGATCGGTATAAATACGCACCCCATAAATAGCCACTACCGAAATGACAATACCAACAATGCCGCCAAACAAACTCAACACCGCTGCTTCAATAATAAACTGGTTCAGAATTTGGCGATTAGTCGCGCCGATGGCTTTGCGCACACCGATCTCATGCATACGCTCGGTGACCGTGGCCAGCATAATATTCATAATGCCAACGCCGCCAACCAGCAGGGAAATGCCGGCTACTGCCGCAATCATGGTGGTAATCAGCCCTAGAACATCACTGCTGGCTTCCAGATTTTGCTTTTGGTCGAGTACGGTGTAGTCTTTTTGGCCGCCGTGACTTTTGGTCATACTCTGATTAATAGACGCCAAGGCCGCCTGGGTATTGTTGGGTGAGTCTGGCTTTGCCAAAATACTGTACATCTGCGTGCTATCGCCGGTTAGGCGTTCGGCCACTTTGAACGGAATAAAAATTGCGTTGTTGAAATTGGAAACAGGCGACAGCGGCGTACTCTTGAACTCATCAAAAACACCGCGCACAACAAAGGTCTGCCCCCGAAAGGTAAAGCCCTTACCCAGAGGCACCGCTTCCTCGAATAGGCTCTGGGCGACATGCCGACCAATAACTGCCGCCCGTACATCATCGCTATCTTCGGTAAAGAATTCGCCATAACGGATATCACGATTGAGCGCCTTTGGCAAGTCGGCGTTGGTGGCCAGCACCAAACTATTATTGAGGGTGCGGCCGTCGGATTCGACTATGCCAGGAACCACGCTAAGCGGTGCCGCCAGACGCACATGCTTGCTGCCCTGAATGGTTTTTAGGTCTTTTTCCGTCAGGCCACTTAAGCTGTTTAGGCCAAACAACAGATCGGTATTGGTCATAATCTTGCCATTGTTTTGTTGGATATTACCGGGCCTAACAGTAATCAGATCATCACCAAACTGCGTAATCTGGCGGGTAACTTCGTTTTTGACACCCTCGCCGATACCGACAATCATCACCACCGATACGATACCAATAATGACACCCAGCATGGTGAGCAAGCTGCGCCACTTTGTACTGCGAATACTATCCAGCGCCATTTTGATATTGCCGCGATGCAGAGTGGCCACTATTTTTTCCTCCGCGCGGCGCGTTTGGCGCGCGCTTTAGACGCGGGACGGCGTGCTTTGGTCTTTTTAGGGGCGACAGTTTCGTGGGCTGCGGCGTCAGAAGCATCAGGAACATGTTTCATTAAAACTGACACGCCAGCCAGATCATCTTCTTCGGTAGTGGTGGGTGTGCTAAAGAAGATCTTTTTGGCGGTAGCGGCAATTTCACCAATTTCGGTTTTTTCATCGTGCACAATGGCGCCGTCGTGCATATATACTACGCGCGTTGCGTAACGGGTGAGTTCGGGATTGTGCGTCACAAATAAAATAGTGTTTCCCATTTTATGAATATCGCTCAGCAATTCCATCACAAGGCGGCTGCTGATGCTATCTAGGTTGCCGGTCGGCTCGTCAGCGATAATAATGGATGGATTATTAATGAGTGCGCGGGCAATGGCCGCACACTGCGCCTGACCACCGCTCAAGTGGCGCGGCAAAAAGAATTCGCGGTCTTTTAATCCCACACGCTCCAGTATATTCAGCGCGGCTTTGGTGCGTTTGCCAACCGAAAATCCTTTGTAAGTCAGCGGCAATGCCACATTCTCCAGCACCGTCATGCGAGGCAGTAGGTTGAACGATTGAAAAATAAAGCCAATAGTGTCGCGACGAATTTTAGCCCGCTGACCGGCGCGCAATTTGGAAACGTGACGGCCCTTTAGCAGATAATCGCCATGCGTCGGACGATCTAACAGCCCGATGACGTTCATCAGGGTCGACTTGCCGCAACCGCTCGGTCCCATTACGGCAATAAACTCGTTTTCCTCGATCGTCAAATTGATCTCGTCGAGTGCAAGGGTGGTTGCATCGCCGAAGCCATAAAGCTTGCTCAGGTCTTTAAATTCGATAAGAGACATTACAGGTAGTGTAAACGCAGGCTCGGTCTCTTGCCAAGATGGTAAGCGTAGTAATTTATACCTAATCTTTGTATAATAGGCAGGTTGTCATATTATTTGACGATGGAGAGGTGGCCGAGTGGTTGAAGGCGCACGCTTGGAAAGCGTGTTGGGTTGCAAGACTCACGCAGGTTCGAATCCTGTTCTCTCCGCCAAAATAAGTTCACCGTTAGTGGTGGGCTTATTTTATTTACATCAGAGAACGCCAGGTAGCTATATTTGAAATATATTTATTCATATGATATAGTATCATCTTAAATATTATAGGTTTTTCGGCATATGATTGAAGCAAACGCCAATGAGTTACGACAGGCGATTCTTGATAAAGACACATGGGAAGAAGTCGATCATGGGCAACATTGTCCAATGGCTGATTTTGTGCATAAGGGTTATGTAGAAGTAGCCGAGCAAGAACTCAGCCTTACTCCAGATAGTCTGACTCCCGAAATTCGTGAACGGCTCGGATTCGAGGGCGGGGAACGCGATCATGTGAGACTCAGCCTCTTCCGAAAACTTATTAAGAACGGTGATCTGGTTTATTTGGCGGACAGCGGCGAGGACGCCATGATCGCGCGCTTTGACCGGATCGCTCGCCTATCCCGAGACGAGGCAGACAAGATGGTTATTGATGGCCGCTGGATTACCGCAGAATACACTCTTTCCCCAATCGAGATCCAGGACGGCACCGTTCCCCATACACCCGTCAAGGTAGAAACCAAGGAAACGACAGAAAGCTGGCGCGCTATTTATAGTCGCAACTTTCTTCAGGATTTATACAACGGTGCACCCGTCGACCCCGAAACAGACGAACCCGATATCGAAGGACTCATGAAAAGCTTTGATGGTGATAGTGGCTTGATCAAATTTTGCCACAGCGACCCCGAAACCGCGACGGACGCCATTACCGAAAATCAGATCAATGCAGGATTGGCCGAATTTCGAGAAATGACACCAGTTACTATGATAGAGATTTCAGGGGTAGCCGCCATTGTGCGGGCCATCCGCACCAGGCAAGTCTTTTAAACGAAAAAAATATAGGCAAATCCCCGGGAACTAATACTTTCCGGGGATTTATTAATTAGTTACTGGATACATTCGGGAAGAGGCCTGCGTGATCGGGAGCACCCCATGGCTGGGTATGAACCAATACAGGCATTAGTAGCTGGCCAAGCTTTGCGCACTCGTCAAGGGAAAGCATCCCTCGTGCGTCGCCTTCGCCCGGTTCCAAAAAATTATTGGCACCTCTGTGCCAAAGCAACATCTCGCTTGGATAAACAACACTGCTTGCATCAAAGGGATTAAGACTAGCTAGCAGCACCTCTGGTTCCATTGGATTTGCAGACAGTATTTTACCTACCGAGCCAAGTGCTTTGACAGGCTCGCCATCAAGGTCACGCATAAAGAGCACATTAGTCATAACGAATACAGCACCCGATATCGCGTAGTCAAAAGTACATCTAGGATCGACTTCTTCAAAAAGACGGTCAACCTGTATTGTACCCATTTGCACTAGATCGGCTGGCGAAAAATTAGTAGGCTTTGGAGTGCCATCAAAAGAAAATCTATCTGGTGCCTCGCCGCTTAAACCCATAAAACTAACCAACGAACGTGCCGACAGGCTCGCCCTGCGCGGCTTTTAACAGATTATCAGGTTTACCCGCATTGAGCACTATCAGCTTCATATGCTGTTCCAGTGCCAAACCCAGCGCGGCCTTGTCCATAACCTTAATAGCATTACTTTCTAGTGCGGATTGGAAATCAATGGTTTGATACAGTTTGGCGTCATCATATTTGGCCGGGTCTTTATCATATACTCCATCAACTTTGGTAGCCTTAATAACGATCTCGCAATCAAGTTCTAGACCCAAACTGACAGCAGCCGTATCGTGAGTAAAGTAGGGACGACCCAAACCGCCAGCAATAATAACCACACGGTTACGTTCCAGATGTTTTTCAGCTAGCCGATACGAATATGATTCCGCCACTTGGGTCGCAAAGATATTACTCATACAGCGCGTAGCCAAGCCTTCGCTTTCAAAAATATCGGTTACCGCCATTGCATTAATAAGTCCGGACAGCATACCCATCTGGTCGGCTGTTACACGCTTGATGCCGTTGCCAGCAATATTTGCACCACGCACCAGATTACCACCGCCAACCACAATAATCAGCTGCGCGCCGGCTTTGACAACTTTTTTACTTTCGCGTGCTAAATATTGAGCGACTTCGGGGTCGACACCAAATCCATGCTTTCCTGCAAGCTGCTCACCAGAGATCTTCAGAAGCACACGTTTGTACATCCCCCATAAAGTAGCAGACATTGCTTGCCCATGCAAAATAAAATAGCACACCCCAGATAAAAGCTGGCGGCCGACAGATACAGATGCTAGAATAAAAACATGAGAGAGCTAGAGGATCCCGAATATTTGGATGCGCTTGGCCGCGTTTTTATGACAAGAACCGATATGCGCAGCGTGTTCGATTATCAGCAAAAACTGTTCACCAGCTTACAGGAACTAACCAACAGCCACCGTGCCGTACACGAACACGTCCGTAAACTGACCGAATCGCATAATCGCAGTCAGGGCGACACCAATGAATTGATTCGCACGCGCAACCAAGTCAATGACTCGTTACGCACCCTGGATACGGCACATCGTCAAACGCGCGAAGAAATCCGTCGGGCCATAGATACTCTCAATTATATGCAGCAGGAAATCCGCAAAGTCCCCCAGCTAGAGGACCGTATTGAAAAACTGGAGCGTGAAATTCAGAAACTTTGGCAGGACGACAAGCAAGACGATCGCCGCGTTCAGGATCAGGAACAACGTCTGCGTAAAATGGAGCGTAAATAATCCCTATGAGCATCAAAATATATTCTTGGAACATCAACGGCATCCGCGCCGTCGTCCGCAAAGAATTGTTCAAACCTTTCATCGACAAAGAACAACCGGATATTCTGTGCCTACAAGAGACGAAGGCCCAGCAAGGTCAAGCCGAAATCGATCTGGCCGACTACGAAGAATACTGGAACTCCGCCGAAAAAAAGGGCTATTCCGGCACGGCTATCTTTTCCAAAACCAAGCCGCTCGCGGTGTTAAACGGTTTTCCCGAAGATTTGATCAAAAAATATGACATGACCGGTGATTTGCATGGCGACCCAAACAAAGAGGGCCGGGTGATTGCCGCCGAGTTTGAAAAGTTTTATATCGTTACCGTATACACGCCCAACTCCAAAGACGACCTCAGCCGCATCCCGCTGCGCGAAAAACACTGGGACCCCGGATTTTTGGCCTACTGCAAAGAACTGGAAAAGAAAAAACCAGTGATCTTTTGTGGGGACCTGAATGTCGCCCACACGGAAGACGATTTAGCGAATCCAAAACCAAACCGTGGCAAAAAAGGTTTTACCGCCCAGGAACGCGCCGGATTCCAGGCATTCTTGGACGCCGGTTACACCGACACACTCCGCATGTTCAAACAGGGAAACGGCTATTACACCTGGTGGAGTCATTTTGCCAACGCCCGCGCCCGAAACGTCGGCTGGCGCATCGACTATTTCCTGGTTTCGGAAGGCCTGAAAAACAAGGTCAAAGCCGCCGACATCCATGCCGACATCATGGGTTCTGACCACTGTCCAATAAGCATTACCCTTGATATTTAGGCATGAAACAGGTCACGCTGCTATTTCTTCGTCAAAACGGCCACCTATTACTGGCCCTAAAAAAACGCGGCTTTGGCGCCGGGCTATGGAACGGGATTGGCGGCAAAGTAGAGCAGGGCGAAACACCCCTCCAAGCCTGCGTGCGGGAATGTAGAGAAGAGATCGGCATCACACCACACGATCTACATCTAGTTGGCCGCCTGCGTTTCTTTATGCCCAATGATCCTCAGTTCGAGCACGACTGCTTTATCTACACCACTGAAAAATGGGAAGGCGAGCCTACCGAATCCGACGAAATGCGACCGCAGTGGTTTTCTGCAGCCGACATTCCATACCAAATGATGTGGCCGGCCGATGGCCTTTGGCTGCCGCATGTACTGGCTAACGAAAAATTTGCCGGCACCATTAATACCAGCGAGACAGAGGTAGTAACACACGATATTCGCATCGTGGCCGACCCGCATGCCGCGGGCGAGAAAACCACCGACATGCCGCGCCAAAGCGACATGACCTTTAACGAACTCAACAAAATCATCTGGGACTACATGGTGGCCCGCGATTGGCACCACAATCCGCCTCGTGGCCTGGCAACATCCATCATGCTAGAAGCGGGCGAGCTATTAGAACACTACCAGTGGACCGACTCACCAGTGGGCAGCAAAGAAGAGCTGGCCGAGGAATTAGCCGATATCTTTTTGTACGCTTTTCAATTTGCCCAAATAAACAATATCGACATCACGGACGCCATACAGAAAAAACTGGACAAGGCCGGCAAAAAATATCCGGCCCACAAATTCAAAGGCAAAATGAAAGCCGACTGGCACGATACCTGGGTACAACAAAAACTGAGCCACAAAAAGAAAGGTCTATAGGAGGCATCCACCAAGGTCACCGCATGGTTCAAATAAATCGAGCAAACTATTTCACAAAAAATTAACTAACTATCTCATATAATGGATTCTGTAGCTAAACCAACTGTCGCCATTTTGTACGGCACAGGTGAAGGTAAGAAGATTGGGAAACGATTATGTCGCTCGCTCGCAGCACGAGGTTTTGTCTGTACGGATAACCCCGTTACTGCCGACGCCATCATTGCCCATTCAGGAGGAACATTGCTACTACCGCCGCAAACCGCCGCCAAGGCTATTCTCATCGTCGGGCCCATTACCGGTTTCCGGGGCAGTTTACTCGGCACAACTGTCAAAAAAGTCCGCCAGGACTGGCAGCAAGCCAGAGCAAGCAAGTCCACTGCGCATTTTTTGCGCAAGTCAATGTATAACGCCCGCTACCTACTAACACGACCTGCTCATCATGGACGAATGTTGCGCGGACTGGCTAGCGGCCGCAAACTACTGCCCAGTCTAACTACTCCGAACGTTGGAGTGATTGCGTTACGCAACGACCCTTGGTCTGGGTTTTTGGCCGAACTTGCGCCGCACGACCGTCACTCCTATACGTTTCTTCATTACAATAAGCTGCATGACGACCTCTGGGAAAATCCCCATGACTATATAACGGTACTTGAGTATTTATATGCAAAATGATTACTGGCACAAACAAACCATCACCGAATCGCTGTTTCCAGATCTGCAATGGAGCAGGCCAGAAAACCGTCAGCAAGCAGGCAAGCTGCTGATCGTTGGCGGTAATCTACACGGCTTTCTTGCGCCGGCCGACGCCTATAGCGAGACTGTTAAGGCTGGCATCGGCATGAGCCGCGTATTACTGCCCAGCGCCATTCAAAAAGTAGTCGGACCATCTATTGAAAACGGAGAATTTGCGGCCAGCACGCCCAGTGGCAGCTTTTCGCAGCGCGCACTAATAGAACTACTGGACTGGTGCAAATGGGCCGACGGCGTATTGTTTGCGGGTGATCTGGGCCGTAATTCCGAAACCGCCATCATGGTCGAAAAATTCCTAACCAAGTGCGAAGCGCCAACAATCATAACCAAAGACGCTATCGACTATATCGTTTCATTGCCGCATCCAGCCCTGGAGCGACCGAACACTACGCTTGTACTCAGTTTTTCGCAACTACAGCGCCTGGGGATGGCGGCCGGATTTGAGCTGCCACTAACTTTTAGCATGGACATGATACGCCTCGTGGAATGGCTACATCAATTTACCGAACGCCATGCGCCGCATATTGTTGTCAAACACCTGGACAACATATTCGTCGCCGTAAACGGCGAGGTAAGCAGCACTAAACTGGCCAAAGATTTACCCATCTGGCGAACCAAGATGGCCGCCCATGCTTCGGTGTGGTGGATTCAAAACAACAACAAGCCATTTGAAGCCCTAACAACTGCCGTTCACGAACTTACCGCAAAAAACTAAACATCTTATAACGAACAAATTGTTAACTTTTTGACAGATTAGTGTTACAATTCTGCCTATTATTGTTCCGATTGACGACAGTATCATAGGCAGCATGTGAAATACCTTTTTCGTAGCCCCGGACCATTCGAGATCCGGCGAGACATCCATTTGCCCAAAGGCGAGCAATCGCTAAGGAGTATTGGTGATTTCTGCGGTATAGTTGCTACTAAATCCCTCTTGAAAGCCTGGGCCAAGCTTCAGGCTGACGTTCCCGGACTTCCAGACCAAGAACTAAGGCTTATTCCACCCCGGTCAGTCAATATGATTCACGCTCCGGAAGTAGGTAAATTGTTCTGCGATTTGCCAGGAGGGCGACACGGCCCGCCCGCCCGCAAAAAAGCCAGAACCGTCGTTGAGTCGATTAATAGTTTGTTCGGCTACACCAAAGAAGCCACCCACACGATTGCACCACGCAATATATCGGAAGTTAGAAAAATAGCTTGCACAACGGGCGTTCGCCTGTACATTGCTTTCGATCATGAACCGCTCAACAACAATAAGAAGCCGACAGCATGTCGGGATGTCACGACCAGTCTGGGCTGTGAAAGGCGTTCACTACAGCGTCTCCTAAAAAACAATCTTGCACTGGCCCTCGACAAAGATCAGGAGTATGGCATGCCATTTGCCGAGATACCTCACGAGCTTGCAAACACCACATTCGAAACCGAGACTGGTCCTAAGCAAACAATTGCCTCAGCCCTTACCCGGTTCGTGACCGCGTCGCTTGTCGAAGATAAGAAGCTCCGCCTTTCGGCTGGTCACGTCGATACAGGGGTCTTTATGCTAGACCCCCCGTACCTGACACATAAAATCCAGCCGGCAGAACCATTAGATTCCTCGACTCCGCTTCAAGGCTAATAAAAAAACCGAATGTTTAGTTCGGTTTTTGGATCAAACTGGTGGGCGAGGAGGGACTCGAACCCTCACATCCGTAATGAATACCAGATTTTGAGTCTAGCGCGTCTACCAATTCCGCCACTCGCCCTTTCGACGTATCTTGGCTGATACCAGATAGTCTTTTCAGCGGCCCTGGGGGCTGCTATCAAGAGAACATTGTACTATAATTGATACCAGAAAGCGAGCATAAGTTACAAGCACGTGTTAGTCAACCCGCTATTTGATCAAAAGGACGAAGAAGAAAACAAAAAACCCGCCAAAAGAGATGACGGGTATGCTTTGCAACATCGTAAAGGCCGCACCTTACAGCCGATATCCAGCGATCTTAAACCTACCAGCTACACACCGGTCACCGCCCAGCTGCCCACGGCTTTGCCGGACGGCAAGACCGGCAATATGGCTGCCATAGAACTAATCAGACGCAAGGTTGCCGCGCTGTACACGGACGAACCCGCTACACCTGCCGTAGCGCCAGCCAATCAACCAACCATGCCGGCGCTTAGCAAGCACCAGCAGTTCATGCAATCCCTAACCACTTCGGGCAAATCACTCGCTCATATCCAAACCGAATGGCACAACTATTACGTGGGCCTGCCCGATGACGAAAAGCATGAGGTCTGGCGCGAATTTTACACCCAAAACAGCCGTCAGCCGTCAGCCTATACGCAGCACGTCATTCAGCACCATGCTCCGGCCAAGACTGCCAAACCCTTGGGCCTCGCGCTTCCTACGGACAAAGCAGACCACGTCGTACATAAGGTGGGTGCACCGCGCGCTATCGTAAGTGAACACTTGCCGGCACCAGACTATGCCGCCCGCAAAAAACGCCGCACCGTTAACCGCAGCCGCATCAAAAAACAAATCCTGGACAAAGTAGCCGTCAGCGCCGAAACCCAGGAACGAGCCAAAGAACACTTTAAGTCTCTGATGTTTGGCCTAAGTACTGGCGTTATTGTGCTGGTCGTAGCACTTTTTAGCTTTTTTAACGAAATGATTATTGCGCCATTCATTCAGCCTAGCCGCCATGTCAGCGCCACGCCGATTATAGTTAATTCGGACAGCGTAGCCGCCAGTGAAACGCCAGAAGTTCTGATCCCTAAAATCAACGTACAAATCCCCGTCGTCTACGATTTGAATACAACTGCCGAGACGGCAGTACAAAAGGGCCTGGAAGACGGCATTGTGCATTACTCAACCACCGTCAAGCCAGGCGAACAGGGCAATGCCGCATTTTTTGGACACTCCAGTAATAACATCTTTAACAAAGGGCGGTATAAGTTCGCTTTTGTGCTACTGCACGAACTGCAGCCGGGCGATACATTCTTTTTGACTTACAACAAAAAGGTGTACACCTACCGTGTCTACGACAAAAAGGTCGTTCCACCCACGGAGGTTTCGGTCCTCGACAACATTCCAGGCAAGACTGCCACGGCCGCGCTAATCACCTGTGATCCGCCTGGCACATCCACCAATCGACTCGTCGTTTGGGGTGAGCAAATTAGTCCCGATCCAGCAGGTGCTACCGCCCCAGAAACGCCCGCCGACACCAGTACACCGACCACCTTGCCAAGCGAAGGACCAACACTTTTGGGACGTTTTTGGCGCTGGCTATTCTAAAAAACTTCTTAAACGGAACCATTTTGACGTTGACCCCTTATTCGTGAGCATAGTATAAAAGAGTCTTTGAATAGACAACTTAACGGGGGGATACATGGTCAATTTTGAACAGCCGCCGACGGCTACAGATAGTACTTTGAAGGTAGAGAGCCTTCTTGAGCAGGCAGGCATAGATAGCCGTTATGCAACGATCGAATTTATGGGCTCTGTGCTTTTTCCTTGTACGGCGAGCACCTTCAGCGACGGCGAAATAATTCTAGCCCATCAGCCAATGGAGGATCCGACCCTGCAGGAACAGTTTGGTCATACCAGATTCGATCAGGGCAAGTTTGGCACATATCTCCGGGAGCTATTCGAAGGTCCCGACGAAATAATGCGCGGTCAGGTGGACCTCCTCATACGACAGTCTGCCGCTTATATGGCTGGCCGTGTTACTAGAAGAGAGATTCAGCTGCCAAATTCGCCCACTGTCGTCGTAGACAGCGCAGCGAAAAAGCTGCGTTTCGATAAAACTCTTGAGGCAGATCTAGTCGAGCAGCCAAAGGTCGTCTTGGATTATGGTCCAGGGCTTCAGGGACGTTTCCATATTCATCAGCAACTTCAAGATTGGAGAAACAATAGATTCCGCCCCTACACCCATCTTGCTCTGGGTAAAGGCCCTTTTATTAACACCTTTCTGCAATTCTATTGGAAAGAATACGCCGGTCCGCGTGCCGCCGAGCAAGCTATTGGCAAAATTTATATAGGTCGTGAAGACGGAATGGCAGACGCATCTAACACATTTATTGAGGGCAGTAAACGGCGCGCAATACCAGTCGAAATAGCCGACATAGCCCTAGCATCAGGAATTCATCTTGCAGGACAGGGGGAAATCTTTACCGCCCTACGCAACGCCTTTACGCTGCTTCGGCCAAATGGTGTTTTATTGGTGCGTGCGCCCAAAGCCGCAAACGACAGGACAACCTTTACATCCGCTGAACAGATGGTAGAGGTGGCATTGGATGCGGGATTTAGTCTCGAAAAAACACGTTTTTTTAATACCATTACCGGCAGTAACTCTTCAGGGGCAACCGCTAGCTTATCGGCGGTGTTTAGGAAATAAACTTAACGATCCTTGGGTGCGCGCAAAGACGTTCGGTCCAGGGAGAACTGTGCAACATCCTTGCCGTCAGCCGCTTTTACAAGCTGTGTTGAGATTGTATACATCGATTTAAAGTCTCTATCAAAAAAGATGTCAAAACTCGGATCCGCCACAGCCAGAATAGCCTGATTGGTATTATCGTAGTCAAAGACGAAGCTTTTGCCGCTGCTTACAAAGGCCAGATGGTGTCCATCGATCCACATGGCATGGGTTTGCGGAGCATCAATAGGCAAGCCCACCTCATAGGCATAGCCCTTGTCATTTTCTGCGTCATACACCGCTAGCCGTCTGTCGTTCTGGGCCATAACAAAACGCGTGTTTTCTGAAAATGACACATGGGTTGGGCCAGCGGTTTTTAACACCTGGACGGGAACAAGCGGCTGCCCTGGCTGGGCGTCAAGCGCGGCCTGGGGATTCTTGTATATATATGTACGATTTTCGGCAGGAGAACCAGCGACCACATACCATTTACTGTCGTATTTTGCCAGTTCAAGCATATAGCGATCTGCGGTCGCCACCTGGCGCAGCGGGTAGGTCTTGGCGCCATCCAGGAGTGAAACAATCACCTTGCCAGCAGGCGCGCCAACATCTGTAGCGTACAGAAATTTATTATCGTCATAGGTTTTGAATGAAAGCACGCGCTCCAGCTTGACCACCGGTCCTGGCGCATCCAGCGAGGCAGTATAGAGCTTTTTATCATCAGCCGTGTGCAGCACAAATTTATTGAACTTCTTATCAAGCAGTTGCAAGGTCGTAGGATTCATGCCAAGAACGGTTGTTAGATTAACCGATTTCTCAGGACTTTCGCGGTCGATCAAAATATATTCGCTCGCCAGCTTACCGCGGTCGTCGGTAGAATGTTGCAGCAGAAAGTGACTGTTGTCGTTCGACCATTCGATGAACTTCCAGGTATGGATGCCGGCGATCAGCTTGGTCGTTGCCTCTGGCAGGGTTAGTACAACTGGATCTTTGTCTGACTTGGTTAAATCAAACACTTCAAAATGGTTATATTCCTGGACTGCCTGCGTAACAATCCAGCGACGGTCAGGGCTTTGGCTAACAACGCGTGGTTTTATGGTATAGGTCTTTTTGGTGATCGGACTTACTGTCGTCGGGAAAAGCAGGGGATAATCAAAGCGTGCAACGGTACCGCCTTCGACATTAATCGCGCGTTTCCAGGTGCGATAACCATCACGCTTCAGTTCGAAGGTATAAGGGCCGGCAGGCATCAATAAGCGCACGTTGGTTTGTTCACTCCGCTTTTGGCCATTAACAAAGATATCGGCAGCTGGCGGATTGGATGACACAAAAATTAGACCATTCTGAATAACCTGGCCATTTTTGATGCCAAATCCACGCGCCTGGTACAGCAAAATAATAGTTGTCAAGATAAGGGCGGTTGCGATCAAAAAATAACCAATAAAAAGACGAATAATATGCGCCCGTTGTTTTTTGGGGTCTAAAAATTCCATAAAGCAGCTTTTATTATAAACTAAAGAGAATTAAGAACATAGGCGCGGCGCCATGAGAGCCGGCAGACCGGGCTACATCATCCCAATTTTCTCTTGATGTTGGGGGCAAAGGGCGCTAAGATACATATAACTTACGCTTACGCGCTACAGTTGCTAGAATATTTTGGCAAAAGAGGGTAACGAGAACACGTGGGACAAAAAAACATCATAGAATTGAATGGCAAGACCTACGACGCCACGACTGGCGCATTACTGGGTCAAAGTCGGATTAAAGCCGTTCCGCCGGCCAACTCGGTTTCATCGCAGCGTGGGCGTACTATCGACGGATTCGTGCGAGCACCCCAGCACAGCACCCCTCATGCCTCAGTTCCTCATGTTGTCACATCATTGGCTTCAGCTTCGCCCAAATCGACGCAGGCATCTGTCAAAAAACATTTCGATATTCAGCGAAAACAAGCACATGCATTAAAAGCACACCAGCCCCAAAAGCCACAGACCCTCATGCGCCACGTTGTCAAAAAGCCCCAAGTCGACATCAAGCCAGCCATAAAAACTACTATGCCTTCCGAAATGATGGCCAAACCCAAATCAGACCTCGCCAAACCGCTGGAAAAGAAAATGTCAGTCACCCAGGTCAACCCCATTCGTCTGGCACATTCCCGCCGAATCGCCAAAAGTCAGCACATCCACCGATTCAGCAAAGAACGTCCCACCACGGTCGCACCAAAACAAGCGATAATACCCGTTGCGCAGCAATCCGTTACACCTACTCGACGCAGTGACTATGGCTCCCGACCAGTCATCGTCAGACAGCAGGCCCAGCGTCCACATGCGCACGTAGCCACGTACTCTTCGACACAACAAGCAGCAACGACTCGTCCAGTGGCCGCACAGCCTCAAAGCAACGCCATTTCCGCTACCGATATCTTTGAAGCTGCGTTGGCACATGCCACCAGCCACGAACAAAAAACGCCACCCCATGCCAGACGGCACACCGCGGCTCGCCGACGAATGGTCAATATTTTTGCCGGCGTAGGTGCCTTTCTGCTGATCGCTGGTTTTGTTGGCTATCTTAATATGACTAATATCGAACTCCGCGTCGCTTCCATGCGTGCCGGTATCCATGCCAGTATGCCGGCCTACAAACCAACTGGCTTTGCCATGGACGGCGGCATTGAAAGCAGCGAGGGCAGGGTGGCCATGAACTTCCGCTCCGGCGAAAGTATCTATACCATCACCCAAGAAGCGTCCGACTGGAATAGCACTACCCTATTGGATCAAACCATCTCTGAGCGCGGTCAGCCCACACAAACCGTCCAAAGCAAAGGTCGCACCATTTATATCTTTGACAAGTCCAATGCTACCTGGGTGAACGGAGGGGTTCGCTATCAGGTTAGCGGCAATGCCTCACTCGACACCAGCGAACTAGTCGAACTCGCCACCAGCATGTAATTTACCTCTGTTCAAGTGTAGTTATCTTGTCTATAATAGCTGGGATGATGACAACTCGAACACGCTTTGCACCGAGCCCGACGGGCTATTTACACGTCGGCGGTATTCGTACCGCACTTTTTGCCTGGCTTTTAGCTCGCCAGAAAAACGGCCAGTTTGTATTGCGTTTCGAAGACACCGATAAAAAGCGCGAAGTCGAAGGCGCACGCGAACACCTAATCAAAAGCCTTAAAACCCTGGGTCTGGAATATGACGAAGGCCCAGACATCGGCGGCCCGTTTGCGCCATACACCCAAAGCGAACGGCTGGACAGTTACAAAAAATGGGCCAAGAAGCTGATTGACAGCGGCCGTGCCTACGCCGACCCATACACTCCTGAAGAAGTTCAGGCATTCCGCGATGAGGCCCGTGCCGCCAAAAAGCCGTTTCTATACCGTAATCACCGGCCCGAAAATCCGCCCGTCTGGGACGGCACTACGCCACTGCGCTTTAAATCCGACCCCAAATCATACGATTGGCACGACGAAGTTATGGGCGATCTGCATACCGGTCCAGAGGTAATCGACGATATCGTTCTGATTAAATCGGACGGCTACCCGACCTACAACTTCGCCCACATCGTGGACGATGCTGAAATGGAAATTACCCATATCATCCGCGGCCAGGAGTTCATCGCCAGTACACCAAACTACCTGAATCTATACGAAGCACTCGGTATCGAACGGCCCGCCATAGCCACCGTGCCACATATTATGGGTCCGGACGGTAACAAAAAACTAAGCAAACGAGACGGCGCAAAGGACGTCCTGGACTACGTTCGTGATGGCTTTCTACCCCAAGCACTGGTCAGCTTCATTGCCACACTAGGCTGGAATGACGGCACCACCCAAGAAATTTTTACCGCCCCAGAACTAATCGAAAAATTTTCGCTCGACCATGTGCAGCGCAGCGGTGCGCGCTTTGACGAGCAACGCCTAACCTGGATCAATGGCCACTACATCCGGGGACTAGCCATCGACGATCTGTACCAACAAGCCCAACAATTCCTGCCCGGCGAGGCCGATACCTACGATGAAAACTACCGGAAAGCCGTATTAGGCCTGGTGCAGGAACGCCTAAAATATTTTGCCGAGCTGCCGCAGCTAACCCGTTTTTTCTTTATTGATTTACCTGTAGACCCGGCACTGATCGGCAGCCACAAACAGCTCAAAAAACTGGAGTCCACAGAATTAAAAAACCTGCTTGAGCAGGCCAGGGCCGCAATTGAAACGAGTGACTTTAGCGTAGCCGATCTTACCGACCGCCTAAACACACTACTGGAAACCACAGGCCAAAAGCCTGCGGTACTCTTTAGCCTTGTCCGCATTGCCACCACCCAGGCACCGGCAAGTCCCGGCCTGGCCGAAACCCTGGCCGTCTTGGGCAAGGAAACCAGCCTGCGCCGTATCGACGCCATGCTCGCATCCTTGTAGAATTCGCAGAATTAAGAAGAAATTAAATCCGAACCTATACGATAGTCCGATCAGTTTTTATGAGGAGATATCGTGTCAGAAACAAACAGTCTACTTCATCCTGTCAACGAATTACATTTCGGAAGCTATAATCCAGATGATGTACCCGCCGCCCTGGAAGTGGCGTCGTCGTTGGCCGAACAAAGGCTTGCCGCCATTGCCGCCATACCGCATGAGGAGCGAGGGTACGAAAACACCGTACTGGCAATGCAAGATGCCGCAGAGGAACTTGACCTCGTATATACAGTGGCCAGACATTTATCGAACACACTAGGCGGCGCATGGCAGGATGTGGAAGAGCTGGCATCGGCGCAGACCACAAGTCTTACGACCATGATCGAGCAGGACACCGAACTGTATGAAGCTGTCAAACATGTCCAGCAAAAAGCAGCCGAACTTGATCTGACCGATGCCCAAAAACGATCCCTAACGCACGAGATTGCCAATTTTGAACGAAATGGCGTCAATGCAGAGCCGGAGGTAAAGGAACGCCTGAAAGAAATAAAGGCCAGTTTGGCCGAACTTCAGACTTTGTACGGACAAAATATAAAGAAGGCAGACGAGCAAGCCTATCTCCCCGTCGAGTCCGTTGCCGACCTGGATGGCGTTGACGAGGAAAAAATTGAGGCGTGGAAAGACGAAGCCGCCAGCCGCGACCTAGAAGGCTACGCCGTTACCCTCGACACGCCAAGTTACTGGGCCATTATGGTCGGTTGCAAATCAGAAAAAATCCGCCGCGACATGCACAAACTTATGCGGACACTGGCGCCTGAAAATGAATCGGTGGCGATCGAAATCCTGGCCCTCCGCAAAGAAATGGCGCAGCTGCTCGGTCGCGCATCCTTTGCCGAATATATTACCGAGTCCAGGATGATAAAGACCGAAGAAAATGCCCGGAACTTTATAGACGAACTAACCCAGTTGTGCCTACCCGGCATGCAGCGCGAGACCGCCGAACTGGCTGCATTCATAGAGAAAGTCACCGGTAAACCATACCAACCCGACATTATAGACTTCGACAGTGGCAACGATCTCTTTTATGCCAGTCAGCTCAAAAAGGAACTATCAGGTGACGAAACGATCAATGTCCGCGAATACTTCCCCTTGGAGCATGTACAGGAACAGATGTTCGCCATCTTTGGGGAGCTCTACGGCGTAACATTCCGCCCATCGTCGCAGCCGGTTTGGCACGAGGACGTTAAAGCATACGACATCATTGACGAACACGGCAACCACGTTAGTACCGTGTGGTGCGACTGGCTCACTCGCAAAGGAAAACGCTCAGGAGCGTGGATGAAGCCGGCGTACGTTGCCGATCGTGCGGGCGGCAAGATCGGCGAGCCACATTTTACCTTTGTGCACGCCGACTTTCCGAGGCCCACAAAAGACGCACCTTCACTACTTAGCTTTAACAACGTAAAAAGTATGTTTCATGAATTCGGCCACGTCATACACTCCTCTCTGAGTAAAACGGATCTACGCAGCCAGCACAGTTGTTGGAGCAAATGGGACTTTATAGAAGGGCCCTCACAGATAATGGAAAACTGGCCATGGCAGCCAGAGATCCTAGCCAGGCTAGCTAAACATTACAAAACCGGCGAATCTTTGCCGCCGGAATATCTGCAAAACATGCGTAAGGAGCGAAATTTCAGGGTAGCCTCCAAGATGCTTTGGATGTTATACCTGAGCAACGTCGACCTCTATCTGCACTCAAAAGACTATGACCCACAAAAGGATGGCGGCCCCAACCAAGTCGCGCGCCGCATAAAACAACAGTTTATGCCAGCTCCCGTAGCAGAATACGACAACAGCATGAATGTTTTTGAACATCCTTTTGCCAGAGCATACGCCTCAGGTTTTTATGGCTACCCCTTCGCCGAGGTAATCGAGGCCGACCTGTTTAGCCGTTTTGAGCAGGAAGGAGTACTGAATCCCCTTACCGGAAGAAGTTACCGCGACGAGATGCTAGCCACCGGTAACGAAAGAGAGCACGAGATATCAATTTCGAAGTTCCTCGGCAGGCCTTTCAATTCACAGGCCCTGCTCAGACGCATGGGTCTTGTGGCATAAAGTAGGATAAAAGGGTGGCACTTTAAGCACAAGCATTGTTACAATGGGGGCTATGGATCACGATTTTTTGCCGCGCCGCGGTCAAAATAGAAACCTACGCCCTGGAATACAATCCCGGCAAGCTTTTGGCAACTGGGAGCGCCCCAAGGCCTTTCGGCCACCCGAAGAGGTTGCTGCCGAAGATGACCAGCAAGCCCAAAATCCGCAGAGCTTCCAAGCCTCAAACGCTACCAGACCGGGCAATACCTACCTGGAAAACGAGGAAGCGGCGACCATGGGCCCGGACTCCGGCAAACCGCCGCGCAAAAGCTTTAAACAGTGGCTAAAGACCCGTACAAAAAAACAGTGGGTCATAATTATCCTCATTCTACTTATGGCATTAAGCGGCCTTGGTTTTGGGGCCTACCAGCTATGGTTCAAAAAAGATCCGCCACCTAAAAAGAGCGTAATCAAACAAGAACCAAAGCCGCAGCCCAAAGCCGAACCTCTCTACTCGACGTTAAGCGGCCTCACCATCACCGATCCCACTATCAACCAGCGCCCTGTGACGGCTGTTATGATCGAAAACAGTCCTGATGCCCGGCCACAATCCGGCCTAAACCAAGCCGGGGTTGTTTTTGAGGCCATCGCTGAAGGCGGCATTACTCGATTCCTAACCCTTTTCCAGGACACCGAACCCGACTACATAGGTCCCGTGCGTAGCGTTCGGCCGTATTACGTCCAATGGGCGGCTGGGTTTGATGCCGCCATTGCACATGTCGGTGGCAGCGGTGACGCACTGCGTATGCTTCGTCAGGAAAAAGTCGCCAAAGATCTGGACCAATTCTTCAATCCAGGACCGTATCACCGCGTCAGTAATCGCTTTGCACCGCACAACATGTATAGCAGTGTTGTCGCGCTTCGCGAACTGCAAACCCAAAAGGGCTTCACCAGCAACTACAAAGGGTTTATCCGCAAAACAGAGGCAAAAGCCGCAGCGCCGACCGCAACAACCATCGATTTCAATATTTCTGGCGCGCTCTATAATGCGCATTACGAATACGACGGAGCAACTAATACATACAAACGGTTCGAAGGCGGCAAACCCCACACCGACGAAAAGAGCGCAGCCCAGCTGAGTCCAAAAGTTGTTGTCGGCCTAGTTCTACCACAGGGAAGTCAGGGTATCTACACCACTTACAACACCCTGGGTAGCGGCGAAGTTTTTATTTTCCAGGACGGCATTGTTACAAAAGGCACATGGCACAAGACCGACAACAACACGCAATTTACATTTACCGACGCTAACGGGGCAGAGCTCAAACTCAACCCCGGCCAAACCTGGATTTCGGTAGTAGGCAGCGCCAGCCGCGTCTCATACAAATAGTCATGGATCATCTGCAAAAATTCATCTCGCAAATCCGCTTCAGACTTCTGGGTATATTACTACTTAATAATGCTCTTATCGTTCTAGATTGGTGGATTGTTGAACACTTCTTGCAGCTAAAGGGGATGGAATTTATTGTGGCAGTCGCTGGCCTCTCCTTTCTAACTATCACCGTCCTTCCTTGGATCAGTGCCAATTACATCGTGCAGCCGACCAAACTCATTTGGCAGGCGATCCTACATATCGCCCCTGACACTGGCGATGTCAAGGCGCCCGATCTAAAACATCTGCGGCTGGGCCATGAGCTGGTTACCGCGCTTATAGGCCGCATCTATCAGCTGGCTAGCGTTGCCGACAACATCGAAAAAATCGCCAAGAACAAAAAACCAGACCTACGGGCCGAATTTATTGGCACCAATTTGCCGATGCCCGTGGCGGTCCTAGATAAAGATCTGAATGTCGTTTTTGTTAATGAGGCTTTTTCTAGATACACCGGTAAAGCGATCGAAGACGCCGCCGGCCAAAATATGTATCTGGTGCTCGACATGCTCTTTAGTACCAACCGCACATTCGATTCATGGCTGGAAAAAGCCCGCGAAAACAAGGTAACCTCTACCAGCACCTGGGAACGCGTTCGTCTTAACCTACCAGATCAAAAAGAAACCAAACTCTTCGACCTGGTAGCCTACTACAACAAAAGCAACCCCGATGGCTTTGAGTTAATCCTGACACTCTTTGATCGAACCCGTCAATATTCGCAGGATGAACAGGCGATGAGCTTTTTGGCGCTAGCCGTACACGAACTGCGTACGCCATTAACACTACTGCGCGGCTACATCGATGTTTTCGAAGAAGAGCTATCGGGCAAGCTCGACCCCGAGTTATCCGGCTACCTGACCAAGATGAAGGCTACCGCCCAGCAGCTAACCGGATTCGTAGGCAACGTCCTAAACGTGTCGCGATTTGAAAATGATCAGCTCGTTCTAAAACTGCGCGAAGAACAGTGGGCGCCACTGTTGCAATCTGCCGTTAACGATATGGCGCTGCGGGCTAAGGTTCGCGGCATTAGCCTGAAGATAAAAGTCGACGACAAGCTACCAACAGTTGGGGCCGATGCCGCCAGCATCTACGAAGTCATTAACAATCTGGTAGACAACGCCATAAAATACAGCAAAGAAAACAGCGAAATCGTCATCAAATCCTACCTGACCACCAGCGGGCTGGTGGAAACCACGGTGCAGGATTTTGGCGTAGGCATTCCCGAAAGTGCCGTAGGCAATCTGTTCGATAAATTCTATCGTGATTACCGTAACCGAACGCAAGTGGGCGGCACGGGCATGGGCCTGTACCTCTCTAAAACCATTATTAGCGCTCACGGCGGCAACATTTGGGTACGATCCAAAGAAGGCGGCGGGAGCACCTTTGGATTCACCCTTGTTCCATACGCCAAACTGGAAGACGAAAAAAAGAACGAGCAATCCGGCATCGTCCGCACCGCTCACGGCTGGATCAAAAACCACTCAATGTATCGGAGATAACACTATGTCACAAGTTTTTACTTCACCTAATCCTATCGGTAAAAAAATCCTCTGTGTCGAGGACGAATATTTTATTAGCGAATTATATGTTCGTGCGCTTACCAAGGCCGGCTATGAAGTCACGGTCGAAGTAGACGGGCAGGAGGGGTTGCGCCTGGCCCAGACCGACCAGTTCGACATTATTCTGCTGGACTTAATGGTACCCACCATCACCGGAATCGAAGTACTGCGTCATCTGCGCAATCCTGCCGAAACACCGCAGCTACGCGCCAAGATCATTATCACCACCAATCTAGAACAACGGGAAGACATCCGCGCCGATATCGAACAACGAGCCGATGGCTACCTGGTCAAGGCCGAAATCACACCACGCGAGCTGGTGGCATTTCTATCCACCATCAAGTAGGCGTACAATAGTACCACCATGGCGGAACACGACCAACCAGAACCGACTGGCGTGTCGATTCATACCGGCTTTCCGAATCCGGGTATCGATACCAGTCTGCGCGGACTCGACCTTAATCAACTATTGATTGAGCATACTGCCAGCACGTACTTTTTTAGGGTGCAAGGCAGCGATTGGGAGAAAAGCGGCGTTTTCGAGGGCGACATCGCCCTCGTAGATCGTGCATTGGACCCCCGCGCCACCGACACGGTCATGTGGTGGAACGACCAAAGTGGCGAATTCAGCATATCGACCTACAAGAAAATGCCTCAGGAAGCGCAAATTTGGGGTGTCATCACCGCCACCATTCATCAACACCGAAAGGTCAACCAGCGTGGGCCAAAATAGCATTTTTGTATTAATAGATTGCAACAACTTTTTTGTCAGTTGCGAACGGTTATTTCGACCAGATCTGGAAGGCAAGCCGGTAGTCGTTCTTTCCAGTAACGACGGCTGTGTTGTAGCGCGCAGCAACGAAGCAAAAGAGCTTGGTATTCCCATGGCCGCAGCCGCCTTTAAATATAAAGACGTTTTCGAGAAAAATCGCATAACCCAATTTTCCGCCAACTTTGAACTGTACGGCGACATCAGTAAACGAACTATTTCTTTACTCACAACCATTACACCGCGAATCGAAATCTATTCGGTTGACGAATCTTTTTTGGATATCAGCAGACTGCCGATTACCGACTACACCGCCTGGGGACGCAAGGTCCGGGAAATCATCTTAAAGGATATAGGTGTACCAGTGTCGATCGGCATCGCTACCAGCAAAACGCTTGCTAAACTGGCCTCAGAAATAGCCAAACGAAACCCTGAACACGGCGGCGCGTTTAGTTTTATCGACCTATCGCCTGAACAAAAAACCGATATTATGCAACGGATTCCTATCGAACATATCTGGGGCGTAGGCCGGAAGCTGTCGCCCAAGTTGCGGGCTGACGGCATTAGTACCGCTTGGAGCTTGAGCAATATGTCACCCAAACGCGCCCAACAACTAATGGGAATTACGGGTCGCCAGATGATTACCGAGCTGCAAGGAGTCAGTTGCTTTCCTCTGACGCGGGAACACGCACCTGCCAAAAGTATTATGCGCGGCCGCACATTCGGCGAAGACACTACCAAAGCTTATGTCCTGGAGGCAGCCATCGCCAGCCTGGCTGCCCGCGCCGCGTTTCAGCTGCGCGAACAAAAATTACTAGCCCGACGCATTGGCATTTACACCAGCACCAATCGCCACAAGCCCGGTTATCGCAAATGGAAATGCGACATCCGCCTGTCTATGCCCACCAACGACACCGGCAAGATCATCAGTCTTTTAGTAGAACGCCTGGGCGAAATCTACAGCAACAAACAACAGTATCACCAGCTGATTGTCTTTTTGCACGATCTTATCCCCCAGGATGCGATGCAGATCGATTTATTAGGTCAGGTAACGCCAGCCGGTCACGACCGGACACAAGCACGCATGAAGGCGATCGACCGCATAAACAATCGCTACGGCCGCGGCAAAATCTACTTTGCCGCCCAAGACCTAAGCAGCAGTTGGCAGCCACGCCGCAAGATCGGTTCGCCGCGCTATGTTTCAAATTGGGACGAGCTACCCGCGGCCCGTATCGTATAATAGCCCTTGAAATGCACGATAGGTTTACCGACCACCAGCCAAAGAAAGGCGACCCTCGGCGCATATTCCGCGGCCAGCCGATTATTTCCGACCAAATCACCAGGGAAGGGCTGGCTGTAGTCTGTGACCAACTGGAAACCACCCTCAAAATTCAAACCCCAGGTGCAGTAGTGGAATTCGGTTGCTACGCCGGCACGACTAGTCTGTTTATCCGCCGGGTTTTAGATGAGCAAGGACAATCAAACAAGCGATCATTTCACGTTTACGATTCG
Source organism: Saccharimonadales bacterium (SeqCode) (assembly GCA_036392795.1). Lineage (GTDB taxonomy): Bacteria > Patescibacteriota > Saccharimonadia > Saccharimonadales > UBA4665 > JARIHD01. The sequence goes on from DASVXH010000017.1 coordinate 24,877, forward strand.
TTCGACGGATTGCCCGAAAAAACCGTTCATGACAATAATGCCGCCGGCGTGGATTTTGAAGCCGGCAAACTCTACGTCAGCAAAAAAGAGTTTCTCAACCAATTTCATACCGCCCATCTGCAACCACCGATCATTCACAAGGGCTGGTTCGATCGGCTATCAGCCGACGTCGTCCCCAGCCCCATAGCCTTCGCTTTTTTAGACGGCGATTTTTACGGGTCTATTATCAGTTCACTTAGACTGGTTTGGCCCAAGATGAGTCCTGGCGGCACCATCCTCATTGACGACTACCAGCGGCCCACACTGCCTGGTGTCGAACGCGCCATCCGTGATTTTTTTGTTCAAAAACAAATCAAACGCTTGCGCGTTCAACACAATATCGCCATCATAGAACTATGAAATTACACATTGTCACCGTGGGCGAACCCAAATTGCCGTATGCCAAACTCGGCTGGCAAGAATACCTGGCCCGACTAAACCGCTACCATGCAGTTCGCGTAACGCATGTGTCCGATAAATGGGCCTACGATGCGACGCATTTAGAGCAAACTGCTGGCCATGCGTACAAAATCGCACTGGTTATTGACGGCAAACAGTTAACCAGCACCGAACTAGCTGGCTTTCTAGAAAAGCGTGCCCTGGAAGCTCGCGAGGTCTGTTTAATGATCGGTGGACCAGAGGGTCTACCCCAACAGATCATCCAAAATGCTGACATGCAGCTAGGACTGTCACGTCTAACATTTCCGCATGATCTGGCAATGGTCATTCTAGTCGAAGCCCTATACCGGGCGAGCACCATCAGCGCTGGTCAGCCGTACCATAAATAGAGCCCCTCGGCAGGTTAGCGCTTCTTTGGGGGAGTCGTAGTGGTAGTTACTGGTTTTGTCGTAGGGGCCAGGGCTTCCGTACCAGGGATGGTGATCGTTGTGCCGGGGCAGGATACGCTAGCACCATCTTTTACCCATTCATTATTCTGTAGGACATCTACGATCATTCTCGCTCCAATGGCGTAGACCTTGCTCTGCTTATCCGGCTTGTAAGTATGGTCTTCGGTACTGTCGTTTTCGTCGTCTCTGCTACCGTCGCCGAAGCTAAAATCATACCTCTCTGGCTTCCACACTCCATTCCTCGTCTCATTACTGACAAGCGCCTTCATGCCAACAGTTTTTTTGTCTGACTTTAGCTCGACACTAATACCGCCGCAGACTGGGCCCTCATAAGGGGCACCACAACCGCTCAGCGCCAGAACAACAGCCGCCGGAACAGCCATGCGCCGGGCCGCATCCATACCAAATACCGGATTGGCGTCTATAAAATCAGGAAGTGTAGAAGATAAATTTGGATTAAACATGCGTCAATGGTACATCAACATCAGCCAAAAAGCCTAAAAATAGTAAATTACACTACACCGCGTGGACCCAAGACAGACCTTTTTGACTATCCCGGCGAGCACGCGTATAGTCTTGTGGCATATGGTACAGTTTCCAGAATCAGCTCCATCCGGCTCCGGCATCGAACGACCAGCCATAGAAACCGTCGCTCATGCAGCCGCCGAAATCGTCCGGCTACACACCATTTTTGAAGACCGGGCCATTGATTTAACTCCCGAATACAATCGGGAACGCATGGCGGGAGAAGAGGGTATAACATGGGGTAGTTTTAGGGGTTTGGGACTGGGAGGTAAGCCGATCTCCGTTCCTCACCTAGACTTGGTTATGCGAACGGACCGCATTATTATCCATCCCCACTACAACCGCTTTTACGAGCTGCTCTGGCGCTTCGACCTCACCCGTGCCGACATCTCCCCGGAGACCAATCGACTAACCGAAGGTGCGGGCGTAAGCGTTGTTCGGAAAAGGGTCGGATTCAATCCAGGTGAGGCTTATGTGGCAAACGGCGAACAACTCTTTAGGGCAAAGCTCGAGCACCGCGGACCCACCCCAACACCCCGCCCAGGTGGTGGCCTAACATATTCCTATCATTCCTGGGTTGGCGACATCTACGCTCCCGTAACTGAGATCGACGAAAATCTCACCAAGCTTATTGACCAACTGCGCGACCTGGAACCTCTTGATCAACAAGCTTAATTAATAGCTCCTAAAGTATTTCTCCTTAGGAACTATTAATAAAAATTTGAATACTAGTAGCTGCTATCTGGCTAACAAAGTTTTGTTAGTGAGATTGACTCCATCATAACTAGCATCATCGTCGACCAGGTAGTTATTTTCCCAAATTACCTTAGCCGGGTCCTGGTGAAGACGGTGCGGACCAAAGGCATATGAATCCCGAGCGATGTAGTTGCCTCGGACCGTCGCCGCATATCCGGCATTGTCCAAAAGCTGAAGAGTGTAGTTACCGCCATACATATAGTTATTCTCGATCAACATGGTACCGGACGGAGTGTCAGCTATAAAGATAGCTGCATTGTTACCACCATCAATACTTGAATGTCGAATAGTCACATTACCACTACCGTTGTTGTTCTGTAGGCCGTCGGCATGATCATTCGGTCTGATATTTAAGTTATGAATCCATGAATCTTCAATAAGAACGTTTCCATTTATCTTTGCGCCGTCACTAAAGCCGCTGATGTCACAGCGACGACACGTGTAGTCCGAGAAGGCAATCCCATCGTCCCCATACCCGTAGCCAATGGTAGCATCTTCTACGACAAGACCTTTTACGCCTTCCCATCCACGAATTTGAATACCTCCATCTACCCACGTTCGTTTTATGGTTATGTTATTGGCGCGCACATAAATCGTTCCCTTGACGTGCTTGCCCTCATATACCATGCCTGCGGCGGACAAGGTAACATCACCGTTTACTATAGGAAGCTTGTTTTCATCCGGTGCCCCAGTACAATTCTTGTCAGGAAAAGCAGGATAGGGCGGGCAAGTCTGCTCTCCATTGGTTGGGGGTGTCGTAGGTGGGGTTGTGGGCGGAGGCGTTACCGGAGCATTAAACTGCAGTGCCTTGCTGCCATCCGCTTCGGAAACCAATTTAGCATTACCGCTCAGCGTGGAGCTTTCGGGAGTTATGCTAACAAAAAAGCTAGCCGCCCGGGACATAAAGACCCAAAAACCCACAATCAACGCCAATCCCACCACAATAAGAGCAATGACCTTATTTCTTTTAGAGGAATGGACCACTATCACCTTCTTGACGCCTTTTCTGATCACTCTAGTCTGTAAAAATTAATGCTTTTGCTTAATTATTTGGTGCGCATACGCAAAAGTCAACTACCGTCGCAAGCTTTCTGCAAACAAAATAGTAATCCAGAGACGACGGCCCTAGCCGAGCGAAAAGGCAGGTATTCTCTTGCTTTTATCTCCACCCGAGGCTCATACTAGCGATGTGACCGAAACCGAATTACTTACTTTGCGCCTCTATAACCAACGTTTGATTCATTCAGACCTAAAAACGCCGCACGACGTGGCGACATGGCTAGGCGGAATTCAGGCGCAGGAAGTGCTGTCCTCACTCTATGCGGTTGGTCTAAGACTACCCGGCGCAACCGAGGCAGGCGTGGAAAGTGCCTTGGCTGACAGATCGATCGCCAGAGCCTGGCCTATGCGATCGACCATTCATTTTATGCCAGCCGAAGATGCACTATGGACTACGCAGCTGCTGGGCCCACGTCAAAATAAAAAGAGCGCCAGCGTTTACCGCAAATACGGGCTTACCGAAGACTTGTTTAATAAAGCGCGACCCATTCTTGAAAAATCGTTGGCCGAAGGCCCCAAAATACGCAGCGAGCTAACCAAGGACCTTGCGGCCGGCGGAGTGGACACATCAGATGGCCGGGGTATGCTCATTTTTAAATATTGGGGGCAAGAAGGTGTATTGTGTATTGGACCACGCCACGGCAAACAGCAAACACTAGCCCTCCTAGCATCATGGGCCGCAAAAAATAACACACCAGGTAACGACGAAGAAGCTTTTTTCATACTCGCTCAGCGCTATTTTCAAAGCCACGGACCGGCAACACTCCGCGATTTTGTTTGGTGGACTGGCGCGACCGTAGCCGAATGTAAGAGGGCTCTGGAAGCCAGCAAAGATCAGCTTATCAGCGAAGTCTTTCACGGCCAGGAATACTTTTTTAAACCACATAAGACCGTCCCCGCCCTAGATAACACCAAGGCCTTGCTACTGCCAGCCTTTGATGAATACACGGTCGCATACGCCGATCGCAGGGCAGTCATGCAAACCGACGACATAAAACAAGTGTCGTACGGCATTAACCCCAATATCATTATTGACGGCCGTGCGGTGGGTATGTGGAAACGCATCTTAAAAACCAAGAAAACAGTCGTAGTTCTACAACCGTTTACCCCATTTACTACCGAACAGCATAGGGCAATTGAAAAAGCCGTAGCTGAATTTGGCAGATTCATGGGCGTTCCAATCGAGATCAAAGAATAAAGTAGGCGTACGCCCACAGCGACACTGGAACCGGGCAGTACTCACTTTTCAGCGGCAAGATTCATTTAGAGGATAGGACCATAAGGGAATTTAGCTTATCACCGGCACCATAGAGGTCATTCAGCAAGTCCTGAGTGAGCACGAACCATTCTTTGCAGAATATTCGATCGAATTGTAACCCCCCGCTATATCTTGCCGACGCTCTTAATCATGGCGGGGAAGCACATTGAAGGATTTTTGTAACTCTGTTGAGAGTTTCCTGAAATATAATAAATTCTACTTGGTGACCTCACCGCTCCCTACTTGGAAACAATTATGGGAGTGCTTGGAAAAGATGAGTGAACAATTTGACGAATTCGGTAATAGTGGTATTGCGCCCGCCCTTACTTGGTGCAATATCGGCGGGATCATATGCTGGCAAGGAATATTTTGAAGTATAGGCACGCATCAGACCGACAGCGCCCAAGCCATCAAGCTTATCTGCGTCTTGCAAGATATGCGTAAGCTCGCCCTCAGCCTTGAACGCACTGTGATCCCGAATCGCGTCTAGAATCTGCTGTTTCGTTTCCTCGTCGTAGTCCGTGTACCTATCGAGCATCTCGCTGGCCATTGGCACCCCGGCCGGGCCATGATCTTTCTCTTCTTCCTGCACTGTTCGCCCCATATCATGCAGAAGGCCAGCGACTTCTGCTACTTCAGGATCGGAATAATTTTCTTGTAGGGCAATATGTTTAGCAATCTGTGCAACACGAAATGCGTGGTCAGCTCCGTGTGCAATGTGTGAACGCTTATCGAATTGTGCTTGGACTGCTTGTTTGAGGCCGAGGATATCTTTCATACAGACTATTATATCTTGACGAGAGTAAGATAGCCCCAAAACAAAAGAACTCTATCTTACAGAGTTCTTTATGATGTAATAATTGCAATGGTGACCTCGTTGACCCCTACTTGGAAACATCTCTGGGCGTGTTTAGAGAAAATGGACGAGCAGCTTGAAGAACTAGGAATTAACTATGATTGAACTCCTAAACTTCAACTCTAGTTGTGCCCACATGCCGAACAAGGCCGCCAAGGAAAATGAAGTTACGATCATGCTTGCCATTCGTAAACACCTCAATGTATTCACACGGGCCAAGTGCTGCGACAACCTTTTCATACGTCATATGTGTGGGTGCGTAAATAACGATTTTATCTGTTATCAATTCTCGGATATTAGTAATGAGGTTCCGCAGATCAGGGTTTTGTCTTTCAGGATCAACCTGGCCAGCATGAGTACTCCAGTATGGAATATCATACAGAACGATATCCGCCCTTATTTTACCCAGAAGCTCTCTATCGCTGATATCTCCACACAACACTTCGTAATTTGCGATCTTCGCTTGCTCAAGATTCTTTCGGCAGTCTTCAACGATCTTGGAGTCGATATCTATTCCAAGTACCTTGTTAAAAGTCTTCGAGAGCTCAATCAGGCTAACTCCAACGCCACAACACAATTCGCACACAACGTCACCTTCTTTCTTCAATCTTTCTGCAAGATATCGGGCAGTTGCGGGGTAGCTGGCTATTTTAAGGGAGAGCTCGTCTCCAGAAATATTAGGGTCGTATCCACGAGTTTGAATTATATCTGTACGCATCATTTTATTATAAGACATACGCCCAACGAGAGTCGAAACATATTAACGGAGGTGGAGGGGCACACAAACAAAAAGCCCCTGCATAGCAGAAGCTTTTTGTTATCTGGAAGGTGTTCCAGAAAATACGATAAATTCAACTTGGTGAGCCAGACGTCCCAAATGTGGAACTCTTTGTGGCCAGGCTTAGAGCGCATCAATCTACGACTTATTGAATTAGATATCGTAACATAATGTTACGGTCTGTATGTAGATTGATATCATTATAACAGATGTAATATAACATAAGATGTTACACTATTATTAACATTGTGTTACACTTAAGCGTATGAAGAAGCCTTCACTCCCACAACCTCAATTTCAATCTCGCTTGACTCAGTTGATTTTTGACTTAGAGCATCTTAGAGATCGTGATCTTAAAGGCTCTACTCCAGCATGGCTATTTTTCGACCTTAAAGACATCATGCATCAGCTTGAAAGTCTCACCTCTGCCCGAATAGAAGGCAACCGCACGACTATTATGAGTGTCGTCGAGAATACAATTGAAGGCGACGGGGGCACAGACGACGAGTCCCTACTTGAGCTGCGCAATATCCAGCATGCGATTGGGTTCATAGAAGACAACATCGCCAATACCCCAATAGATAGAGCCTTCATCTGCGAAATTCATAAGATTGTTGTAAAGGATCTCAAGCGAGATGGCAGTAAAAAGCCAGGCAAGTATCGTACTGCTGACGTCGAAATTACTAAAAGCAATCACAAGCCACCCGCACATGTTCAGGTACCTCATTTAATGGAGGAGCTTATTAAGTTTGTAAATACACCCAATGAACCACAATATGATCTCCTTAAAACAGCCATCGCACACCACCATTTCACCGCCATACACCCTTTTGATAACGGCAACGGGCGTACTGTTCGCCTTATTACCTATGCCATGCTAACAAAGCAAGGATTTATTGACGATAAAGGCTTTCGGCTACTCAATCCATCGGCTATTTTCTGCATGGATCGACAAAAATACTATGATAAGCTGGCTCGTGCAGATAGAGGCGATGAAAAAGGCTCTTTAGAGTGGTGCGAGTATGTTCTTGGCGGTATAAAAGTTGAGATTGAGAAAATTGAGAAGCTTTTAGATGCGGGATTTGCCAAACAAAATATAATCATTCCTGCGCTCAAGCTGGCTAAAGAAAAAAAGCAGATTACCGACATCGAGCATGAAATACTTTTGATAGCCATGGATAGATCACCATTTCAAGTCTCCGACATACAGCATCTTTTCGGCAAGACAGACTCGGCCAGAGTAGCCGCATCACGAGCAGTTAAGAAGTTGCGTGATCAGAAATTTATCATGGTACATCCAAACTACAAACTAAAATATGTCCTGCGATTCTCCAATAACTATCTTCTGCGCGGAGTTATGCAACAATTAGATGTCCATAATCTTTTACCTATTAAACCGAATTCCTAGATACAATACATTCTAAAGTTGTAAACTAGGTACATGCATCTCGAAAAAGTAAAGCGCCTACTTGCTATGTATGAGCAAGGTCTCATTCCCGCATTAGAAAAACATGAAGTTAATCCTGGGTTGCCTCTAGAAAGCCGCGAAAACTACCTCTACTTCACTTTGCCAGTTTGTATTAACTTTCAGCGCAACTCGCCAGCACTCTGGGCAGCAGCACTTGCCTCGTGGGAAGATGAAGCAACCAGATATGTATTCTTTCCGGAAGAGCTAGCAAATACACCCATAGAGCAGGTCCGTGCCGATCTAGTAAAGCACAAACTTGCTTTGCAGCCGAACAAACACGTTCTCATTTGGACAACCATTGCCAAAACTCTTCACGATTATTACCACGACGACCCGCGGGAACTAATCAAAGAAGCAGATAGTGATGCGAGCAAATTGATCGAGCTTTTACAGAAAACACATCGGAAACGTTTTCCGAATCTCAGCGGGCCGAAGCTTTCAAATTATTGGCCGTTCATCCTATCGCTCTATACAGACGTTGAGTTCAAAAACGCACAGGCCATTTCCATCATCCCGGATACCCACGTATTGCAAAGTAGTGCCAAACTCGGAATAGCCCCCGTTGGAGCAACTTCATTACAAGTTGAGCTCGCCTGGAAAGAACTCTTAAAAGATAGCGGGATCAACCCCTCACAAGTTCACCCTGTATTGTGGCACTGGAGCCGAAATAAATTTCAGCCGGAAGTATAACTATGAGGGAAATCACTTTTATTACCAGCCATGCCAAAAAGGCCGAAGAAATCTCATGGCATCTCGGACATCCGGTTACTCACAACCAACTTGATCTGCCCGAAATCCAGTCACTCGACCCGCATGAAGTCGTACGAATTAAGGCGGAAGAAGCCTACCGCCAACTACAACGCCCAGTATTAGTAGAGGATTTCTCGCTTCGCTTTGAGGCGCTAGGCAAATTACCCGGCCCGCTCATAAAATGGTTCCTGCAAGAATTAAAAGTAGAGGGCATTTGTAAATTACTCGATAACTATGAGACTCGAGTAGCGCATGCCCAAACTTGCTTTGGCTACCACGACGAAAAGGGTCTGCACATCTTTGACGGTATCATGAAAGGCACAATCACAACAGAAATCAGAGGAGACAATGGGTATGGCACCGACGGGATATTCATTCCAGACGGCCAAGATAAGACTTGGGGCGAGATGGATAAAGGAGAACAGGTGAAATACTCTTTGCGGCGCATCGGCCTCAAAAAATTAGAGGCGTTTCTCACCCGCGGGGAATCGAACCCAAAGTAACAGAGGTGGAAAATAAATAAAAAGTTCCAGCGAATATTTCCTGGAACTTTTTACCTCTGTTGAGAGTTGAATAATTTCGTGGTGACCCCTGCGGGATTCGAACCCGCGATCTTTTGGATGAGAACCAAATATCCTGAACCGCTAGACGAAGGGGCCATTTTTGCCAAAAATGACCAATAAATAATAACATAACAGATACAAAAACACAAAAGGAAGCGTAAGCGCCCCTTAGTATAGCTTACACGTCAGGGGACTCGAACGTCAGTTTGTCAACTTTAATACCCAAATTCCACAGCATTTCAAAAAACTGGCGTTGGGCATCCGTAATTTCCTGGTTATGGATTTCAATTCCAAAAACCTCGCCGTCCTTCCAGTTGTAATACGAGGTAACATCGTCATAGATAATAGTCGAATGGGTAATGGTGAATAACTTGTCCGGCACATATCGTCCTTCCCAGCGGGAAAGTCGTTTATTGTCGTGTGTTCGATACCATTCCTGTTGTGTACGCAGAAAATTTTCACTAATCACACTGCGTGAGGTGGCGCTTTTGCGCTCCAAACTCTCAACCCACCGCTCAAAAAACGCTAAATTAGTCCGGCTCTGCATATTCTCATACAAAATAGAAAGCATTTCGGGACTCTTCGAACGGGTTTGATTCCAGAACATCTGTTTTAAGCCATCAAGGCCGTGATATGCCTGAATTCTAGTTGCGGGCAATTGTAGCGAATTATGACGCAGCGCCTCCTGCAGGTCCTGTAAATCCTTCTGCAGATCGCGCAGCTCCTGCTCCTTTTTCGTTAGCAGAATTTCCAGATTATCTATAGGCGCTGCCAGAATAATACTACGCCGGTACCGGGATTGGACTTCTATCAAATGGTGAGCGGTCATTTCGTCCAATAGGCGATAGACACGAGTGCGCTCTACGCCAGAATGTCTCGATAATTCGGAAAATGTCTGAGGGCCATATGCCAGGAGAGCTAGATACAGGTCAGTTATATCCTTTGGGAGACCCAATTTAGAAAGGTAAGTCCGCACCTTTTGTTCTGCGCCAAACATATCATTCTTTTTTACCATATACTATCATTTACCTCAACATAATTATTGGTTCCGTGCAAGATCCCATAATCGGCTTGGCGGCAGGTCGGGCTGTCGCCAAAAATACTGGGCGGCAGACCTGACATGCTCCCAGTCTTCAATTCGGTCGTTATTAGCCTGGTCAAATATAAAACTAGCATAACGCAATGCCTCGTACTTATGAGTAGCAAAAACAGCTTCCGCTTGTTGATGAGGATAAGTGTAGTTAGTTAACAATCGCAAATTAGCGGCCATAAAATCACGAAGCTCTGTTAACGGTGGCGTCTGATCAACGTCAAGCCGGTGCTTTTGCATGTATAATCCTACGCAAATCAGAGGCTGGAAAGGTGTGTAGAGTTCGCTCAGATCAGCCGACACAACCGCTTTACTAAATTCTTCGTCCGCCGCTGATTCAAATTCCATCATATTAATAGTCTGGTTGACCAAATTCCCGTCGGCATCAAAGAGCGGCAGTGTACCCAAAATAACACGGGCAGAGCGGCGGGCGACATCGACATCTACATTAACATTACGGAATTCGCGCTCCAGCCACTCGGCACTAATACGTTCGTCCTCGCCACGACCTTTTAGCTGCTGAATATCATGGGCTTCGCCGATTATACGACCAACTGTCTGGTCAAGTTCACCAAAGCCCAAATGGCCAAGTAGTCGAGCTGCATTGTAGCCCATCATCCGGTTATGACGGGCATTATTATGGCCTAGTTTTAGCTCCGTTCCGCCTTGGTAATTGGGCCAGCCGCTAGAATAACGATCAGCCGATATCTCTAGCGCCCTCTGGCCTACCTCATGTAAATCCGCCATCAAGTCAATTGCCTGACCAGCCCCACAATAAAACTCTTTCATCGTCTTAATCTCCGCTCAATTTATGATCTACGTGGTAGACTAGCCATTCAGGATCAAGAAAAAAATCTGTTGTGCGCATGCGTGCACACCCCGCCCAACATGCCAAAACACAGTTCGCCAAAACTGGTATTCCACAAGCATAAGCAGTAAACTAGAGGCAAGATGGCGCTAGAGTTTTTTCAATACCAGGTAAGCAAGTTTTGGTATCGCGTATTTTGGGGTACTATGCTCGGATTTACGCTGCTATTTGGCACGCTCAACCTGGCAGCTCGCTTTATCGGCCCTTTCAGTCAATACACCGGCCTTTTCGAAGTAGGCGCTATGAGCCTCGTATGGATGGGCGTCACATTCCTATATTTAGTGACTGTTTTTTGGATGCTGGCGCGGTACAGCTGGCCATTTGCCACGCTTATAGGTGCGATGCTTTTTACCTATGGGTTGCTCAGCAGTTTAGCGGTGGCCGATCCGGCACAGGGTGTACTGCTCTACATTTGCGCTTGGCTATCTGGCATTTTCTTTAGTGGCATCTACGGTCTTCCTACACTGATTGGGTCGGTGTACCTGGTATTCGTATATATCATGCTTATGAGCGGTCTGGATCTTACTAAAGTGACACGGCCAATGTGGTTATTGGCGGTGTCGGCGATTATCCTGGCATTTTTGGCCTATTTTTTTTGGAAACAACGTTTTACTAGTATCGAGGAACAAAAAGTCAGTCAGCTATCCGGTATGCTCCAAAGCAACCGACAGCAATCCGAAATCCTCATTCAGTCCATTTCGGACGGGATCGTCATGACCGATACAACCGGCAAGATTACCCTCATCAATCCCGCAGCAGCCGCCATGACCCAGTGGCCAATAAATGAAGCAATCAATATCGACGCCCGTCTGGTCCTTAAGCTGCGCAAAGAAGACGGGGCAGAACTGGAAGACCAAGAACAAGACCCATTTACCACTGCCATTTCTCTCAAAGAACATATCAAACAAACCCTCCAGCTGGTTGGCCGGGAAGGCAAGGAGATCACTATTTCGCTCTCGGTATCGCCCGTACTCATCGGCAATGAGCCTACACCGCGAGGCGCCGTTGCCGTCGTACGTGACGTCAGCGAAGAACGCGTCGCCGAAAAACAGCGCGCCGAATTCATTAGCACCGCCAGCCACGAAATGCGCACGCCGGTCGCCGCCATAGAAGGCTATTTAGCACTAGCCCTGAATGATAAAGTCAGCACCATCGACACACGAGCCCGCGGTTTTCTAGATAAGGCCCACGCCTCCACGCAGCATCTAGGCAAACTATTTCAGGACCTGCTAACCTCGTCCAAGGCCGAAGATGGCCGTCTGAGTAACCACCCTACTGTCGTCGAGATGGGCGCCTTTATGCAGCAATTATCCGACGATCTCAAATTCGCCGCCGAAAAAAAAGGTTTACTGGCAGAATTCGTTATTGGCGGGGCGGATGAGACCATCGACGCAACCACCAAGGATGCGGCCAGCCAGCACATCGTAAAGCCCCTGTATTACACACATGTCGACCCCGAACGCATGCGTGAAGTCATAACCAACCTTTTTGACAATGCCTGCAAGTATACCGACTCGGGCAAGGTGACCATCGGCCTAACCGCCAACACTGAAGTGGTGCAAATATACATCCGCGACACCGGTGCCGGCATACCCGCCGAAGACATTCCTCATCTGTTCCAAAAATTCTACCGTGTTGACAGTTCGGCTACTCGCACCATAGGCGGCACGGGCCTCGGACTCTTTATTAGCCGCAAAATTGTCGAACTCTACCACGGCCGTATCTGGGTAGAAAGCGAAGTAGGGGCGGGGAGCACATTCTTTATTAATCTGCCCAGACTTGCGTCGGCCCGCGCCGCCGAGCTACAGGCTGCCGAAGCCAGTCAGACTCTATCGAGACCAACGGGCTTGCCAGCGGCGAAATCATGATACAATGTGTTTAACCATAAGCTTGACAACATAGTAAGGGGCAAACCAAACAATGGCTAAAATTCTACTGGTCGAAGACGATAACAATCTGCGAGAGATCTACGAAGCACGTCTGCAAGCCGAGGGTTACACCATCGTTTCTGCCATGGATGGAGAAGAAGCTTTGGTAGTTGCCAAGCGTGAAAAGCCTGACCTTATCATATCCGATGTCATGATGCCCCGTATTAGTGGGTTTGAAATGCTAGATATCTTGCGTAATACCGACGGTCTCAAAGAGGTTAAGGTCATTATGCTGACCGCGCTCGGCCAGGCGGAGGACCGAACCCGGGCCGACAGTTTAGGTGCCGATCGCTATCTGGTCAAATCACAGGTAACTCTGGAAGATATTGTCAAGTCAGCCCAAGAGTTATTAACCGAAGCTGGAGCGATGCCTGCAGCCCCAACGCCGACACCCACAGCTGTGCCCGAACCCGCACAGCCGTCAGTTGCAGCCCAAGCTCAGCCGGCAGCGCCACCAGCGCCGGCGACTCCAGTCGTCACCACCCCAACAGTAGTCGCACAACCATCCACGCCATCCACTGCACCAACGCCACCCCCAACGGTCACTCCACCGGCTCCTGCCTCGCCAGCTCCGGTCAAGCCAGCCACACCAACACCTGAGCTCAAAGCAGCTACTTCGGCGCCGACCATTACAGCGTCTGGGACTACGCCCTCAACATCTACACCTCCTACGGTCACGCCAGCCACGGTGCCTACGGCGACCACTCCACCTACACCGGCCATAAATGAACCAAAAGCTCCGTCTGCACCTGCGGCGACCGCTCCTGTGCGGCCAGCCCCGGCTCCTACTCCTGCTCCATCACCAGCCCCCGAACCGCCCACTCCACCAGCCCCATCAACCACTGACCCTGAACCAACCGGCGTTCCAGCGCCCGCCGAAAACAGCAAGCCTTCTTCAGGCCCCCAGGCCCAATCCACCTCCGACGAAGAGGCCACCGTCAAAGCTCAGATCGAAAAATTCGTAAACCAGCCGGATGCAACCCCTGTAGCGGAGGCAGGTGTGTCGACACCGACATCCTCCGAATCAGCACCAGAAGCACCGGCCACAGTCCAAACGCCACCGCCAGCGGCCTCTCCGATTGTGAGCGCGCCAGCACCCACTATTGTTACACCAACTCCGCCGGCAGCAGATGCCCAAAATCCCACTGATGCCTTTATGTCCAATGCCATCCAGGGGCTTGTCTCCGGCACCAATCCCGAACCACAGTCCCAGGCATCCAAATCGTCCGCACCAGGCTTAGCCCCCGAACCCACCACTGATGATGACGCCGTACCCGTGGCTCACAAAAAGGTAATCAAACCCTTATCTCACCCCGAGGAACGCGCCCCCAACTTAGACGAACTTTTGGCAAAAGAAGGCTTTACGGGTTTTGACGACGACGAAACGCATCAGCAACCCACACCTCCCCAGATACCACCCACTCCCACACCACAGGTCATCAATTCCGCCGTCACACCGCCGCCAGCTCCCGCCCAACTCGCACCAAACACGCCACCGCTACCGACCACACCTCATCCTCCGGGCCATGTCATTTCGCCGACCGGAAGCGGTATTGATCCTAATAGCATCGCACTCTAGTCTAGACCCTAGCCAATGCTTTATTTTTCGGTGATAATGATTTTATGCGAGTAAACCGTTTTATTGCCGCAGCTACCGGTATGTCCCGTCGCGCTGCCGACCACGTCATTCAAGAGGGCAGGGTGCTTATTAACGGTCAGCCGCCAGACATCGGTCAAAACGTCACTGACGACGATTCAGTCACCTTAGACCAAGTGCCGCTGAGACGTGCTATCCACCAAACCATCCTGCTACACAAACCGCGCGGCTATGTCTGTAGCCGCCAAGGCCAGGGCAGCAAAACCATTTACGACTTACTGCCACAGCGCTTTCATCATCTCAAACCTGTTGGACGACTCGACAAAGACTCCTCCGGCCTCATTCTACTCACCAATGATGGTCATTTAACGCAACAGCTCACTCATCCCAGTTTCCAAAAAAATAAACGGTACGAGGTTACGCTGGATCGGCCGCTACAACCACTTCATCGCCAAATGATCAGCGATTTTGGCCTGCAGCTGTCCGATGGGCTCAGCAAACTCCAGCTTGAACGTCAGCATGAAGGCGACGACACTGTCTGGATTGTAGTTATGCACGAAGGTCGCAATCGGCAAATCCGTCGCACATTCGATGCAGTTGGCTACACGGTTACCCGACTCCACCGCACGCATTTTGGAACCTTTGCTTTGGATGATCTAATGACAGGTAAATACCGCACCGTCGCCACTGATAATTTTTAGGGAATCAAAAAGTAATTTTGTCAACAAGTCCATATCTGTTACAATAGGTGCAATGAATTCAAAAAGATTACCAATTGTAGCGATTGTAGGGCGTGCCAATGTCGGCAAATCCAGTCTCTTTAATACCATCCTGGAACGCCGCGAGGCAATCGTGGCCAAAGAGGCGGGCACCACCCGTGACAGCATAACCGCCAAAGCCAGCTGGCGCGGTCAGGACTTTTGGCTGGTCGACACCGCCGGCATGAAAGATGCCGAAGACGAATTCGAATTTACCATTCAGGAACAAATTCTGCAGGCCACCGAAAGTGCCGACGTTATCTGGGTCGTTGTCGAAGCCGACATAGCAATCACCGAGGAAGACCGTCGCGTAGCCAAGATGGCGCTCAAAAGCCGCAAGCCGGTTTTTCTGGTCATCAACAAAGTTGACAAGGCTCGAAAACAGCACGATTTAGATCAATTCCAGCGCCTTGGCATCAAACCCATCATACACACAAGTACTACGCAGCACCGCGGCATCGGCGACCTGCTAGACACTCTTATCGAAAACATTCCAAAAGCAACCTTGGCCGAAAACGACAACCGCCTGCACATCGCACTCCTTGGCCGCCCCAATGTTGGTAAGTCCTATCTGTTTAATACCTTGGCAAAAAAACAGCAGGCTATTGTAGCTGATTTTGCCGGCACCACCCGCGACATCAACCGCACAACCGTGCGTTACCAAGGGCAAGAAATCGCACTGATGGACACCGCCGGTATCCGCCGCCCAGGCAAGATCGGGCAGGGGATTGAACATTTTAGCGTCATCCGCAGTCTAAGCGCCATCGAACAGGCCGATATATGCCTACTACTAATGGACGCCAGTGAGCTCAACACACAGCTGGACCAAAAAATCGCCGGCCTTATCAAAGAAGCAGGCAAGGGCCTTATTCTGGTCGTCAGCAAGTGGGACGCCGTAGAAGGCAAAGATGCCTTCACCCGCGACGCCCTGGCACCACAAATTGCCCAGACTTTTGATTTTACACCTTGGGCACCACTCATCTTTACCAGTTCGGTCACCGGACAAAACGTCACAAAAATCTTCGAACTGGCACTCGAAATCCACCAGCGCCGTCAGCAGCGTATTCCTACCCGCGAACTTAACGGTTGGCTACACCAGGCCATCGATCGCCATCCGCCAGCCGGGCTAAAAGGACACAACCCCAAATTAAACTACATGGTCCAAGAAGACGATAACCCCATTCCCGCTTTCAAAATCTTTGGGTCGCAAACCAAATTCGTTCACTGGAGCTACCGCCGTTACCTCGAACGTTCACTCCGTGAACGCTACAATTACGAAGGTACGCCCATTCAGTTGTGGTTTATCGAAAAGCACGAACATCACAAACACGGCAACAGCCCCACCAAAGAGCCGCGAAAACCCAGCGGCAAACCCAAAGAATACAAACAATAGCCGGCAATCCGGCTATTGTTCTTCTGCCCGAATTCGTTCCTCAACAGGCATTTCGTCGGGTGAAAGCAAGGGCACGATGCGTTGTTCGCCACCCGCCGCAGCAACTGCCTGTAGTAATACCTCAACCTCTAGCAAATCATATATTTGTCGGCACTGTTCGTTAACCTGCCAGCCCGCCGCGGCGTCGGGACGAGAACTAATAAAAGATTCATTGCGTTGCATGAGACTCTGCGTAATCCTACTGGCCAGCCGGCCAAGCATAATTTCGCCATCCTCGATAACTGGGACCTCCGGGTCCGACAACAAGGTGACCGAATGGTCGGCTTCTGCTTCGTCCAATGTAGTAAAGAAGGCGTCGGTGTATTCCCGCAGGGCAGTCTTGGCCGCAAAATCATCCTTTGATCTGGCCATTAGGGCGCCGGCAGCCCGGCATAGGGCCATACGGCTTGCGTGCACAGAAAACAAGGCAAACTCCGGTTCACAAGACTCAACACTTCTCATAAAACATATATTAACACATAAGACGTAATAAGTCAATAATAAGACAGTTTACGTCTAGTGCTTGCCCTAGATAGTCGATATACTATCTGTCATGGCATTCTTTCAGAAAAAACCACAAATCAGCGATGGAAAAAGCCTCTTTACCCTCGGCCTGAACAAAGTAGTTCTAATCGTGGGTCTTGGCAACATCGGCAAAGAATATGACGATACCAGGCACAATATCGGCTTTGCGGCCGTGGAACGCTTCGTGCGTGACCACGATTTTCCCAACTGGACCAACAAAAAAGACCTGAAATGCCAGCTAACGTCCGCGAAACTGGGCGACACCAAGGTAATCGTGATTAAGCCCACTACCTTCATGAACGCCAGCGGAGAAGCCGTCCAGGCAGTCGTTCAATTTTATAAAATACAGCCCGACAAAATTGTAGTAGTATACGATGAGCTCGATATTCCGTTTGGCCAAATCCGCACTCGTACGGGCGGCAGCAGTGCAGGCCACAACGGCGTCAAATCGGTAACGGCACATATCGGTGAGCACTATGGCCGCGTCCGGATTGGCATTGGCCCAAAAGTACCCGGACAAATGGACACCGCCGACTTTGTACTGAGCCGTTTTAGCAAGGATCAGCACGAGCAAATCAAAAATCTCACTCGTGAAGCCAGCGCCCTCCTTAGCGAATACTCGTACGGCGGTCAATTACCTAATGAAACACGCACATTTCTTGTGTGACTATCGCTTTTGAAGATAAGACAGGCGCTCAAACTGCTGACGGGTCAATTCTCCCGTTTCCACAGCCTCTTGCACCAAGCTAAATTTTTGTTTAAAGGCCGGCGTCAGATATCTGCTATTCAGCTTGACAGGAGGAGCCCCGATGATTCTCAATGCCCCTGGCAAGAACATCTGTCGTTCGTGCAACTGCATATAAATTGTACTTTGTATGCGAGACTTTAACGTTGGCTTCTCTTCAAAAACAGCCTGTACGCCGCTGGTCACATGCTGCGCATCAGCCCAGCGGCCCGCGCAGTACATAGCAACAATTCCAATTGCCATACCGGCGTGAGCAGACAGTTCAGCAACCCGGGTACGGGCAAACGACTCGCCTTCAAGGCGCAGTGACAGAAGATTGGCGGCCAAGTAATCCAAAGGAGTGCCGTTTCCTTCTGACAGAGTATTGAAAACGGGAACGTTGGCAAGCTTGGCTTCCAAATACCGGGGGTACTTTGTCGCAATAGTAAGTAAGCCGTTATCCGGCGCCAGACCGTCATCCAAAAGCGCCGTACCAAGAGCCTGAACCATACCCGACTTGAGGTCGGGATATCGCCTTACAGTGCCGCCTTCCATATCACACTGCAAGGCGACGTTTGAACGGGCGGCCCAAAATTCGCTCGACTTGACCATCTGATCCTTTAGGTAGGTGGGGAGCTGCTCTAGGGGTTGCTGGGTTACGGGGTTAACAAATTTAACCACGCCTTTGTCAAAATCCAGCCATTCACTGGCGCGAAGCATCTCAAGGGCGGGCACGCCTTGCTCTGGCAAAGATTGCTCTTCAGCGGCGTGTTTGGGATTATTTAAAGACATAGACTATTTACCATTATAAGATAGGTTACCATTAAAAAATAGGCCGACAAGAGGGGGTGGGCACCGCTTGTCGGCCTATTTTTGGAGACATATCGATCGAAACCGACATCTCTCCAATTGAATCCCGAAAGATTCTACCCTTTAAGCCCACCCAGCGAAGCGTCATGCACTAAACTCCAAAAGTGATGCGCCGGTCCAATGGACCATCTTTATCGGACTCGCTCTTTGTAGGACCACCGAGGATCCTATTATGTCCAACAAGGGACATAACGGGATGCTTAAAGGGGTTAGTATGTTTTAGAACGCGTATCTGTCTCTTTATAAGACAAGCGCTAAAAGGATTAGTGGAGGGTAACAACTTTTCCAAATGGCACGCTCTAAAACAATCTAACAGTTGTTAGAATGGGGGATATAAGGTGCGTAAAACGCCTCTCGGACGCTTACAGGTTGTAATTCTAGCAAATATGTGTCGTCGTGTCAATACTTTTTCATGTATTTGACTAAAATTCCATTAACTTAGAAAAATATTTAAACACAAGCGACTTGCTTTTTTAGGGGAACTTGGATCACAATTTCGCCTCATGAATAAAGGTACACTAGCAACTATACAAAGTAAAGCTGTAGATATTCCCAACGTTTTGCAGCAAATACCAGATCCGCCAGAGCGGCTTTTTCTAAAAAACAGCGGCAATAACTGGCTGGAATGTCTATTGGCACCGATGGTCGCTATTGTTGGTAGTAGAAAGTTTTCGGCCTACGGGCGGCAGGTAACCGAGCGCCTGGCCACCGAACTAGCCAAAGCAGGTATAGTAATCGTAAGCGGGCTTGCCATGGGAATTGACAGCATTGCCCATAAGGCAGCCTTGGAGGTGGGAGGACGAACCGTCGCAGTGCTGGCAGGCGGGCTCGACAATATCTATCCTGCGATCAACCAACAGTTGGCAGGGCGCATAGTACAGCAGGGCGGGGCACTACTTTCCGAATATGAGGATGGCATGCCGGCATTGCCATACCAGTTCATTGCCCGTAATCGGCTTATTTCAGGGCTCTCTAGAGCGGTAATCGTCAGTGAAGCGGCAGTAAAAAGCGGATCACTGCACACCGCCAATTTTGCCCTGGAACAAGGCAGGGAAGTATTGGCTGTTCCGGGAAACATTACGAGCAGTGGATCAGGTGGAACCAATAGTCTCATCAAAATAGGCGCCACACCAATCACTGACATCCGAGACGTCTTTGACGTACTAGGTATTCGCAAACCCGAGCAAAAGGTCGTTACTCGGGGTAGCACTCCCCAGGAGCAAAAGATACTAGACTTGTTACGGAGCGGCCAGAGCGACGGAACCATGCTATTATCGGCCAGCGGGTTACAAATTTCGCAGTACAATCAGACTATAACTATGCTCGAAATCACGGGTAAAATTCGCGCACTTGGTAATAATCAATGGGGAATAACCTAGTATTCAACGCCACCCCAGGACAGTTAATTCCGAGGCTTCATCACGCCGACCGTTTTCGTAAATAAGGAGTAACCGCCTCAGCCATATCTCTATGTGCCTTAACAAGAACATCTTTAGACGTATGAGGTCGAAGAGTATAGATCTTGTCACTCTTTTCAACTTGAGGCGCCTTCACACATTTAACAAAACGCATACTGCCCGCCAGCACCACAAAGGATTCTAGCCCACTCTTACGCCACTGCATGTTGGTTTTATTTTTATTTAAGTAGTCATACTCGGCCGTTAAAAGCTCTTCGCCCGTATCGGAACGATGTCGGCAATATCCGACAGGAAAATCATGCATAAAAATATGAACAGGTAGCCGAACGTTGGGAGGAGTTGCCCATGCAAAGCGAGCAAACGGACCGCCGATACATTTCGCCGCCATTTCCGCTTCGGATTCGTCGCCCACATTACAGGAACGAAAATTCATGCTAATTGTCAGTCCGTCCGGATGGTTCATAGCAACTTGGCCCGCAAGAGTAAGGATATTTCTCCAAGGTTCACCGCCATTCTGTAGGCCAGAGTACATATATTCAATCGACTGCGAAATCATATCTTTCTTTCTATCCCTTATCTAAAAATGCCAGGTGAATCGAGGAGTTTATGTAATCTTTTTAACACTTAGCTATGCCTTCCGTCAATTTTAACAATTTCAAAAATTCTCTTGCATTTATGGCGGAGGGTTGCGTATAGTGTGCGCTTGCGTGTAAGCTAAAGTATACGAAAGTAAGCATGAGCAAAAATTTAGTCATCGTAGAGAGCCCGGCCAAGGCCAAAACCATCGAAAAATATCTGGGCAAAGATTATACGGTCAAAAGCAGTTTTGGCCATATTCGTGATCTACCCAAAAAAGGTCTTAATATAGATATCGAAAATGACTTTGCTCCTTCTTATGAAATCAATCCCGAAAAAAAGAAGGTCGTTGCCGAACTGCGCAAAGCCGCAAAAGACGCCGTCGACGTCTGGCTGGCGAGCGATGAAGACCGCGAAGGAGAGGCGATCGCCTGGCACTTAACACAGGCCCTCAAACTAGATCCAGCAAAAACCAAACGCATCGTTTTTCATGAAATCACCAAATCCGCCATCGAAAACGCCATCAAAACGCCACGTACGGTCGACCTTAAACTGGTAGACGCACAGCAGGCCCGCCGCGTCTTGGACCGCCTGGTAGGCTACGAACTATCACCAGTACTCTGGAAAAAGGTCCGCACCGGCCTCAGTGCTGGCCGCGTCCAATCCGTTGCCGTACGCCTTATCGTTGAGCGCGAGCGAGACATTCGCAAATTCCAGCCCGAAAGCAGCTTTAAGGTTGTTGCAGTGTTTATAGTTGATAATCAGGAGCTGAAAGCCGAACTGGCCAACAAACTGCCAACAAAAGAGGACGCCCGCACATTCCTGCAAGCAGCTATCGACGCGATCTTTACTGTCGAGGATATTGCGACAAAACCGGGCAGCCGCAATCCTGGCGCACCGTTTACTACAAGTACGCTACAGCAAGAGGCGGCTCGTCGCCTTGGCTATGGCGTTAAGCAGACCATGACCCTGGCGCAGCGCCTGTACGAAAATGGCCACATAACTTATATGCGTACCGACAGCACCTTACTGTCCGGATTTGCCATCAAAGCAGCCGAAGAATATGTCAAAAAAGAGTTTGGCGACAATTATCATCAATTTCGACAATTCAAAACGAAGAACGAAAGCGCTCAGGAAGCACACGAAGCCATCCGCCCGACAGATTTCAATAAAACAGTAGCCGGTGACGATACCCATCAGCAAAAGCTCTACGACCTCATCTGGCAGCGCGCGCTTGCAAGTCAGATGGCGCCGGCCGAAACAGAAAAGACCGAAATTACCATTGGACTATCGAATCGCAGCGAAAAACTTCTGGGCAAGGGCGAAGTCCTTAAATTTGACGGTTTTATGAAAGTATACGGCGGCATCAAAGACGACACGATACTGCCAGCCGTCAACGAGGGTCAAAAACTCCACCTAGGCAGTATGACCGCCACCGAAACCTTTACTCGACCGCCAGCCCGTTATTCCGAAGCCGCATTAGTCAAAAAGCTCGAAGAGCTGGGCATTGGTCGCCCAAGCACCTACGCGCCAACCATCTCTACCATTCAGGCCCGTGAATACGTTGAAAAAGCCGACCTAGAGGGCAAGGAACGCACTGTACAGAACCTTACGCTTGAAAAAGGCACTATCGCCGAAGCTGAAACAAAAGAAATCACCGGTGCCGACAGGGCCAAATTATTACCAACGCCGCTCGCCGAAGTCACTACCGACTTTTTGGTTAAATATTTCCCCAGTATCGTAGACTACGACTTTACAGCCACTGTCGAAGGTCAGTTCGACCTGGTTGCCGAAGGCAAAGAAACCTGGCACAAAATGATTGCCGATTTTTATAAAGAATTTCATCCATTAATCGCCGATGTCGCCGACATCTCCCGCAGCGAAGTCTCTCAGGCCAAAGAATTAGGCATCGACCCCAAAACCAAAAAACCGATTTTGGCACGATTTGGCCGATATGGCCCTATGCTACAACGCGGCGCAACCGAAGATGAAGAAAAGCCGACCTTTGCGCCCTTGCCAGCAGGCACCACACTTGAATCGGTTACTCTAGAACAAGCGCTGACCATGTTTGAGCTGCCACGACTCGTAGGCACTACGGAAGATGGCCAAGAAATAAAAGCAAATATTGGCCGCTTTGGGCCGTACGTACAAATAGACAAGACCTTTGTGTCCATCAAGCCTCTTGACCCCTTCAGCATCACCGAGGCCGAAGCTCGTAATCTCTACAAAGCCAAGCTCGAAAAAGACGCAAATAAATATATCCAGGAATTCGACAGCGGAATCAAAGTAGTTAACGGTCCATACGGCCCCTACATTACCGACGGAAAAAAGAACGCCAAAATCCCCAAAGACCTGGAACCCGCCAAGCTCACCGAAGAAGAGTGTAAAAAACTCCTTGACGAAGCTCCAGCCAAAAAGAAATTTGTCCGTCGGCGCAAAAAAACTGCTTAAGCAGTCAAAAATCACATGATATTTCATAAACAAAAAATGAAATATCAAAACTTTTCCACAATTTTGTATCTTGAGCAATATATTTTGTGGTGATATTTAACAACACAAATGCCAGTGTCGTGTCCATTTCGTGATACAATAAACATTATAGAGACAAGCTATTGACTTTTACATTCTTAAGTTTTATAATTATGTGAAACGTCGAATAATTAACAGATAGGGAACACGTTCATGGCAGAAAGCCAATCTACCAAATCAGTGCTCAATACCGAACAATACGTCCAGGACATATTAAGCAGCATCGAAAGGGAGCGCGAGCGCGAAATCATCGCCCGCCGCTTTGGCTTGTTCGATCGCAAAGAAACCCTGGAGCAAATTGGGGAACTTCTAGGCATTACTCGTGAACGCGTCCGTCAGCTGGAAAAATCCGTTGTCGCTCGCCTGAAAGCTTCGGCAGAACAAGGCGACCTGTTGCATATTATGGAAGTCGAATCTATGCTCATTGCCACCCTCGAACAGCAGGGCAACGCAGCACGCGTAAGCACTCTCTCTCAGGCTATTACTGGGGAAAACTCTCGTACCGACCAGTCTCGTGTCGCCTTTTTGGCGTCATTGTGTCCCAAACTGGTCACCCTGGAAGACAACGACCACTACCACTACGCGGTAGGCCTTAACGGCGTACGCGACGAAAAAGCCATGAAAGCCGCCATCGCCAAAATCGTTGAAGTCATCAAAAAGTTAGGTGAACCAGGCGACATCGCAACCATTGCTAAAAATGCAGGTCTAACCAGCACCGATGAAGCAGAAGCACTCGCCAGCATCTCCAAAGATCTAGCCACTCTCAACAATCGCTGGGGCCTCGTAAAGTGGCCAATGGTCAACCCAAAAAACATCCGTGACAAAATCTACGTTATTCTGAAAGACCACGGCAAGCACATGCATTTCAACGAAATCGCCGAAGCCATAAAAGCCTCTGAATTTAAGCGCAAGGATGTTACTACTCAGGCCATCCACAACGAACTCATCAAAGACAAACGATTTGTTTTGATTGGCCGCGGCATTTACGCCCTTAAGGAGTGGGGCTACGCCAAGGGCACTGTTGCCGACATTATTTCCGAGGTGTTGCGTGATGCGGGTGAACCCTTGCACCGCGATGAAATCGTCAAGCGTGTACTAAAAAGCCGTTTCGTCAAAGAAACGACCATCCTCTTGAATCTACAAGGCAAAACTCAGTTCAAGCGCGTTGCTAAAGCAACCTACACACTCGAAGAGCAGGGCGCTGCTTAATTCCGATCAGTCCTTAGAACCCTTCTTTCCATGGTGGCGACCACCGCTTAAGGAGCTAAAGTTTACTGTTGAACTACGGGCTGGCAAGCCTCCCCGAAAAAAAGAAAAATCACGAATAATCCGACCGCTTTGCTGAGTAACATTAGCTTGTTTTAATACCTTCAAATACTCTGGACGTACGGGATCTACCTCTATATGTGGGTGCGCCGTTAAGGTCATCAAAAATATCTGTCTCAACTCGTCGACAAACTCATTAGCCTGAACACATTCAAGGCAGTGTGCTACAGCTACGGACGAAAATCCTTCGGCAATCAATTCTTCGGCCGCGCGATTCGCCCTGGTCTTCATGGATTCAATCTGCTCAAAAAACGCAGCATATTCACCGGATTTATGTACCGTAGAACCTACAAATGTATCTGTTCTTCCTAAGCGCATAAATCCGTACTGGGCCAACAATGATTCGATAAAAACGACACTCACTCCTTCACGACCACGGAGGCCAATCGCCGTCAGCAGAGAAGCATGGTCATAAAAACGCGGCTTGGCCTGGCGTAGTTCCGTCAAGGCTTTCTGTGTGGCCGTTAGCCACCCCTTTTTCGGAGTATATCCCTTATGAACGAATCGGTAGTGATTGGTCATGGTGGCCTCAACCGCTGTATGAGCCGTCAAAAACTGTTTAACCGTCAAATTATCAAAAGCATCCAGAGGCGGCTCACCAGCCCGGGCTCTAAGGCGATTCAGCCTATTGTCAAAATCTTTTTTAGGAAAAAGTACGTTTGGCATATAATCCTGCGCCAACTCCAGGAGCGTCTCCTGAACCATAGCCAGTAGTTTCGCAGTATTATCCCTTTGCGGGCCGGGCTCGCCCAAAAGAACGAGCGCACCCTCGGAAGTCTGGACGACGCGGGGCTCCGCTAGTAAATCTTTGTTTGCAGCCGCTTTTTGCTCGGCCGTTAACTGCCCGGAAGGGTAGGTAGACTGACGAATATTCGTGATCCGCATCACCCAAACGTGAGGGTGGGCCTGCAAATATCTATCCACCATCTCGCTCGCAGGAACAAGTGAGTCGGACTCGTTCGGGTTCGACTCCGCAATCGTCGTAGCGTCTGTGGTGCCGACAAGTGAACGCTCTCCCACTCGTTGCACCGTCGAAAAATCATCCAGCACCGTATCTGGCGCCACATACTCGAAACCATTCTCACCCAAAAAAAGAAAACCCTTCGCATTGGGTACGGCGGCAGGTTCTACCTCCTGGCCTCTTCTCATCTGTGATTCCTCTTAGGTTTTTGAAAAGCAAAAGTATCTAGATGGGCGTGTGGCAGGGGGTTTTCGGGCAACTGGACACGCTCAAGACTCAAAAATTCCGACCTACCATCCCAATAGGTACCTACTATATACATTGTCTGTATATCTTCAAAAAAAGCATCACTAAAGTCGTCGCCCAAAGACCCCACAAGCTTACGCCGAGCCATCTCAATAAATCGCCCTGCAGGCATAGAACGTTGTCCGTCTAAAGCTAGTTCAACCGCTAGATTACGGATCTCTGCACCTGCAGCGTGTACCTTTTTGGTCGATTCGCTCTCCTCCTGCGGTTGGGGAGAGAGCGGCTCCTGGGTTTGCTTTTCGACCTTGGTGGGACTAAAAGATAGGTACCTATTTTCGTCACCGCGAGCCACTCTGACATGCCTGTGTCGATATACATACCTTGATATAAGATGCTTTAGTTCGATGTTCTGGGGCAATTCCCAGTCCCGACAGTGCGCCCGTACTCGCGCCCGGAGCCAGTTTATAGGGAAAGGTCGGGACTCATGTTCCTGCTTCAGCCCATGCAAACTCTCCTCGATCACCCGGCCGACAGCCTGAAGCTGCAGACGGTCGTTTCTGTCACCACCGGTGATAAGAATTCCGGATCCCGGGTCAAACAAAAAGGCAGGGGAATTGCCACACAATTCATCGGCCAATTGGTCAGTCAGACTTTCAGAGAATCCTTCAGGAAAGTCGGCTTTCATAACTATTCCATCCAGCGAAAGATAGTTCGCCGGCCCCTTCAAAAACTCACCCAGCTGACTACGCAGCGCTTGACGCTTTCTCTGATCCCAGTCTTTTATAGCTCGATAGCGAAACCCTGCCAGATCGCCGTTACGATAATGTCGGGATTCAATTTCCGGGTGTGACTGCAATAGCAGCCTCAACCTCCGTTCATCTCGCGTAGAAAGGTGAACGCCAGCCAGGCCTCTTAGCTGAGCCGTACGTGCTACCGCCTCTTGTAAGGTAAATTTAGCACAAACATTTCCGGAGGAAAGCATCTCGCCCAAAACCTCATTCAGATCGGGAATTAGTCGAGCGTATGCAGATTTATCACCTTTGTCGGGCACCATCGCGTACGACGAATACCAAGGCAAAACCCTGGAATCACGCGAAAGCATGTCTTTAAAGCTCGCCACCTCCTCCACATCCCACCGATGCGCGTACCGACCGAACACCCTCACTAAAATTGACTTCTGCGTAACCACCTGATCGCAAGACGATCGCACAAGGTCATTAATAGTTCTTACAAATTTTGCCTCTTTTTTTGGACTTAGGTGTTCGTATAAGGAGGTAAACCGTTCAGACAAGACGCTGGCCCCCAACGTCTGGTGCACGTACCCGGCTCCTCCTTGATTAAGCTCGATTGGCTGGATAAAATCATTCGCCTGGCCCAGCTGATCGGGAAGGGCAGAGGCACCCAGAAGCCGGCTTGAATCTGACGGTATAGGAGGAAGCCGTCGGCTATGTCGTGGCCCAGATTCGCTCATAAGTATCCTTGATAATACACTATTATTGATTTTCAGCAAAAGAGGTCGAGCCGATAACAAAATCCAATGTAAGAACGTTTTACGAACATAGATGTTGGAACTTTGCTTGGACAAGCTACGGGGAGTCTCAACCACTACTGAAATAAAAAACTCTGGGCCGATAGCGAGAAGCAGGGCAACATACAAAAAAACAATTAGCAGGATGCAGTCATAACGTTATTCCTGGAAAGATCCGGGGCATCCCATTCGTAAGCAAAAAGGATATTATTGATGTCGCACAATGTATATTTTACGACTCATAATTAGGCATATGCCGTGGTAATCAGGGGGGTTATCGGGGGAGGCGGGGTCACTAGTTTTTTAACATTTGTCATGCTGACATATTTTTATGTGTCTTATTAAACTTAATGATTACCATCCAACATCAGCTTTTTGAGATGTCCTCGCGGGTCGCATCTAACACTCCCTACATCCTAAGAAAGCAAGCCTGAGAAAATTCAAATAAAACCTTAGGTGTTCGCTTTCTATTAGCATCCTTTGGATTCCGACTCACTGTTGTAACATTGGCTAATATTTGACTTTTCCACAGAACTATCGTGAAAGTATTTGCTTTTTTGAAATTTTCATAGTTTTATAGTCTTCCCCCTCCTACTCCTTGCCTTTCTATATTTTTTGACTTTTGCTAATTTTAATATGAAAATATATTTTTATTGAAAGCGCGTTTGATTTTAATGAATGAACAAAATACGAACTATGAGGGCAGAGCGGTAGGGTTACTGATAATAGACCTTGTTTTCGACCCGTACATCGATGTACGAACGTGGCAGTTTTTTTTGCCCTTCAAGATATTGTTTGGTCGCCAAAAACGCACCCACCTCTTCCCTGGCATTGCCATGCAGGTTAAATTTCACATAGTACCCTGCCTTATCTGGCCGAACGTGTAATTCGTTTGTTCCCATCGGCAGCGTGAGTGACCCTATACCCACTTGCTTGGCCTTCAGCTGTCCAACAACCTCGGTCGTAAAGACAACGACACTTTTGGGTAATGCAATTTCACCCGCGCGAATAGCTAGTCCGCTCTCGTCATTTACTGCAGGTACACCCAAATCACTCAGTTTGGCCACCTGATTGCCGGCAATCAGGGCGCGACCATCGGTATCCAAAACGTACATTCCGTCACGACTAACCAGAATCATACTTGGAATTGACGGCTGAATATACACCGTGGGCCGCGTACCAATGGCGGGTAACGACACAGACACGGCCTTCAATTCGGGAAATTGTTTTTTTAGATCATTACTGATTTTTCCGGTATTAACGGTTAGCTTGTTGCGATTGATGGGTGAGCTAAACGCTTGCTGCACGGCGGCTGTATAGACCGCCTTATCACGCAAAAAAAGTTCGCCAGAAGGCGTTCCAACCGACTGCACAGTCGCCTTATTACTAAGCTGCATGAAGCAAATCGTCACAACTAGCACGGCCAGTATTATGGCAATGTTCGCCGTATACGAACGCCAGGAACGCAGATTGCGCCGTATTTTTGGCTGCTGTTGATAGTCGATATCACGCTGATTGGCCCCCTCGCGAATGGACCGATTGGCGTGATACGAAAAAACCGGACGCTCACGCGACGGCGTTTGTGGCACGCGGCTGCGCCGCTCATTTTCGGGACGTTTTTTGGATAAGAACATGTCTATTTTTGTTGCCAGCTGTTAGGATCTCGGCGCCTTTTATTTTGGGTTTCTTAGGCTGCTTCTTTTAATAATAACATCGCCAGGCGCTTTGCAGAATCCGGGTCGCCAAAGCTACCTAATTTTTTACCCAAATCCGCAGCTTTTTTGGGATTATCCAGAAGCTCTACGAGTGGTGGCATAAGTGCGTGATCGTCTTGCTTGATTTTCGATTCGCTAACTAGTTTGACCGCGGCGTGATCGGCCAAAACTTTGGCATTTTTGAGCTGGTGTCCACCGGCAAGGATGGGGTTGGGCACAACGATACAGGCCTTACGCTGACCGGCAAATTCGGCTATGCTAGTTGCACCAGCACGTGTAATTACTACATCAGCCGCACCACTGTATGTGTGCAGGTTGGTCACAAAGCCCTTGATAATAACACGCGGCTGATCGACTGTTTTAAGTTCTGATTTATAACGCTGACGCAATGCCGCCTCGTGGTTTCGACCGGCTAAATGCACTACGTGTAAATCCGGATAGCGGTCCAATAATTCTTGCATGCAAGTAGCCACAGTCTGGTTTAGACGGTGGGCGCCCAAACCTCCCCCAGTTACAAGCAGCAATCTTCCTTTAGTTGGGACACCGATCTGCTCACGAGCGGCCACAACTTCGTCGGCAGTGAATGGATGATAAACGTGTGAAAATGGTACGCCAATGGTCAACGTTTTTTCCTGAGGATACGAGTAGATTTCTTTTGGCATTGCCACTGCGTGAATTCGCGCCCATGGGGAGATAATGCGGTTAGCCAGACCTGGCAATGCGTCCGAATCATGTGTAATATATGGAATACGCAGCAACGCCGCAGATAGGCCCACCGGTACACCTACAAAGCCGCCCTTTATAAAGATTACATCCGGACGCTCATTACGTAGAAACCAAAAACTCTGCCACAGCCCTGCCAGCACAAAAAATACATCGCGTATATTCAGCCACATTGTTTTTAGATCCAATAGCTGCCGCAACCCTTCTCCATGATAACGGCGCAATTTCCCCGCTCTTACTTCGCAGACGCGATCGATATTTTTATCGGCAGCCGGAAGATCAGCCAAACCGTCACCCTTTTGGCCAATGTAAATTATCTCCACATCTTTTTGCAGCTGCTTCAGCTCATGTGCGACGGCCAAGACGGGAGTTATATGCCCCCCTGACCCGCCGCCGGTCACGACTATTTTCATATCCAGCGCCTCCGTTTACTGCACTACTTTCTGTTTCAGGAATACTATACAACGTGTGGCGTGAAACCTGAAATACCACGCCTAGCGCTGCCATAACCATCAATACGCTGCTACCACCGTAGCTAACCAGCGGCAATGTGATCCCCTTTAGGGGTAGCAGGCCAACCATCGCGCCGATATTTATAATCGTCTGCGCACTTAGCCATACCAAAATCCCCAACACCAAAAACCGACTAAAATTATCTGGCGCACGTTCCATAATGCGCTTTATCCTACTAAACAGAGCGGCGAAAAGGCCTATAAGCGCCGTCACACCAATAAATCCAAATTTCTCGGCGTAGATTGCAAATATCGAGTCGTTTTCTGCCTCCGGCAGATAGCCATAAGCCTGCACGCTGCGGCCCAAACCTAGCCCAATCATGCCCCCCGATCCCACCGCTATCAGCGCCTGGCAGGCCTGATAGCCCGAGACCAAACAATCGCGCTCAGGATTCATAAACGTTGCCAGCCGATCGCGACGATACGGCGTACTAATAATCAACAGACCCACGGCTACGATGATAATTGCGCCGAAGGCCAGCACACGCTTCATGGGCATGCCCGCAGCAAATGTTATAGCCGCCATAATGGCCACGATGACACCGAATGAACCCAGGTCACTTTGAAGAGCCGCTACGATCACACCACACGCCACAAAGGCAAAAAAGAGCGGTTTTATGGTTTTGTTCATGTGCGCCACCAGGCCTTTATCAATACGCCAGGCCAAAAAACTGGACAGCCACATAATGCCAGCAAATTTTAATAACTCTACCGACTGGAACGAAAAACCACCAATCCGTATCCAACGGTGCGCCGGATACTGAGCATTAACCGGCATGACCAGCGCCAACAGCGTAGCAACCGCAGCGACCACCAACAGAGGCTTATAGAGCGTGCGCCACCGTGCAATTGGTACACTGGCCGCAGCAGTAAAAATTCCTAGCCCCAAAGCAATCGCGATCAGCTGGCGAAAAACGTGCTGATTGCCATTTACACCCTTTTCTACTTCTAGCGCGGGGCTAATAGAAAAAACGACAACTACGCCAACCGCCGCCAATGCAACCATCAGCAACAGCAGAAGATAATCAGGACTATGCCGGCGTGTTGCACCCTGGTTGTGCAAATAAGTCGGTTGCCGGCGCGTAACTACTCCCACTTTTATACGCCTGTCCTGCTAAATGTAGTTCCCGACTAAAAATAAAATCAGACCAGTCACAGCCGCTACCTG
The DNA here is from genome assembly GCA_036392795.1 of Saccharimonadales bacterium (SeqCode). Lineage (GTDB taxonomy): Bacteria > Patescibacteriota > Saccharimonadia > Saccharimonadales > UBA4665 > JARIHD01. Next base: position 56,271 of record DASVXH010000017.1, read on the forward strand.
ACCAAGCACCCAAAAACGCATAGTAACTTTAGTTTCGGGCCAGCCACTCGCCTCGAAATGATGATGAATCGGGGCGATTTTGAAGATCTTTTTGCCGCCGCGCAAGCGCTTGGAAGCAATCTGCAATAAGCTGGAACCAGCCTCGGCCACGAACATAATGCCGATGATAGGCAGTAGTAAAACGGTATTAGTCAACATAGCCACTACGCCAAGCGCCGTTCCCAACGCAAATGATCCCGCATCCCCCATAAAAAATCTGGCCGGAAAGATATTAAACCAAGTATAGCTAAGCAAAGCGCCTACAATAGTCAAACAAAAACCGGCAATACCAAAACTACCTTCAAGCGCAGCGATTACCGCGTACGCCCCAAATGCTGTCGCCGTCAAACCCCCAGCCAAACCATCCAGGCCGTCGCTAATATTCACAGCATTTGCCGTTGCCACAACAACCAACACAAACAACGGAATAACAAGCCAACCGATTTCTAGTTGCATACCGACAATCGGAATATGCACACTACTAACACCCAATTTGTAGTAAAAAAACCAGCCGCCAATAAGCGCCACCAGAGTTGTTAGCAGCAGCTTTAATTTTGCCGACAGGCGTACTTTTTCTAATGCCCCACTGGAACCTTTGAGGTTAATGATATCGTCCAATAGCCCAACCATCGCAGCCCCGGCAAATGCTGCCAGCGGCAGCCAGGTTTGTTCACGGCTTAGATTAAAGAGCAAGGTCACCAAAACGACTGAAAAAACGACAATAATACCAGCCATAGTAGGGATCAAACGGCGATGTTTCTCGCCGTGCAATTTGGCAAACATCTTGGCCTTTTCACCAGTTGTAGCAGTGGTACGCGGCTTTTTCCACCACTCGTATTTATAGGCCAACGTCGTATACAGCGGCGTAATAATCATGCTGATCAAAAAACCCAGGAAGCCGAGCAAAAGTATACGAATAAGTGTTTCGGTTTGAACGGCTATATAAAGCGTTTCCATGTTTGTTCCTTAATAAATAATCTTTCCATCATTATACATCACTCTGCCCTACCTGGTTTTGGGCGTTATATTAAATGTGTCAATGAGCATGTGCGCCAAGTCGCCAAAAATCGGCTGCGCCGCACGACTACCGGCATAGCCGGGAATCTTGGGTTTGTGCACGCTTACAACAATGACATATTGTGGACTGTCGCCGCCTACAAAGCCGACGTATGTGCCGTTGTAGTCATTTTCAAAATAACCGCCCTCGGGTTTGGCAATCTGGGCTGTGCCTGTTTTGCCCCCTACAGCATAGGCTTTACCATCAAATTTACGACTAAATGAATGTTTTTCGACCACGTATTCCAGCAGCGGAATCATGTCGCGACTTACCTGCTGAGATACTACATTGGCGCGCAGAACTTCCGGTTTTTTATCCGTCCGTTTACCCTTGGCATCTGTAGTATAGTCAACCAAATGCGGCCGGTAGTAGGTGCCGCCGTTAATCATAGCCGAAAATGCCGATCCCAACTGCAATGGCGTTGCTGTCATTGCCTGACCAAAAGAGGTGTTGGCATAGGTTAGGTCACGCGCATAGCCTTTATTCGGGTCCGGAATAATTCCTTCGGCCTCATACCCCTGTTCTATGCCGGTGGCCTGGCCAAATCGGTAGTGTTCGGTCATATAATTGAACCAGGTTTCACGGCCCTTTTTGTTGATCTTATCGCCACTGTCACCCATGCGCATAACCATTTGTGTGGCGCCCGTGTTCAGGGATAGGTTCAAAATATCTGCCAGATTTTTAGTGCCCGGTCCGCCATCTTCTTCAATGTTTTTAACTGTGAAATCATCAATCACATACCGGGACGGATCGTTGTAGGAATAATTAATACCCACGGCGCCGGAATCGAGCGCAGCGGCGACTGTTAGCGGTTTCATGGTAGAGCCAATTTCCAATGGCGAACTAACAGCAGCATTGGTGAACAAACTGGCGTCTTCGGTTCTAGCGTAGCTGGCAGGGTCAAAGGTTGGCCAGTTGGCCATGGCTTTGATCGCGCCAGTGTTAGGATCCATAATCAGGGCGCTGCCAGAGTCAGACTTAGCAGTTTCCAACCCTTTTTTTAGGATATTTTCTAGCTGCTGCTGCATACCCACGTCTAGAGTTAGAGTTGTTTCACTTCCGGCAACTGGTTCGGTCAAAATATTGTCAGTATTGGCGGCCAGAGGCACGCCATTAATGTCGGTCACGGCTTTTAGCTGGCCGGCCTTGCCGCTTAACGAGCTATTGAGGGCCTGTTCAATGCCGTACACACCCTTACCCTCATCATTTACAAAACCAAGCACCTGGGCCGCCAGACTGCCGTTCGGATACGTTCGGTACGACTGCTCCTGAGCACCGATGCCAGGATATTTTTTCTTTAGAATGGCTTCTTTTTGCTCTTTGGTAACCTTGCGGGCCATTACAACGTAGCGCGTATCCTTGGTTCCCAATTTGTCTTCGTAGTCGCGGGCATCACCCTTTAGGACGCTACTCAGCATTTCTGCGGCTTTTTCCCTGTCCTTAACCAATGAGGGATCGGCATATACCGTAAATAATGTCTGGTTCAGCACTATGGGCACCACGCCACTGCCATTATGGGCCTTTATAACGCCGCGGTCAGCCGGAATTTCGTATTCTTTTAGGTGGCCAAGCGTGGCGGATTGTTTGTAGTAATCGTGGCGGATAATCTGTAAATAAAATAGGCGAACTAAAAAGATGCCAAACACAATCATTATAAATACGTACCACAAACGGGCGCGTAGTACGCTTTTGATCGGCTTGGCGTGGCCGCTACTGTATGGAGGCATGATCTTTGACTATTATAACCCTCTTAGACTAGGCTATCGCATTTTACTGAACGGTTGCCGTAGGAGCGACTGAAACCATCCCTTTGGCGACATCACTATTTTGAACACGGGCCAAAGACTGCAGTCTGGCAGCGGCAACCTGCAAGTCGTCGTGCTCAGATTTAAGCTGTTGCTGCTGTTCCAGCAAACTGTTTACTTTGTATCCATAGGCATTGGTTTTGGTTACTTGGGTCAGATACAGCAATCCCAAAACACAAGCCAAAACAATCAACATAATGGTGTTGCTAATAGGCCCCAAGCTGCGCTCGCGCTTACGAAATGAAACTGCATTTTGGCCGCGGTTATTAAAGGCATTTTGCCGGCCCACGGCGAGAGAACTTGAGTATGTCATGTCTATAATCTTTTTGTTTTTATTTTGCTTTTTGTTGGTGGTCATCCGGGACTATTTTTGCCCCGGATGACCATTTGGCTTGACTAGGCTACAGTAACGCGAACCTTGTAAGCACGGGGGGTAGCGTTTTTAACATCGATTTTCATGTTAGGCTGCCCTTTCTTTTTGTTATTTTTGTTTCGCTGCGGCACGGAGCTTTGCACTCCTCGCTCGCGGATTGAAAACGATTTCAGTATCGTCGCCAACGACCGGTTTTTTGGTAAGTAGCCGCAACGGCGCGTCGTATCGGTCCCCTGCTCTTTCGGCGAACGCCTGCTTGACCAAGCGATCCTCCAAACTATGGAAACTAATAATAGCAATACGGCCGCCAGGCGCCAGCAAATCTTCCATCCATAACGGCAAACTTTTGCGTAGTAGCTCAAGTTCGTCGTTCACGGCAATGCGAAGTGCTTGAAAGGTTCGCGTTGCCGGATGGACTTTGCTATATCCGGGCCAGGCTTTGGCAACGATTTCGGCAAGTTGGTGCGTGGTTGTGATCGGCCGATGCTCCACTATGAGTGACGCAATGTGTTTGGCCTTGGGCTCCTCTCCATAGCGCCTTAGGATATCCGCCAGCTCTTCGACCGAATAGGTATTAACCATAATTTCTGCCGTTAAACTTTGCGTTTGATCCATGCGCATATCCAGAGGCCCATCGCTTTTCAGCGAAAATCCACGACTTGCCTGGTTAAGGTGCGGTGACGATACGCCAAGGTCTGCCAAAATAAGATCGAACGTCTTTCCCTGTGTGCGAAGCTGCTGGCTCGCCGTATAAAAATCGGCGTGCCGGAGCATTACCTCCTGCCCTGCAAACCGCTTTTGCAATTCCCTAATCGCGTTCTGGTCGCGGTCTACGAGCACTGTACCGGTAGGATTGTTCGTTCTTTCCAGCACCGCCGCTGCGTGTCCGCCGTAACCGCCCGTTAGGTCGAGGTACGTATCCCCTGCCCTAGGGTCAAGCAACGCCAGAGTTTGCGTGAGCAACACTGGGATATGTAAATTATTTTGGTTTAATTCTTGGTGCATCTTGCTTGCTAGTGTATCTCATCTTCAATAATTTTTATATTCGACAAGATCACTATTTTTATTTTGGTGATTTTTGTTTTGCAAGGTCACCTATCTAGCAATCAACTGTTTGTTTTTGTGGATATAGTTTTTGTTTTTGTTGTGACTGTCTGCCGGTAGGTAAAGAAGAAACTGTGAGTTAAAGGCTTTGAAAAAGTCTTAATGAACTTCTTAAACTGTGCAGACAATCGAAGTTGAGAGACTTATGTGTGAGGTGGAGTTTTGGGAGGTGTTTTTGAGAAAGGTGCTGCAGTTTTAAAGTGTTGCTGCCAAGCCACTTGTTGATTGCCAGATAGCTGAACTCGCTGGTTTCGCTATCTTATTTGCCAAATTGTTAAGGTGTTTGTACTAAATATTTCCGTCGGATCTTCTTCTACGTCTACTTCTTTTCTGCGAAGTTGCGAAAGATTACTATGCTTACATTTTCTCTGCCGCCATAAGCCTCCAGTATTTGCCTACCCTTACAGCAACGATTTCTTTGTCGATTCCAGCATAGTCCAGTAAGTGTTGTTCAATACTTACGCGGCCTTGCTTTTCGTCACATACCCCTTCTGTTTTACCCATTCGGAAACGAACGTTAAGGTCGGCGATCTGCTCGTCCAGGATATTGCCCTGAAGTTGCGGTTCGACCAACTCGCTCCATACCGATTTTGGGTATAGATGGAGGTACTTTTGGAAACCTTGGGTTATAACTACTCCGCCTTGAAACTCGCCTCGAAGCTCAGCCGGTATAGTTAACCGACGCTTGTCGTCAAGCTTGCGTTGAAAGTAGTCTACCGTCGCCATTTAGTACTTAGTTTTAATTTGCAGTGGTTTTTTTATTTTTTTGTTTCGATGGGATTGCTTTGCTAGTTTTCTAGGGCTACCCACGATTACCCACTGACGTCATCATACTACCCACTATTACCCACGCACAAGCCCCTTTTTAGTAAAAAAGTGGTGTTTCGCACACCACTTATCCACAGTTCTGCTTTTGTGGAAGATTTATCCACACATGTAGCGTCGCCTTCATGGCATTGGACACTATTGTAATATTTTTTACACACCCTCCAGCCTATTGTGGACCGGCAATTCGCGCCATACGGGCAATTCCATACATAGAGTGGGCATGCGCTGGATGTTCGTGATGCATATAGGTGCCGATCCAGCCCCATCCCTGTGCATAAACTTGCTGCATTAAACCACGAAATCGACTATCCAGGGCAAGTACGCAAAAGAACATACTGCCGACAACCACTAAGACACTTATGCGATGCCGCAAAATTTGCTCAACGCGTTGGTGTATGGTTTTGTAATGTTTGCTATTTTTATTTTTCATGATTAGACAATAGTACAATAACAAAACATAATCATTTTGTCAATTTTGTGCTAAAATATATGCCAGAGTCCAGTTTTAAGCCGGAATTTCATAGTAGACTTAGCGTAAAGGGCGGCGCACCGTGAAAGCACCGAAATAGCGATCACAGAAATCCCAGAATTCCCTGCAGCAGAGCGTTTGCATCGTGCCGGATGAACGATCGATGGTGCGCCAAGGGATCGGCGATGGCAGTTTTGGCGCGATCCGAGGCAATCAATGGTACGCCAACCGCCTTGTAGTGCTTGCCTACAAACTGTTTTTGGTTTGTTTTTACAAGCAACTCACCTTCTTTGGCATATTTTTCAAAAAGTTGTGCATCTGGGGTGGCCGTGTTGTATAGCACATAGTCGATAAACGGTGCACCGACAAATCGTTCGATTTCGGCGGCATGATCGGCCACCGAAAAACCACTGGTTTGCCCCGGTTTTTCGACCAGATTCGAGATATAAATCTTGGCGGCCCGCGAGGCCATTAGCGCCTCGGCAACACCTTCTACGATCAGCAACGGTCCTAGAGATGTATAGAGGTCTCCCGGCGCGATAACAATAGCCTGGGCCTCTTCAAGGGCCTGACGGGCGGCAGGATTCAGGCCGCCTTTTGGATGGAGATGCAGCGTGGGCAAACCCTTATCCTTTACAAAATGCATGATATCGATACGGCCCTCGCCATGAACGGCAGTGCCATCCTGCCACGAAATGGCAAGGCGTACATTATCCAGCGTTATGGGTAGCACCTGTCCTTTTATCCGCAATATATCGCTCGCCATTCGCACCGCTTCACCAAAATTATTGGTCTTTTTTTGAACCGCACTCAGAAAAAGATTGCCAAACGAGTGGCCTTTAAGCGAACCTTCATCAAACCGATAATTAAAAAGCTCACGTAGTTCCTGTGGTGCTTCGCTGAGCGCAACCAGACACTGGCGTGCATCACCTGGCGGCAGCACACCTAATTCATCCCGCAAAACACCGGTCGACCCGCCATCATCGGCCATATTTACCAATGCTGTAATATCAGAAATGTGATCGCGGAGCGCCGAAAGTACCGTAAAACTTCCCGTTCCACCGCCAATTACAACCAGTTTGGTGGGTTTCATGACTCCAGCATAACACCAATTGACGCCGGGACCGTGTTGTAATAGATTAAGCACAAGTTAACAAAGAGGAACGGTATGAGGAAATTTATGAGGCCGCTGGCTGGGGTTGGCGTGGCAGGCACACTCATGTTTATTGGATTTGAAAATGGTTTTTTTGCGAACGATGTCGATCATGAAAAGTTCGCAAACAACCTTACCACCCAGACCGACTCATATTTCAGTGGCAACGGTTTTGATACTACCAAATTTATCACGCCCGACCACGACATAGTCAGCCCGCGGAGCGTCTCTAACGGCAGCGTCGATCATATCATAACTTCGGTCCAAGGGCGCGCTGGGTGGGAAGATGCTACTCCCCGTCAGAAAGAAATCGCCGCCTGCGGTACACTTGCAGTAACTCTGGCCTTTCATAATCAGCCACTGGGCGACAATATTAAAAATGCCTATAACGCACCAGCGACCCCAGAAAACCCACATAGTGACGAATTGGGCGCCAAAGCCTGCACCGATCGTCTGGCCCAGCTGGTGACTGACCAAATTATAAATAAGATTTACTATGTAGAAGTGGTTGCAAGGGATACGGACTAACGGACCAATCGGTTTTTTGCTATTATATAAGTAATGCCGCGAGCGAAGCGAATTCACCAGCTTCCTGCAGCCGACCGACCTCGGGAAAAATTACATAAAAAAGGCGCACGAGCGTTATCAGACTTCGAATTACTCGAAGTTATTATAGGCAAAGGCGCGCCGGGGACGGACGTAGGCACAATCGCCCGCCACGTCCAAAAACTTATGGCCAAGGGCGACGCCAATCTGCAGTTTGACTCGTTAAGTGAAATCAAAGGCATTAGCACCGCGACAGCCGGTAAAGTTTTAGCATCCCTGGAATTGGCGCGACGGTATCTTATAAAAGATGCTGAACCGCTCCTAGGCGTTGGCGATATTATTGCCCGTCTGGATGACATTCGGACCAAACAGCAGGAATATGTGGTCTGTTTAAGTCTGGACGGCGGCCAGCGACTGATAGCGAAGCGCACCATAACCGTTGGTACGTTGGACGCCGCAATTGTACATCCCCGCGAATTATATGCCGATGCAATTGCCGATCGGGCAGCGAGCGTTATCATCGCACACAATCATCCGTCCGGTGATACTGCACCCAGCCACAAAGATATAGCACTTACCCAGCAACTGAGCGCTGCCGGACAGTTGATCGGCATCGGCCTACGTGATCACATTATTGTGACAAAATCATCGTACTTTAGTTTTCGGCAGCACCACTTACTGTAGCCGCTAGTAGTCGACATGCTTAACAAGACCAGTGCGAAAGATCATGCCTGGCAAATACCATAACGGGTAGCCGTCCTGACCTTCTACAATTTCCCCGCGCTGCAAAAAAGTATTGTACGTCGGCCGGGGGAGTTGTTCGGGAGCCGGCATAGCAACCTTGGCAAAGGCCGTCGGCCTCTGGAATCTGTCTACAGGGGGTGCGTCTTCCTCGGACCGGAAAGATACAAACCCTTGGTAGCAGAATGGCATACCCTGGCGAACTTCTTTGATAGCCGTGGTGTTATCATGAGTAACAGCACCGTGCAGTATAACCCGCCAGAGTGTCCTTGCCGAATCTTCGCCGTCAATAATGAACCATTCAGCCTCCTGCGGTGGGAATCCTTCTTTATCCGATTCCGGGACGGGACTACGATAAAAATCACGACGACCTTCACCACAATGATCTAACTCTTCAAAAATTGTAAATCCTCCACCTGGCGGGATCTCATTGTAGCTACATAAGGGTTTAGCATCATATAGCAGACCTATCTGTGCTTTACGCGCGATATCATCCAAAAAGTCGGGATTGTGTTCATAATTAGACATAACAAGTCTCTATTTTCCCTCCTGCTGCCTCAATAATCAAGGTGATTTTTGATTGTTTTTAGAACTTTGCAAGATTTCATTTTTTGCCGATGGAAGGTATGGTATCATGCGCGCGTTTAACCCCCGGAGATACTATATGGCAAAATGCTATTTTGAATTACGCAAGCAATCGGCTCGCGGCACCGACAGCATAGCGGCGGATATGATGCGCCACCTGCATGCCCGCCAACATCTGGGGAAAGTTGTGATAATTTGTGACAATCCCGCCGCCATGCTGGCGGCCGCGCGCAAACAATGGCTTAAACTAACTCGCACCATTCAAAAGCATCGCGCCAGCACGCTCAATGCCGACAAGATTCTTAAATATACGCACACGATCACTAATATGCAGCATTTTTCTTTTACCATTAAAACCCCGCTGGAGCGGCCCGAAGCGGACGTCTATTTTTTGACAAAAGATAATTGTATGGTCGTACCCGTACACTGCTATAGTCTTTATTTTGCCGCAGCCATTCCAGATGCGACTGCCCACGAAATGATTGAGCAGCTACCGGTCGAAGCCTTGATGATCGACTACCACCGTACCATGGAATGGGCCAAGCTGGGTTTGCAGTCCAAGGTCGCCCTAGAGGCGCAGGTGGACAGTGAATGGAAGCAGGTGCAGCATTTTCTAAAGAGCAACAATATTCACATCGCACAATTAATAAACGACGGAGTACATGACATCGAAGCCATGGATGACGCGCTGGACACCATGCTGGGCATGTCGCACCGCGCACTTCGTATCGCCAATGAGTTTCAACGTGCGCTGGAACTCGCTAGACCCTTGCGCATCAATCGCAGCATGCGCCAGCAGTACGATTCGTTTGTGCTACTTGCCTACCGCGTACAAGCGTTGAGTCCCGGCGCCATGACACAGCATTTTCTGGAAAGTTACAACGAAGACGACACATTCTTTTTGTACGATCTGGGCAAGCAGCGGTTTATTGGCACCGGCGAGCCACTCAGTCATGCCCTGGAGCGACACATTATGTCTGGGCGGCGCCATTTAGCGCGTGCATTGCACGAAGCCGCTTCGGCGAATCGCACACTAAACCGGACTGTCTTTGAGCCCCAAAAAATACCCAATAATCGTCGATAAAACATGCACGCCCAACCACAGCACCAGCATCCACAGGTAGTGCCAAACACTTAACGACACGAACGGCATAGTGGCGATCGCTCCCCCAATAATGAAGTCGGTCTGATCAAACGGAAACCAACCCTTTCCTGGCGCGATGCCGCGCTGACGTTTAAAGAAACTCTCAATGGCATCGCCCCCCAAGGCGCCAATAGCGAACAGTGGTCCCATTAACAGCGTGGGCAATGTCGGATAGTCCACTACATCTGCAAAGGATCGTACCCAGGCGAATTCAACAAAGAGATATTGCTGCAACCATAACACCAACGTACCGGCAATAATACCACTAACCATGCCCCGCCAAGTCTTGTGCGATCCAAAAATACGGTGACCATTATAGGTTCTGCCAAAATCGATAGGCGCATCGTATTTGCTCAGAAAAGGAATCTTGGCAGCGAAAATTGGCACCATATTGGCTGCGCCTGCCGGCAAAAAAAACCAGAGGGCAAATAAAATATCGTTAATCACTCGCTTTTAGCTCCTTTTTTTGCGAATTCGGTTAAGTTTGGGGTATAAGAGACCACCATATCCAACCGTTCCTTTTACTAGCGTCGCGTCGCGCAGCAGCATTACTAGCGTGTCGCGCACGGGTACGTCCTTCAGTATACTGCATGTTCGGCCCCAGCCGTGAAATCCGTGAGCGTCGCTGCTGGCGGCAGTGACAATCTTATGTTTAGCAGCCCAGGCGACGGCCTGTGGCCCAAAATTTTGAAAAATTGCCCGGCCATTATGAACCTCGATAATATCAACCGTATCGGCGATGGTTTCTAGCACATCCAGTGCAATCCCTTTACGCACCGTCTCGAATGGGTGCGGGATATACACCAAACCGCCCTGCTCTTTTATGAGACGCACGGTTTCGGCTGCCGTGAGACCAGCAGGAATTACGTGCTGCAAATAGAGTCCGATTATTTCACCTTGACTGGTGGTAATTTCTTCGCCAATAATAATGCGATCAGCGCCAAGCCGCCCCTGAAAATACTGCGCTGTCTGAATAGAATCGTGATCCGTAATCGCCACTCCGTTCAAACGGCCGCCATCAAACATTCGCTCCAGCTGCTGGATAGTCAGTGAGCCATCAGGGGATCCCGATGAATGAGTATGCAAATCCAACCTATACATTACCAAGCCGCACCACAGTCATTAACCGTAATTATACCTTACTTATGCTCTTGCCACCAGTCGGCCACATCTTGAGCAATGTCGGGAGAACACGTAAGACGCACTTTGTCGTAGGTCAGCACACCGGCTTTGAGCGTAATGACCAGAACACCAGGTTGAGTCGCTTTTAGATACCAAAACTCCCGCGTATCACCATGACCGTAGCTACCAGCATAGAAACGCCATGGCACGGCCGTACCTGGAATACGCAAAAATCCACGATTATCCCGCATAGTTGGGACCGAAGCCTGATAGTCCAGTTCCGCAATTGCATGGTGCGGAATCTGCAAACGGCGCTTGAGGGCCCACAATTGCTCCAGCCCTTCCAAGGTAATTGTCAGCTGCATGGGTTCGAGCGTAAATCGCATACCTCTATCCTACGCCCCTTGTCGCAGGCATGTATGTGAGCTTACTCACGATCATTTTTTATCCAAATAGCTCTGCATCAGGGCCAACAGATCATCACCATATGTTTCAAGCTTTTTGGCCCCCATTCCAGGAACAGCCAATAATTCTTGCCGGGTGATTGGTTTACGAATGGCGATTTGTTCTAGAGTGGCGTTGTTGGCCACGATATAAGCGGGCTTATTAACCTTCATCGCTTCTTTGATACGCCATTCTTTCAATAAATCGAGCAAAGGCTGGTCAACCGTTTCCACGATGGTCGGTGCTGGCTTATCGTTTTCGCCCTGAGCTTCTTTTGCCAGCCATTCCTCAATAAGCCTAGCTTGATCCTTTAGCGCCTGCGAACTTTTGGCACGCAATTCGGCGTCAATTTCACGCGCCAACGGACTAACCCTTAGCGCCATGTTGTTCATGCCGTCTAGCACCAGATGATGCAGGCCACGCACACGAGACAGTGCCACATATCCCATGCCTTCTACAAATGCATTGCTTAGGTCGATGCGGGCAGCATCCAGCGTCATACCCTGGCTTTTGTGCACCGTTATAGCCCAGGCTAGACGCAGTGGCAGCTGCACCAGACTGGCGCGCTTTTTATCACCATCCATTAATTCCCATGTATCGGGTCGAATGGTCACCTCGCGGCCATTGGTCAACTCGATGACAGGATGATCGGTATGCGGCTCAAACCCCACAACCGTACCAAGGCTACCATTGACGTATTTGCGATCCTGAGAATTTTTAATGCACATTACTTGCGCGCCTAGCTTAAGTCGCAGCACCACAGGCGCAAGACAGGACCGCTGCAACTGCTCTACATACTGCTTGCCGCCATGCGTTTCCATTTCGTATTCATGCACTTCGCCGTCTAGCCGATCTAGTTGCCGATGGTTCACATCGTCGACGTCAACATTTACCGTCAGCAGGCGCGTCTGTGGCACAAATGGATCACTCACCGCCCCGGCCCTACTCTGTAATGCTGTTAACTGACTGCGCGTTAATACGCCAGCACGAATACCATTCAGAATCGTAGTATATAATTCATCATCCTTTTGACGAAATTGCGTTTCCAAATAGCAAACAGTGAACACATTTTGTCGCCAAACAAACGAACTTGTGACAAAACTACCCTGCCGACTGCCTTGACGATTGACTGGCGGCAACTGGAAAAAATCGCCACACAGGATAACTTGTAAGCCGCCGAACGGTTCGTTATTTTGCCGTACAAATCGCAAAACCTCATCCACCATATCCAACCGAAAATCGTGCAGCATGCTTATCTCGTCAATAATCAGCGCATCGGCCTTATTAATAAGATCCTGACGGCTTTTAGCCATTTTGCCAGCGTGTCGCTTGTCAAAAATATCCATCACACCGATACCCGACCAGGCATGAATAGTCGTACCGCCCAAATGGGTGGCCGCTAGCCCAGTCGTTGCGGTTACCGCCACATGCTGACCGCGTTTTTTGGCCCGGCGGATAAACTGATTCAGTACATAGGTTTTGCCCGCACCGGCAGCACCGGTTAGCAGTACCGATTTACCGGACTCCAAAATAGCCAAAGCCTGCTCCTGCGTCATTCCCTCACTCTTTTCTTGGCGGTTAACGTCCGGTCTATTGTAGCAGCTGCCCACCCCATCTGACCACCTTATAGAGAATATTATTACAGCATGCATAATCCCCCAAGGTATACTGAAAGCCATGGAGCACCGTTATTACATAGGCTTTCGTCTGCCCGACGCTATAAGCAAAGATCTTCAAGCCGTTCAACAAGAGTTTTTTGACTCGCAGTACATGCGGGAACCACTGGAACCGCACATCACCTTGCTGCCGCCGCCAGCCGTAGAGCGGATCGTACCAGAAGAGTTGGTGCGCCAGGTTCGCGCCACAAGTATGCCGTTTTGGCCGCTTTCGCTAACCCTGGCACAGGTCGTCGACTTTAAAAATCGCGCCATTGCTATTCAAGTGGACGGCCAGCCCATTTATGATCTGCAAAAACGCCTTATTGCTTTGTTACCACCCGAAACCGAAGTCTCGTACTATCCAAATCCGCAGTTTTCGCCGCACGTAACTTTGGCTCAGGCTCAGTATAGGAAACAGATTCCCGCCCAGCGTGTTCACGACTACGAAGAGCGATTACAGTCTGTGCTGCCCAAAACTTTCGACGTCGACGAACTGACCATCTTTAAATGGATCGCGCCAAGGCGTTACAGCGCTCATTCAATTTAGTCGACAATTAGCGAAATTATGTAAGCAATCAAAACTACGACACTTATTACGCCCGGCCAAAAACTACGTTTTAGCTGCATACCTGCAGGCGCCACAGTATCCAATCCCTTGGCAACCCGCCAGTCCCGATAACGCTCCGTGTTTTCACTTATTTCACCGCCGAGCGTATCAATTAGCGTAAATATATCATTGATTTGCTTTTCGGATGGCTTAATCCTTGAACCCGAATAAAGATAGAGTTCATGATCAATCACCTCTATGTCGTATTTGTCGTCCAGATTAATCAAAACTTGCATCAATTCCGGCGTTAGAAAATATAACACATCACGCTCGTAGTCTTTTGGGCAGTACACCGTAAAATATTTACCAAAATCACCTTCCAGTTCAAAGCGCTGCGATCGGTCAAATTCACGGCCAAGCTGAAGGTGATTCTGGCGGCCATCCAGTATAACGTGCGGCACGGCACGCGGCAGCGTAACATTAATCACCGCCGTGGGTATAGTCTGTTCATATTTACCTGATCGAATGGTGTAATAATGCGTCCCAAACCAAAACTCCCTGCCGCGATACTGGCCAGAAACGACACGCTCGCTATGCCTGTCCCGGCCAAGCTGGAAAATAATTCCCTTTTCCTCCGGCGTGAACGACGAGCGATACTCCATGCCATTAATATCCGCGAACCGCTTAAAGAGGATCGCCCCGTGCAGTGTAAAGATGTACAGCCAAAAACCAATCGACAGCATCACCAGCCCGGTCAAAAAAGTAAGTATGCCGACGGCCGGCGCTTCCCCGCTACCCATAAAAGGAAGCGATATAATGACCGCCAAAATACAGGTTATAAATCCGTATATCATTAAGCCATTCAGATGCTCCTGGGAGTCATAATTTACGTAGTCCTTGATACCCACTCGTCCGCCAAGCGGTGAGTAATTTAGCTGCTTGTTGTCCATGCTTATAGTGTACACGGTCCAAAGAATATAGTATGGTTTAAATCATGACAGGTGGGAACTTTGCTTTGCTGTCGCGGGCTATTGGCTATGGTCGGATCATTCCATGGACGTGGTGGCTGCCGCAAAAAGAGCGGCTGCTGCTGGCCGTTGCATCGATTGTGTTTTGGGGCGGTTCGATTGTCCAATCTTTTACCACCAGCTCGCACGGTGCCAGTGTTTTCGCTTTGTATGGGCTGGGGCTTATGTATCTGTTGTGTAGCCTGGCGAATGTTACTGGCGGCCTGTACGAAACGCTGGATCGACCAGACAAGGACAAGGAGCAAACGCGCGCGTTAGCTCAACTGTTCTTACTGCTCGCCCTCATGTTTTTATGCAATTGTCTGGTGCTGGGTGCTTATTTGGCACGAGGCACCAGCCTGACCGAGCTGGATATATTGAGTGCGGCTGCGGCTGCGGTAGTAGTCGTTACGCTCGTAGTGCGTTATGATTTTCGGTCACTGTTTTTTGCACCAATGGTTCGAGGCATTTTAGCCCTCACCTTCAAGGCTGTGCCTCAGCTCATCCTCGGGGCAATGTTTCTGGTTCGCCCGGAAATGGCGCAAGCGCTAACGCCCTGGTCACTCTTGGGCCTAAGCCTCATGGCAGTGCTTCGTTTTTGGCCCAGCATTTTAGCCTACGGTCGTGACCGCGCTAGCAAACCATTGCGCGGACTAGCATTGGGTGAATCAGGCAATATGACCAGCGTTGTCGTACTGGCTGGCGCGTGGCTTATTGCGCGCTAGAATATCTTCTCGGATCTATTCTTCGGGTTTTGGCGGTTTTAATTCGCGTTTTTTCTGAATTTCGTAACGGATGCCAGTCAGATTGGATTCAACGTAGTCATCATTGATTAGGTTAATAAATTTGGCCAGGTCCTTTGGATTTTCTATGATAATGCCACCTGTTTCGTCCGTCATAAGCGAAACATCCAGTTCTTCGCCATGGTCCAAAATCTTATCTTTGGTCATCTCAGGTGCAATGTCCAGCTTTTGCAGCTTGTTGATGATCGGCTTGTTGCCCTTAACCATCGAGTTCAGGTCCTCGCCTTCCGCAAACACCAGTTTAAACCGCGCCAGAATCTCTTCGACTTTTTTGGCAGCAATGCTGTTCTTTTTGGCGTCATAGCCAAATAAAGACTTTAGTTTTGGTTGGCTAAACACAAACAAATCCTGCCCCACAACCAACAATTGGTTATCGGCCGGAATCTTGAGCGCCACAGCGTCTTCAAACGGCATAAATACCTTGCCGCTCATCATCCAGGCGCCATCACCTTTCATCATTTGGGCGCGTGGCAATGCCTTGATGACATAAAACGGTTCAGCCATCGCCGGATGCGTACCGCGAGCCATGACCGCCTTTAAGCGTTTCAGGTCGTGCTCTTCTTCGACAAATTGCGTGATCTCATGCTCCTGGGTACGAACCCAGTGCATCACCTCTACCAGCTTGTCGACGTTTTTCCATCGGGTGCGCTGCAGCACGTGATCTTCGGCTTCGGCTTCTTCAAAGCCACGCACCACCAGACCTTCAGCTGCACCATTTAAAATAAAGTCCAAAATATTAGTTAAAAATAACGGCTGCAGTTGTTTTTCCAACTCAGTCGTCAGTTTGGCACTGTACATGACATTGTTTTTATTTATCAGAAACAGCTCAAATTTCAGCTGATCCTTGTATTGGTACAAATTATTTGCCCAGGCAAAAACATCTGTTGGCGCATATTCTTCATCGTCATCAACCCCTAAAATATCGGACTTTGGTGCCTTGGCAGCCTCCTGAATAAGTATTTCATCAGTTTTTGGGGCCTGAGGGACGCTATGTTTTGGGCTTGCGGACTCAGTGTCGGTGTCGACATCTTTTTCTACATCCTGCCCATCCCCATCTTGCTGTTCCTGTTCAATAACCGGCTGGTCCAGTGCTTCAGCCGCCGCTTCTGCGTCGCTCATATTCTACCCTCAATAGTTAACTACAGTCAGATTGAACTGCATTTTGTTGACATATCGTCTATTTTAACCCACCGCCAGGCAAAAGACTGCTGTAAAAATAGCGCTGCTATTTTTATTCTTCGCCTAATTCGCCAAGAACTTTTTCAAAGGCCTCGGCCTGGGTTGTATCCTTGTCTTTGACATCAAACAAGGCTGAATCAAGAGCGAGACGAATAATCCTGGCCTGCACGGGATTGTTGGCCAATTTAACGTCAGGATTCAAGTCATTGCCGGTCTCGACTAGACGTTTCAATCGTTCCAGCGTATTGCTTACGTGCGGCGCCAGATCTGGAAATTGCCGACGCAACGTTGCTTCATTTTGCCCTATCGCCAATTGGGCCAGATGGATCTGTTCGGTTTTCGAAGGCTTTTGTGCGTTTTGGGTCTCGTGTGAAGGCAACTCAGCTTCCGGTACCTGCGCCTTAATGTGTCTACCAATACGCTGCCAGGCCGGAAAAGCCGGCTTGTCACTTTCATACTCCGGCATAGGCTTACCCTGGGCAATTGCCTCAATGTCCGCATCGTTAAAGCTAAAATATTCTTGTAACTTAGCAAAGGACCCGTCTTCGATGAACCGTGTCTTTTGCTCTTGAGACGCCTTTAGATATGCTTTGGCCAGGGCGGTAATAATAGGTGGCTGATCACCCTGCCGGTAGCCATTTTCTTCAAAATAACGCACCATTTCTTCGCGCCGGTTCGGATCAAATTGCACCCCAACAGCTAACCCCGTACGACCGCTACTTTTGTCATAGTAACTGTCAGGAGGATAGAACTGCATGGTACCCATAAATTTTGCTACATCCATACTGCCAACGCGCATTGCGGCGAAAGCTGCACGATATGTATTGGCATCAATATAGAATTTCGTTGCACGCTCCTGAGCCGAATTGATACCCCTTTTGCCGGTTTTGCTCATTTCCTCGAAATAAGTGGCTGGCGTCACGCCTTCTGGTTCAAATTGAGTCGGAGATCGGTGCGCAAACGCATACTCTTCTGCTTGTTTTTTTAGAAAATCAGGGTCATCAGTGTAGACCCGTGACATATCTAGGCGTACCCCTTCTTGGGGAAAGCCATTGCCCGGGCTTAAAACTTCGAAGCGAGATTTTAGTTTGATAAGCGCACCAGCCTCCCGGCAGGCGCCCTCAATACCACCCTGCTCGATGGCCGCGTTTAGCGACTGGATGTGCGAAAGAGTTTGTCCAAACTCATACGAGCTCATAGCCTCGTTAGTGGTTGGTCGCTGAAACTCTTGGCCAGAATGTGGTTGAAACATATTAATATTATACTATAAAAATATGATTTGCGCAATACACTTTACACGGTAACTATCCCCTCAAAACACGCTCCCCATAAAACCATAAGAATTTTGGCGGCAATGCATGGTCAATAAACTCGATAATCTGGAAATTAATTAAAAGATAGTGCCTCAATGTAGCCCAATTTCGCAGGTCTTAACTTTATTCTTGGCTAATAACCTGGTCTGCCGCTATAATAGGGGCGATGAAGCCTGATGAAATGACCGAGAGCCTACAGAAAATCGCCGATGAACAGCAAGCATTAATTCTAAGTTTCGTAGCGCCAGACAGGAGTGTAAGAATTTCACCCGTAGGCGCTATGAGTGCTTCAATCGATATCGACGATCTTTATGAAATTGAGAAAGTCATCGAAGATTTGGATGACGAAGGAAGGCTGCCAAAAAAATTGCATTTGGTTATACAAACGCCTGGCGGCCTGGTACATGTTTCTACCAAGATTGCGAACTATCTGCGTCGCACTTTTAAGGAAATTCACGCCTTTGTGCCATATGAAGCATCGAGCGGCGGTACAGTATTATGCTTAGCGGCCGATAGAATAACTATGGGTAAGCTTGCGAACCTTACGCCAATCGATCCCCAGCGACCATATGATGATACTTGGGTATCGACAGCTTCATACCAAAGAGCAGTAAACAATTTTGAAGAAAAATTTGGCAAGAAGAGGCCGGCGGAAATACCTCCACCGTATCAACAAATGTGTGCTCGCCTTGACCCGGTAACCTTAACAGAGATGAATAAGTCATGGCAGGATACGGCAGACGTTGCCATTAATCTGCTGGAGCGCTCTTACAAGCCTACCAATAAAGAAGATAGAGCGAAGATAATGCGCACAGCGCTAACGCTTACATTTACTCCAAACCCTCATGGCCACATGATTGATTCCGAAGAAGCCGAGAGTATTGGCTTGAGAATTGACCAGAGTAAAAAGAGTGAAATTTTACTGAAAAGTTATAAGAAGTGGGTAAAATCTATGTTAGGTGAAGAAAAAATCACCCATGTCATCAATCATTTTATTCCCCAGAATGATACGCAAAAATCAACTACCTCGGCGGCTGAACCAGCAGAAAAAGCACAACTCCCAAAGGCGAGTAAACCAACCACTGATGCGAAAGTAAAGAAGGAGGGCAAATAAGATGTCAACAACAACTGAAGTCAAGCCAAAGATTATTTTTCCGAAAAACTATGAACGGATTCGTAAGGCAACCAACGCCTTCTAAATTAAAACGGCCCGACTGGGCCGTTTTAATTTAAGCGGGACAAACAGGCGGTTATGCCGTACGTCGCTGTCCATATCGCAACAATATAGCCAACTCGCCAGCATTAAGGCCTTTTTGTATGCGTTCCGGCTTGGTATTATTTTCGCCTTTAGCGGGCATGCGCTCCCACTCCACTGGCCCAATACGTAGCCAAACATTCTTATTTTGGTCGAGCGCATACAGGTCAGTGGTACGAGGCTTGCTGTAAAATTTTATAAACTCTATATTTTCCATGCCAATACTGTAACACTGATGGCTCGCCATTAAGCCACAGCTATGGCATACTTAAAGAGTCTACGTTAGCAGTTATTTTTATATACCCTTCAAGGGGCATGTTTGTACTTGAAATCGGGCAACCACCGAAATCAGTGAGTACAAACTTGCTGCTGGCGTAGACAACCTAGGTGGTTGTCCGCTTTTTATTTAGGGGGCAACTGCCTTTACCAATAATTAAGGGTAAAGGAGAACACCCATGACCGATCGACAGAAGCAACGTAACTGGTTTGCGCGGCATAAAATACTAACCGGAATAGCCGCCTTTATCGTACTTATAGCTATTGTCGGCGCTACTAGCGGCGGAGATACCAAGAAAACTGAGAATAACGGCGGCGGAACAAAAACGGCAACCAGCCAAGCGACAACCGCTAAGATCGGTGAACCGGCCCGCGATGGTAAGTTTGAATTTACGATATCGGCCGTGAAGTGCGGTGAAACCACCATCGGCACTAATGAATATCTACAAGAAAAAGCCCAAGGACAGTTCTGTCGGGTCAGCAT
>DASVXH010000018.1:0-2421 GCA_036392795.1 Saccharimonadales bacterium (SeqCode)
GACGGCAATGTCTAGCGGGTCGAGTTGAATCCAAGATCCGCTAGCAAAGCCAATGAGAAGAAAACGTCCACGGCGAGCTATGGCCTTCGATGCCTGGTTTCCAAGTGTGCCGCCCACGGGATCAAAAATGACATCCGCTCCCTTTCCCTGTGTCAGTTCATTTACTCGATCGAGGATATCGTCGGTTTTGTAGTTGATGACATGATCAGCACCTATCTCCCGGCAGAATTCCAGTTTTGCAGAACTACTTGAGACAGCAATTACCTGTGCATCCAGAGCCTTCGCGAACTGGATGGCAGCGGCACCCGACGTTCCAGTTGCTCCCAGCACAAGAAGTGTCTCTCCCTGGTGTAGGACAGCGCGCTGCACCAGGGCGACCTGAGCATTTTTATAGGGCACCAGGAAACCGGCAGCTTCAACATCAGTCATATGTGAAGGAACGAACACGGCTCTGGAGGCGTCTGCGAGGCAATATTCGGCGAAACCACCCCAGCCAGTTGCATAGGCAGTTGTGGTCATCACTCGATCACCAACAGCAAACGGTGCTCCATTGCCAACTGCGCTGACGGTGCCAGCAACTTCTATTCCTGGAGAAAACGGAGTGCTCTTGATGAGAGGATGTTGACCTTTAATCATCATAAGGTCCGGTAGCGATACGCTAGCCGCTCGAACCTTGATGGCAACTTGACCATCTCCGGGGGCCGGAATCTCCAATTCTTGAATTCTTAGGGCTTCTTCAGGCGCAGCAAACCGCACAGCTTTCCATGACTTCATCAACCGACCTCGTTTAAGATTGAAACTACGCCTATCAAGAGAAGGACACATTTGTGTGCTCTTTATTCCCGGGGGTTAACCTCAGAAACATTCAACTTATGGATGACGTCAGCGGTTTGGGGGAAAGGTTAAACGCCTGCTCTAGCAAGTCCGCTGCCTTTTCAAGTCCGTTTGTCCGAACTATCGCTTCCCGCATCTTATTGGCGTTCTGACGATATTCCGGATTGCCCAGAACGTCATCGATAAGAGTCGAGAGCCGTGAAGTCGATAACTCTCGTAAAGGCACATAGGCGCCAGTTTTTGTATAGGCGATTCTTGCCGCAACTCCGGGTTGATCAATTGAAACCGGAATCGCGACCATGGGAACCCCCTGTGTCAGAGATTCAAGCGCGGTATTCAGTCCGGCGTGCGTGATGCATAGTGCTGAACGTTTGAGTAGTTCGATTTGCGGGGCATTTTTTACAACAATAGAGTTGGCTGGCAAAGAACTAATCTTTTCAGGGTCGAGGCTGGGACCGATGGACAGCACAAGTTGCATTCCGGGCCTGGTGCCGACTGCCTCCGCGATGGAGGTAAATACCGATTCGAGGCCGTTCTGCAATGTTCCCATCGAGGCATAGATAAGAGGCTCTCCTGTCAGACGGTTCCACGGAAAGTCTGATTTGATCCGCCCCAGTCCGTCGTGAAATGGGCCTGTGTAGCGGAATTGTGTGGGCCAGTGAGAGATCTTAAAATCAAATTCTTCTGGCATCTGCGTAAGCCATGCCAATTTAGAAATCGTGGCGAAAGGATCAGTCCAATCAACATCAAGTCCGACCTTGTTCGCATAAGCGTGCGCTACGGATGTTATGGGCTCATAGGTTTGCAATAGGCTGCGCACACCTGCCTGATTTCTGGCCAATGCCTCAGGGGTCGTCTGAGGTTGCCAGTCAAATGTACATAGTGGAGTATTCCCTGAAAAATCAAAGGGGAGAGCGTTCGAGACATGGACGTAAGGCATGCCAAGATGCAATGGAACAGCTCCCAGGCCCCGCTGGGCTTCATCAAGGACCAGCGCATCCACGTTCGTGTCCCGCAGCGTTCGCGGCAGATTTCTGAATGCCGATTCCATAGTATTAGCAACCGACTTTATGGCCATCTCCAACGCCGCCTGTCCCTGCAACTTGCTCAGAGCAGCCATCGATTTGGCCAGCGATCCCACTGGGAAATCATTTTCGCCAAAGGGGATACATGGAAGTTCTGCTGCACGAACAAAGGGCTCAGTATCTGGCACGGATAGGAAAACCACGTCATGTCCACGAGCCTTCAGCTTGCGGGCAAGCGTGGTCATTGAATTGAGATGCCCTGGTACGCGAACTCCTAGAAATGCAATCTTCATTTTGCCCTCTTGATCGGATAATTACCGTTCGCTGCGTGTTCAGCATAGGAATCGAGATCGCCGTGCTTGAGAGCGAAGAAATGACCCGCGGTGGCCACCCCTTTTTGCTCCGGGTTCGATTGTTCTTACTATTTTTCCCGACGCGACGCATAACACAAATTGCATTGTTCCCAGTTGATCACCGGTTAGGTCATGAAACGGCCAAAGTCGAACTGATTGCCTCAGTTGCCAGACGCAGCAAGGGGGTCGTAGTCCGGCATTTGCATCAG
>DASVXH010000019.1:0-2043 GCA_036392795.1 Saccharimonadales bacterium (SeqCode)
GTTGCTTCACATGACTACGAACCCTATGAAAACTGGCCGTACGAAGAAGGCACCAAGGCAAAAACCGACGGCCGAAACAGAAGATGGGTACGCCTTTATTCCTGCTTCGACTTTGGTCATGAGCAGTACGAATTTATGACGCGGGGATCAGAAAAATCGACCCCTAAAGATATGAGGAACTCCGTTTTTAACTATCGGTTAACCATTGACCCGCCACATGGCGTAATGGATGAGGAGTATGAGGTCCCCCCTTTCCAGCTGACGCAACAGGAAGCGGCTGTCTATGCAGACTACGGTGTTCATGGCCTGGCATATCATCAGGCTCTCGGTCACCTTTTAATGATGCGTGGCTTGGCCGGCGGCGAGGTTCGATAGTATCATGCCTGGACACGAATTTCTTTTTCCGGGTGCCAACATATACCCTCACGACGCGGAAAGTTTGGCAAAAAAACTTCCGCTTGTTTGTAGTACGGCGCGCAGCCTGATGCGGCCATTGTTAGAGCGTGCGCTTACGACGCGGGGTGCTAAGATGTCTGTCAAAAATGCAGGACAGAATGAATATGCCACGGAGGTGCCAGCGATTCGGGAGTGTATAAAAAAGCGTGACGAGGAAAACGCCAGGACCTATGAAGAGTTTCGTTTTCCTTTGGATGGAGCATTTTTTCTTGCCGAGTTGGGAGGCTGTAAGGGATCTGCCAACTACGAGATGGGTACGAGGTTCTTGCGGCCATCCGCAGCGGGCCTAGAGAACGCAGTCCTGCGACCGGAGCATTCAAAAAGTACGATAATGATTACTGCAATGGAAGGAGATCACCTCCCTCTCTTGGTGGCCATTAGGGGTGCGGTCGAGAGCGTTAATAACGGATCGTATTGGATAAGTCATAATATGAACGGTAACCCCAGTCACGAGGCACTTGGGCCCCCTGTTCTGGGTCCGGATATTACTGCCCGACAGTCTGTTATGTACGAAAGACACGGACTCTATGGTTTGGCCTACGACGAGCTTTTAGGGCATCTTTCGATGATGCATAACATCGCGAGCGGCCGTGTTATAATATAGCTACTATGAGCACCAAAACGAATGGTCTCTACCTCTTGCTCGCCCAGTAGGGGCGTTTTCTTGTTGTATCAGATATAATAATGTTAAACCTTTTTCAAAAACAGGAGTTTTTACCCGTGAAACGTTACAATCCCAAAGAGATCGAGCCAAAGTGGCAGCAAAAGTGGGAACAAGATAGCATTTATCTGGCTAGCGATGATTCGGCCAAACCAAAAAAATACATTCTGGAATTCTTTCCCTATCCCAGCGGCGCGGCGATGCATGTTGGTCATGTGCGCAATTACACCATCGGTGACGCACTGACGCGCTTCGCCCGCATGAGCGGCTATAACGTGCTGCACCCAATGGGTTGGGACGCATTTGGCTTGCCGGCCGAAAATTATGCTATTAAAACTGGCGTTAGCCCAAAAGAAGCAATAGCCCAGAACACCGCCCGCTTTAAAAAACAGCTGTCGCAAATGGGTTTTGGATACGATTGGTCGCGCGAATTTGCCTCGAGTGATCCGGATTATTACCGCTGGACACAATGGTTCTTTTTGCTTTTGTACAAACGCGGTTTGGCCTATCGAAAAGAAAGTTTGCAGTGGTGGTGTCCAGTAGATAAAACCGTCCTGGCCAACGAGCAGGTCGAAAATGGCGTCTGTTGGCGCTGCGGCAATGTTGTCGAAAAAAAGGCCCTGCCCCAATGGTTCTTTAAAATTACCGATTATGCCGATCGTTTGGTAGCTGATTTGGATGACCTAAACTGGACCGATTCCATCAAAAATATGCAGCGCAACTGGATTGGCCGTAGTCGTGGCGCCGAAGTGCGCTTTAAAGTTGAGGATAGTGCTGAGGAAATTACGGTGTTCACCACTCGACCGGACACCTTGTACGGTGCGACGTTTTTAGTTTTGGCGCCCGAGCATCCGTTTATCCAAAAAGTTATTGACAAAGAAATTGAACCCAAGCAGGGCTTGAAAAATGCAAGCGGTATACTATCC
>DASVXH010000020.1:0-48941 GCA_036392795.1 Saccharimonadales bacterium (SeqCode)
TTACTGACGTGGCCCCAAACGTGCCACTCAAATCATTTAAAAAGACAAAAATTATCGCCACTATCGGGCCGGCTACGCATACCTACGAAACGGTTCGCGAGTTGATCAAATCCGGTGTAAACGGCGTCCGCCTGAACTTTAGCCATGGCACGCACGAATATCACGGCGCTGTTATTCCATGGGCGCGGAAGGCGAGCGAAGAACTGGGCAAGCCGGTGACCATTTTCCAGGATCTCCAGGGGCCAAAGATTCGTCTGGGCGATTTCGAGGGTATGATCACCGTCAAAGCTGGCCAGGAGTTGACCTTTCAATATGGGGCGAACTACGAAGCGACGGGCGTCATTCCCATTCAATACGACTTGAGTAAAAAGGTTAAACCCGGCGAGCGCCTGTATCTATACGACGGCAAAGTTCGTACCGTTGTCACTGATGTCCAGAACGATATTATCAAGGCTAAGGCCGATAATGACGGCGTACTTATCAAGCGCAAGGGCATGAATCTGCCCGATACCGATTTCCAAGGGGACATTTTAACGGAAAAAGACCTGGCGGACATCGATTTCGGTGTTACACAGGATTTAGACTATGTGGCGATTAGTTTTGTGCAAAGTGCCGACGACATTCACAATCTCCGTAAATTATTAACCGAAAAGGGTAGTGATGCACGCATTATTGCCAAGATCGAAACCAAAGCCGCCGTTGATAATATCGAAGCCATCGTGCAGGCTTCTGACGCCGTAATGGTGGCACGCGGCGACCTGGCTGTTGAGACGCCGGCCGAATCAGTACCCGTTATCCAGCGGCAAATTATTACGCTCGGACAAAAATACGCCAAGCCTACTATTGTTGCCACGCAAATGCTGCTGAGCATGATGGATATGCCCGAGCCAACTCGCGCCGAAGTTTCGGATGTCGCTACCGCCGTTTTCATTGGTGCCGACTGTGTGATGCTGAGCGACGAAACGGCAATGGGCAAATATCCGGTTGAAGCCGTCCAGACCATGAAGCGCATCCTGCTTTACGCAGAACACCACCCACCAATGCGAACACTCTACCCGTTTGACCGCGAAAAGAATCTGCAGAACGCCATTTCGGGCAGCGTAATCAACCTGGCGAATAGTATCGACGCCGACGCTATTGTGGCCGAAACAAGGTCGGGTAACTGTGCACTACAAATCTCGTCGCGTCGTCCTGAGCGGCCTTTGATCGCCGTAACTAGCTCTGATCGTACGGCCCAGCAACTAGCCCTGGTGTATGCGGTAAAGAGCTATGTCCGTCCTGATGATCCCCAGGCCGCTACAAAACTAACTGAATGGCTGCGTAGTAGCAATGTTTTGGCCGCCGGTAACACCGTAGTTACCGTTTCTGGACGCTATCCTGGTGTCATGGGTACTACCGATACGATCAAAGTGCGTGTGTTGGAATAAAAGCTCGAAGAGAGTTCAGCGAATCGGTAACTTTGGCGGTCTCAGATGACTACGCCTGACGTGCTTTATGTCGATCTGGGTAAAGAGTGCTGCCCAAGGAATTCCCCATCGCGTAAATAGACTGCTCGTCTCTCAAATTGTACGTACGTAAACGAAGCCTCCATTTTGGAGCCGAGAGTCTTATTGAAAGCACTGGTCTTGCGGTATACTATGTAAGCATAAGGGGTGTGGCTATGTTTACCAAGAAGACCATTAATGATGTTGATGTGCAGGGCAAGCGTGTGTTGTTGCGCGCCGATTTTAATGTGCCAGTCAATCCGGATGGTACGATAAGTGACGATTTTCGTATTAAACAGACGGTGCCTACCATCAAGGCACTTTTGGAAAAAGATGCCCGCGTAGTGATTATGTCCCATCTGGGCCGACCAGAGGGCAAACCAAATCCGGCGTTTTCATTAAAGCCCGTAGCTGCACGTCTGGGCGAATTACTAGAGCAGGATGTGCAGTTTGCGCCCGACTGCCTTGGCCCGGAGGTTGATAAGTTGATCGCCGATCTAGAACCTGGGCAAATTTTACTATTGGAAAACGTTCGCTTTCATCCCGAAGAAGAATCGAATGACGAAGATTTTGCCGCGCAACTGGCAAAGCATGGCGATATTTTTGTGCAGGACGGCTTTGGTGTGGTCCACCGTGCACATGCCACAACAGAGGCGATCACTCATTTTATTCCCAGCGTCGCCGGGCTATTACTGGAAAAAGAAGTAGATACCATCACGCGTGTCATGGATGCCCCGGAGCGACCCCTGATGGCAATTATCGGTGGTGCCAAAATATCGGACAAGATCGATGTGCTCAATAAATTTATCGAAATAGCCGATTTTATCGCCATAGGTGGTGCTATGGCTAATACGTTTTTGGCTGCCGAGGATGTGGACATCGCCAAGAGTAAATACGAACCAAACGATGTGCCGGTGGCTCGCGACATCTTGACAAAAGCCCGCGAAAAGGCCAAGCGTGAACGGTTTATTTTCTATATTCCCCAGGATGGTGTGGTGGCACGCGCTGTCGATAAAACGGCACGGACCCGCATTGTCGATTGGGAAGCGCACGTGATTGCCGAAGTAGAGAGCTATCCAAAACAGCCGGGCGACGATAGTCGCACCGTCGCGGAGGACGAAATGATTTTGGATATCGGACCGTTTTCGGGGGCCTTTATTGCCGGCGGTATTCAGCTGGCCAACACCGTAGTGTGGAACGGAACCATGGGTGTTACCGAAACTCCTGCCGTTAACGGACCGGTCGGGCCGTTTGCCCATGGTACCGAACTGGTAATTGACGCTTTGCTAGGCGATTACGGCCACCGCCCGTTCAGTTTAGTTGGCGGCGGCGACACTGTGGGCTATGTCGAACAACGAAAATTAGCTGGATCGTTCAATCACGTGTCTACCGGAGGCGGCGCCAGCCTGGAGTTAATGGCCGGTCGTAATCTTCCGGGTGTCGAGGCGTTGCAGGGCCGCTAGGTTTTAGATGGTATTTTTGTGAGGGAGAATATGGTAAGCTTTAAAAAGGTTAAGCTAAAAACGGATGCGCAAAACACTACTCGTTGCTAACTGGAAGATGCACCTGAATACATCTCAGGCCAGCATGCTCGTGCATCGTCTGCAGGAGCGTACACGAATTCAGCGCGGTATTGAAATTGTGCTGGCGCCGAGTTTGCTGACATTGCAGCCCCTCAGTATGCAAATCGACCGGCGCAAATTCCGTTTGGCGGCACAAAATGCATTTCATAAAGACGAGGGTGCTTTTACTGGCGAAGTGTCGTTTAGTATGCTGCGCGAGCTGGTCCATTATGTGATTGTGGGTCACTCCGAACGACGAATTTATTTCGGTGAAACGCTTGAAATAGTCCGGGACAAGGTGGCGGCTGCGGTCCGCAACGACATTACGCCTATTTTATGCGTTGGCGAAACACAGCAGGAGCGCAAAGAAGGTCACACGCGACAAGTGCTGCATGATCAGGTAACTACCGCTTTGAGTAATCTGACCTCGCGCGAAGTAAGCGAGGTTGTCATTGCATACGAACCGGTGTGGGCTATTAGCACCTTTGGTGGAGAACTTGCCAAGCCGGCGCATATCACCGAGGCGATCGCCTATATTCGTCATCAAATAGAACAGCTATATGGCGCCAAGGTAGCCGCCGCGGTACGCGTTTTATACGGCGGCAGTGTTGACGATAGCTCTGTGCGCGGCTATCTAGAGGTGGAGGGTTGTGACGGTGCGTTGGTGGGCGGGGCAAGTCTTAACCCATATAAATTTGCTGGAATAGTCGATGCGGCCTACCGGTTGCGTCATGACGCCGATCAAGAAGGATAGGAAGTAGGGGTGGTAGACTGATGGCCAAAGAAGAGCACAAAAAACCAAAGACACACACTAGTTCTTCCCATGCCTCTGATGCCTCCGGCCACGGGAACCACGCCCACGGTCACAAAAAAGTGTTTGACGTTATGCGTCCGGGTAAGGCCCCGGCGTCCGCTACTTCCCGCCCGGTGCTTGCTAGTCAAAAGCCGCCGGTCGCTGATGACCAGTTTGTGCCCACAGCCCCAACTTTGCGTGCCAGTGACCCCAGCCGCAAACACGATTTATTAGATTCCAAGAACAGAAAAGCATTAACGCCCATTGATTCAGATTCTGCAAAGGGAGCTAATGGTGCGGCGAGTGATTCGGGAGAGATTTCTAGTACGGTAACTGCGCCTGAATTGCCGGCTAATTCGACGGGCCCTGTCCGCAAAAAATCCCAAGATGAATTGGACGAGCAGAAAACTACTGAAGCATCCGATAAAGGGGTTGCTCAGACCGATGTGCCCGGAAACGAGAGTGATTCTGCTGCGGTATCGTCTGCGCCCATCTGGGAGCTCGACGACGAATCCACGCCCGCCCATTTGGCTATGGAACAAGTGGTCGATGCTGATGACGGCATAGAATCGCATCATTTGCATGGTCAGGATGCCAGTGGTGGGGCATCATCTTCATCGGCGAACGACGACGCGTCGTCCAGGTCTGCCAGTACTGCATGGTCCAGTCCAGGTAACAATAGTGTGCCTAACAAATCCGTCGGTCCCAAGACAATCGACGAGCTCCTGGCCGAAACCGGCGCCCCCGCATTAGATAACGAACCCGTCGCAAAAGGTCCCATCATATCTCACCACAAACATCCCTCCCACGGCAGCGCCGCCGGCCCTTTGATTGTTATTTTTATTTTGCTACTACTAGCCGCTTTAATTTTCAACGTCCTACTTGACTCCGGCCTGATCGACACGCCTTACGATATTCCGCATACAAATTTTTTGTAACTAATCAGTTTCGGTACGGGCTTTCTTTAGTTTTGAAGTGAGGAGAAGATATTCCTGATCTTTGGATTTGGTTGCTTGAACTAGACTAAAGTTGTTCTTATCGTAGATCCCAATAATTTCAAAGTCAGTGTAGTGCCAGGCGCGCCAAAGCAGGATCGTATCCCCCTTATGTAGTTCGATGGTCTTTTGTAGAGAATCTAATTCGAAATTAATGGATAGCGAAACTTTTAGACGTACTTGAATAATGCGTGATTTCTTTTTTTCATCATAAAATTGCTCGACGTCGTAAAAAGATTCTTCAATATTTAGCAGGTCAAGAATGAACCTATCTTGAGTGCCGAGAATTGCTTTATCAGATTCAACGCTAAAATCGAAAAACCTTCTTGATTTCATACTATCGAGCTTAAGAAATGTAACGAGAAGATCATCCTTACCCATGCTGTCTCTGATAACATGAAGTACTTGTTCCGGCTCCCTAAAATTTGTGATCACGGTTCCAAAGAGCAGGACGATATTGACCGTCTTACGATTATCCTTGCCAAAAGTGTCACCAATTAGTACGTCCCTAAAGCGTTCGTAAACGATGTCTTTTGTAAATCCTTCAAACTTAATTTTGTCGTCAAACCATTTGTGTATATTCTTCTCTGCGATCTTCAACATGTCTTTGCTGATATCGATCGCGATATAACGATTTAAACGGCCTTTCTCATGTAAGTCCGAAAGAAGTCTTCTTACGGGCAAACAATTGCCCGATCCCACATCAACGACATTTACGTGATCAAAATCTTCGGTAAAGGCTTCGATTGCCTCCAGATCAAAGTCAAGTAGATCAATGTTGTTCGTGAGTGTGTTGCCTTCTTTCTCGCCCACCAGTTTTTGCGTGTATTTATCCCAATAGACGGCCCCTTCGCCAAAGTATGTATAGCCAGGCTCGATCTCTTTATAGATGTCAAGGCAACTGATTATATCTATGACCTGGTCGGCGCTGAATAGCTTATAAAATTCTTTAGAAGGACGAACATTCTTGTGGGCTCGGCTATTACGATATTTTCTACCTTTTTCCACTAGCTCGGCCACAAGAGAGGCATTGCCTATTGTGTCGGCAATAAGTGATTTACCGTTGTGCTTATAAAGCTCAAGCTCCAACTTGCCGTTTTCTGCGGCCTCAATCCAGTTCCTGACTGACTTTTCGGAAATATTGTAAAGTTTTGCCAGTTCAGTATTCTTGTAGTATTTCACATCTTTGCTCCGCCTTCGTGTTAGTTACTAGTGCAATTTTTAAAAAATCTATTGACATGTTCCGAACAAGGATCGTATCATGATAGTGGGTAATTTGCACGTTTTTTAAGGTAGTTACCTGGCTGTCTACACTAAAAATTAAATTAGCTTTTAAGGCTCGTACCTTTCACTTTCAAAGTTTACTCTTTAATAAAAGATTTTAAAGTGTCTATTATAACTAATGAGAGCAATCTCGGAAAGAGGCAGAGGGTTTTATGGGCGATTCCACCTCAGATTCCTACCAATTAGATATAAACGACGAGCGTTCTGCTCCGAATCGGGTCTTAGCTGATAAAGACTTTGTAATGTTATACCCCTCTGCTGCGCAAGATGCAAGTCTTGACCAGGCGATCCTGGCTCTTTTATACCTTCCTCCCCAGTTCAAGCTTAAAATTTTAACTGATGCAGCAGATGCGCAACGGCTCGCATCTAAGGATTTTGACACCGTTCGCTCCCGCGTCACTGTTGAATCCGCTCCTTCTGCGGGAGCAATCGCCTTTTC
Organism: Saccharimonadales bacterium (SeqCode); assembly: GCA_036392795.1. Classification (GTDB taxonomy): domain Bacteria; phylum Patescibacteriota; class Saccharimonadia; order Saccharimonadales; family UBA4665; genus JARIHD01. The sequence goes on from DASVXH010000020.1 coordinate 6,558, forward strand.
GCATATTGATGCACTCGTTTATGGCCAAGGCATACCGGTCGGTGATAGGTCTCACATGCCCCACGTGGTTATTTCTAATGAGGCCGAAAGTCCGCTCGTTTCCAACGACGGCAGTTTTACGGTCTCTTCCGATAGTCCGGAAGCTCTGGCCAGTGCCATGTTACGAATCGCCCGTGCAACCTCCTGAAGGATCCAGCCGTACAGCGGACCCGGCAACCGGCAATAATTACAGCAATATCCATAAGCAACATTTGCTACAATACGAAGCGTGTTAGAAGAACTGCTGGAAGGATTAAATCCTGAACAACGGCGTGCCGTCGAAACTATTGAAGGGCCGATGCTCATTCAGGCTGGCGCCGGATCCGGTAAGACCAAGACGCTCACGCACCGTATTGCCTATATCATCGCCTCTTCCAAAGCATCGCCCTATAACATTTTGGCCGTAACCTTCACCAACAAGGCCGCGCGCGAAATGCGCGAACGCGTAGCAAAGCTGCTGGGCGAGGATCCGGATAATCGCAGTTTCATGCCATATATGGGTACGTTTCATTCTATTTGCGTGCGTATTTTGCGGCAGGATGGCGAAAAGGTGGGGATCCCGCGTAGCTTCGTTATCTTTGACGAAGCCGACCGTATGCAGGCCATCAAACAGGCATGCAAGCAGAAAATGATCGACGAGAAAAGCTTTCCGGCAAAGCAGCTGGCCTCTATTATTAGCAACTCCAAAAACGAAATGGTTACCGCCGAAGAGTTGGCTGGTGCCGGTTCGACGCCCTTGCAGCGTGCTGCAGCTGATATCTACCCCTTGTACGAACAGGCGCTGCGCGAAGCTGCAGCCTTAGATTTTGATGACCTCATCCAGCGCACTGCCCGTATGCTGCAAGAAAATCCCGAAATCCGTGCCAAGTGGCAGCGCCGGTTTAAATATGTCATGATCGACGAATATCAGGATACGAACGCCGCGCAGTATCTATTGGTCCAGCTGCTGACTAATCAAAATAACAACATCGCCGTCGTGGGTGACGACTGGCAGAGTATTTATAGCTGGCGCGGAGCCGATTTTCGGAACATTCTGAAATTTGAGTCGGATTATCCTACCTGTACGGTAATCAAACTTGAGCAAAATTATCGCAGCACTAAACACATCTTGGATGCTGCTCACGCCGTCATATCCAAAAACCAGCAGCGATCAGACAAAGAGCTATGGACGAGTGCCGGCAATGGCTTGCCTGTCCAGATGTTACAAGTAGTCAACGAGCGTGCCGAAGGCGAGGCGATCGTGCGCCGTATTCGCAATGCAATTGATACTGGCTATCGCCGCTACAATCACTTTGCCGTCCTATATCGCACCAATGCCCAAAGCCGTTCCATCGAAGAAGCATTTATTCATTATGGCGTGCCCTATCGCATTGTTGGTGGTCAGCGTTTCTATGATCGTAAAGAAATTAAAGACCTGATGGCCTACTTACGTCTGATTTTTCAGCCCGAAGACCGTGTTAGTTTTTCGCGTGCTGTCAATATTCCCAGTCGCGGTATTGGCGAAAAGACCTTGGATAATTTTCTGCGTTGGCAACGGGAAAACAAAATGACGCTCCTAGAGGCTGTGACCGAAGTCCAAACCTGTGATGCAATTACCCCTAAGGCTCGCAAAGGCATCGACGAACTTGGTGATCTACTGGCGACTATGCGCGAAGTAATGAAGGATGCCTCGCCGTCCGGCGTAATTGACTCGCTTATCCGGCGTCTCGGTTATTTTGACTATCTAAGCGACGGGACTGCCCAGGCGGAATCGCGTATCGAAAATGTCAAAGAGCTGGTTAGTGTTGCCAACAATTATGAAGAGCAGGGGATGGATGTCTTTCTGGAGGAGGTCTCTTTAGTTAGTGACGTAGACCAGGCCGATTTTGAGGGCAATGCTGTGACACTTATGAGTCTGCACGCCTCTAAAGGCTTGGAATTTCCAGTGGTATTTATGGTGGGTATGGAAGAAACGGTTTTTCCTCATTCCCGTGCCTTGTACGACCAATCCGAAATGGAAGAAGAGCGCCGTCTCTGTTACGTGGGTATGACCCGCGCTCGGGAGGAGTTGTATATGATCTATGCTTCTGGCCGCATGTTGTTCGGGGGCGTCCAGCACAATCCGCCCTCTCGCTTTCTGAGCGAAGTCGACGCCAAATTTATGCCCAGTGATAATAGCCATGCCTTTGGCGGTGCAGCCGCCTACAGCGCCAATGCTGGTAATGTCCGTGCCACGGACTCAGCGGGTGGTGGCCTTTGGAGGACCCCCATGCCGTATTCGGCTGGCGCTGCGCGTGACGCAAGGGACCCCCAAGGGCCACCACCCCAAATTCTGTCCGACGAGCCGCGCTACGTCCCTGAGCTAAACGAAGGCGACGCCGTCCGACATCAATTGTTTGGCGTTGGCACCATTGTCGAACTGGACGGCGAGAACGCCACTATCTACTTCAAGGGCAAGGGCGCAAAAAAACTCAACATCAGCTTTGCGCCTCTAGAAAAGCTATCGTAAATCCCCGGATTTGTTACAATATAAGGACCGGAAACTTTGGGAAGATTGTGCCTATAAATTCCGCTTATAACCATGCGTAAAAAAATCAAGCTGCTAAAGCGAAACTATGTCGTTGCTCACCGCAAAAACGTGCGTAGCCTCAAACGAATCGGCAAAAAGCCATTGTTTACTATACCCCTTGCGACACTGATGGTGTTTTTGCTGTTACTTTTCGCCGGTTTTCTACTGACGAGCGGGGGCCACGACAGCAAGCAAGCCCGCTCTAATCTAGTGGTTGTCAGCTACGATAAAAAAGATATCACCATACCGACCGATGCAAAAACGGTCGGCGATTTGTTAAGGCGCCTGAATATCAAGGTAAAAGAAGGCGACGTAGTCGAGCCCAGCCTGACCACCGAAATCGCCAGCGACAATTTTCGTATCAACGTGTATCGGGCGGTTCCGGTGACGATTGTGGATGGCGAGCGCAAAACGTTCACCTATAGCGCCGCCACAACGCCACGCAGTATCGTCAAACAAACCGGACTAACAATTTACCCTGAAGACAAACTAGAACTATTGCCCACCGAAAACTTTTTGGCCGAAAGTTCTATCGGTGAACGCGTGGTTATTACCCGATCGACACCGGTGGCATTAAACCTGTACGGCACGCAGGCCAATCTTCGTACTCAGGCAAAAACTGTGGGGGCGCTGCTAAAAGAGCGCAATATAAAAACCGGAAAAGACGACACCGTACAGCCCGCACTGGATACGCCGCTGACGGCCAATACGCAGATTTTCCTGATCCGTAAAGGCCAGCAAATCCAAACCGTCGAACAGGTGGCACCCATGCCCATCGAAACCATCTCTGACCCCAATTTGGCTTATGGAACGACGGCTATTCGACAGCAGGGCGCGCCGGGCAAGAAATTGGTTACTTTCCAGATTGAACTGCAAAATGGCCTAGAGGTAGGCCGCAAGGTTATTCAGGAAGTTATATCCCAGGAGCCGGTCAAACAGATTGTCGCTAAAGGAACGCGCCCGCTAACCGTATCGCTTCAGACCTGGCTGTACAAATTGCGCATGTGTGAATCGGGCGGCAATTATCAGACCAATACCGGCAATGGTTATTACGGGGCCTACCAATTCTCTCAGTCTACTTGGGATCGTATTGCCCGGAACAAGATGGGCGTGCCTTATACTCGTGCCGATCTAGCTCCCCCAGAGGTGCAGGACCAGGCGATCATTGTTAATACTAATCTGTCTTCCGGCGGTCTGGCCACGCAAAACCCCGGCTGCTACAAAAAAGAAGGCCTAAGCGCATTTCCGCCCCCTAATCACTAGGACCCTAGAAGCATGCCACACATATTACCGCATACCAAAAAATCACTGGGCCAGCACTGGCTGCAAGACGACTTCAGTCTAGAGGCCATGCTAGTCGCCGCCGAAATTACGGAACAAGATACGGTGCTAGAGATCGGCCCTGGCCCAGGAACCCTTACCGAGAAATTGGTAGACAATGCCAAACAAGTCGTAGCGGTAGAATTTGACGAAAACCTGGCGCATGAACTGCCCGCGCGCGTCCCCGCAACAAATCTGCAAGTTGTTCATCAGGACATCCTGCGTTTTGATCTAACCAGCTTGCCCCCCAACTACAAAGTGGTTGCCAACATCCCGTATTACCTAACGAGCAATCTCCTGCGAAATCTTTGTGAATCACCCAATCATTTCAGTACGGCTGCTATTTTAATCCAGAAAGAAGTGGCCGAACGAGTTTGTGCCCGTCCTGGCGATATGAGTCTGCTCAGCGTCAGCGTCCAATTTTACTGCGAGGCATGGCTGGACCTGCTGGTTCCTGCCGAGCTATTTACGCCGCCACCAAAAGTTGATTCGCAGATACTCAAGCTCAAGTACCGTAAAGAACTGTTATTTCCAGATGTCGATACGCAAATTTTCTTTCGTATTGTTAAAGCCGGCTTTTCACAAAGGCGCAAAACAATACTTAACTCGTTAAGTGCGGGCCTGCACCTAACCAAACCCCAGGTGAAGGAAATGCTGGACCAGGCCGGTATCTTACCAACCACACGGGCCCAAAATCTGACCTTAGCCGACTGGTACAATCTCTACAAGACCTCCCACATCAAAAACACTTGACGTGTTAAGTATTAACCTGTTAAGATTTAGTCATGAGGAAATCCAATGGATCCAAATGATAACCTCAGCTACTTGCTGTACCACACGGCGAACATCATGTATCGTCAATGCGACCAAGTACTTCAAGAGCGTTTGGGTATCGGCATGTCGCAGTTCAAGATTCTTATGATCTTGCAGCAGCACGCCAGTATCCAACAACGTGTCTTGGCCGATTGCTTGGGACAAACCGAAGCCAGTGTCAGTCGACAAATAAAGATTATGGTCGACAAAGGAATGCTCGTCGTTAAGGTTAATCCCGAAAGTCGGCGCGAACACGTAACGCAGCCCACTACAAAAGGTATAAAAGTTGCAACTGCCGCCCAGGAAATTTTGCGAGAATATAATGCACCTGCACTCGAACAATTAAAGGGCAAGCAACGCGAACAATTTGCCGAAATGCTGCGTCTGGTACATGGTTTTTACTGCTCAAGTGGCAAGCCATTTGCGATCAACCACCAACAATTCAACACTAAAAATTAGGAGAAAATATGGACAAACTAAAAGGCCGATTGGAGGGCAAGGCGCTTCCAATCGTACTGATGACAGTGTTCATTGACGTGCTTGGCGTTGGAATTCTGATGCCCATCCTGCCAATGCTCATCTACACCATTTTCATGCCCGCTGGCTTTTCGCGTAACGAAGCGCTGGTTGCTTTGGGCTGGCTAACCGCCATTTACCCGCTCATGATGTTCTTTGCTACGCCAATCTTGGGCCAGCTTTCCGATCGTTTTGGTCGCAAAAAAGTTTTGGCAATTAGCTTGGCTGGAACAGCACTGGGTTACATTATCTTTGCTATCGGTATCCTGACCAAAAACATTCCGCTGCTGTTTTTAGGTCGTGCTCTGGATGGCATTACCGGTGGTAATATTAGTGTTGCACGTGCCGTGGTAGCTGACGTGACACCTCCCGAACACCGTGCCCGCAACTTCGGGATCATCGGTGCGGCATTTGGTCTGGGGTTTGTGCTTGGGCCGTACATTGGCGCCCGTTTGGCTAATCCAAACACCGATTTCTTCGGCATCTTTACGACCCCCATCTGGTTTGATGCAGCTACGCCGTTTTGGTTCGCCGCCATCCTGGCAACCCTGAATGCGCTTTTTGTGCTCTTTATCCTGCCCGAAACGCACCAGTACATTAACAAAAAGCTCAAGTTGGCTTGGAATAAGTCACTGGATAATATTCGCAAGGCATTTGTGCGGCCCGAACTGCGCATCGTCTTTACGGCAGAGTTTCTGTTCTGGGGTGGATTCACGTTCTTTACGACTTTCTTTCAGATTCTTTTGATCGAAAAACTAGGTTTCAGTGGTAGTAATGTCGGGGACTTCTTCGCTTACATTGGAATCTGTATTGCATTATCGCAAGCGATCATTGTTCCCTTCGCCGTAAAGCGGTGGAAGAGTCACAACATCATGAAAGTAGCTTTGATCGGTAACGGTATCGCGTTATTCCTGCAGCTGTGGCCAGACAAGACGTCTGAACTGCTACTGGTGGCTCCCTTGATTGCGATCTTTAATGGTTTGACTATGGCGAACGCTTCGGCGCTTGTTAGCTTGAGTGCCAGTAGTGAAGAACAGGGTGAAGTGTTGGGTATCGAGGCCAGCGTCCAGGCTCTGGCGCAAGCCATTCCCGCAATCATTAGCGGCTACGTGGCTACCATGGGTGTCTCAATGCCGCTCGTCGTCGGTGGATTTACTATCATCGCCGGCGGTCTGGTCATGATCCTGTTCTACAAGGTTCCCAAAAAGGTGGACCAGCAAGAGTCAGGTGATATCAATGCCGCCATTTCTGCATCGCACTAATAGCGGGCCGTCATCCGCTGTCGGTGGTGAATCTATAGCGTTTGTGCTATAATATGAGCGTCAGGTGATTCCTGGCGCTCATTTATGTGGGGCTGAATTTTAAGCTCGACATTGGACTTTATCGGTTAGATCAGCAGGTCGCTTGTCAGCGTTATAGGCAAAACCTTTCAATTGCAGAAGCAAAAGAAACTCGTGATCAACTCATTCGCGATGTAGCAAACTTGTTTGCTCCTACCAAGAGTGAAGTTGCTCTCGCTGCCTAATTTAACTTAGGCAAAACGCACGTCTCGACTCCAGATAGAGTCGGCGCGTTCATATGCATCTGGATGCACAAGCACTCCTGTCCATAGTGCTCGTAAAGACCATAGGACTATAGGTAGCGGAATTTTGGCTGTTTAGCCTTCGCCTACCCGAACAATTTTAAACAGCCTACACCTGTAGGATAGACTAACTAAGAAGCCGATGGACGCGGGGGCGGTACCCGCCAGCTCCACCACAGTATCTTAATCGACCAGTATCACCAGAATCGTTGCTTCTCAAGGGGCGCGATCAGGTAGCGTACCTGGCCGATTTTATTTTGTCAGATGCGACCTCTGCTTTATACTGAATGACCTATGATATCAGCAGAGAAACATTTAATTAAAACACCAATACAGACCTACGAACATCTGAAAGAGGGTAAACTCGTTACGTTGGTAGGCGTTGTACATATGGCCCAGCAGTCGGATTATTATCCGACCATTCAAGACATAATCGACGGGCGCGAGGCGGATGGTGCGGTGGTCCACTTTGAAGGTGTGCGACGGAGTACAAAACAGGAAGCTGCCATCGTGCAACCCAGCCACGCAATTTGCAATCGTGTCCGCCGACTGAGGAAGATAATTGACCTGCCGAAAATGGTTTACGGTGATTTTAACTTTTTTGAACAGGGGAAAGCTCTAAAACGCCGGGAGACGTGGGAGAATCACGACGCCACTGAATTGCAAATAGCGCAACGCATGCCGACCACGACTCTGATGGCAACCTCCCTCGTATTGAAGACGTTGGGCTATTCTTTTAATCGGCTTTCACCTGAAGAACGGTTAGCACTCTATAAAGACAGTGGTGATAGGTTCGCCGAGACAAGCGAAAAAGTAGTTAGGGCGATTGCAAAGGGTTTCGGTCCGGCTATCGAGGTGTATCGTAACGATATTGCCCTGAACGCCTATGACGACCTACAGGAGCATGATCCAGGTCGTGATGCCGTGCTGTTATGGGGTGCCGGGCATTTACCTGGTTTGGGAGAGGGACTAGTCGACCGAGGGTTCGGTCTCAAAGAAGAGCAAACTCTGCTGGCTACCGATATGAATGAAGTGACCTTAAAACATGCATAGATTGTAAGTTTTTTTACGTCCGGGTGATCAAGTATTCCCTATACTCAATCACTTATGAAAACACTAGAAACAAACTCCAACTTACTTACGACGCCAACACAAACCTACGAGCATCTCGGTGAGGGCAAGCGCGTGACCCTGGTAGGCGTAACGCATTACGCTCAGCGGGAAGATTATTACCCGACTATCCAGGACATCATTGATACCAACGAAGATAAGGGTGCGGCTGTACATTACGAAGCTTTTACGCTGTCGACAGACAAGGAGATACGGGCGGCCCGGCCTAACTTTTTGGTGCGCAAGCGCATAAAGATGTTGCGCCAAATCCGAGAGGCAACGTTGGCGGATGAGGCTCGTATGGCTGGCGAGTTCAATGTGATACTTCAAGATGAGGGAATAGCCAAGGGAGAGACATGGGAGGCAAAGGATATTGCCGATTTAGAGGCTGCCCAGCAATTACGAGTGCGTGATATCTGGTTCCCTTGGGTTGCGAGCAAGGTAGCAGAAAAGAACGCAGAGGCGGCTACCTCCGAAAAGCGCCTTGAAATGTTACAGCAAAGGGTTTCTATGCTAATAAAAAATGGCAGAGACTACGTCCCGTCCCCAATTCGAGAATTCCGGCGAACTATGGTTGATTATCGTAATGGCGTAGCGCTGAACGCCTACGATCAACTGCAGGCTGCCGAGCCTGGTCGTGATGCCGTGCTGTTATGGGGTGCTGCGCATATTGCGGGTCTGGGCGAGGGGCTGATTGAGCGGGGTTTTGTAAAAAAGGACGAACAGCTCTTTGTTGCAATCGACGTCGGTGCTTTAGCGCTACGCTCGGCTGACCCGTTAAACAACTAGGTGTGTCGACAGAATAGATTGGCTAATATTCGTTTTTTATGATTTAATATTGGTATGTCTGCACCTAATAGGTCTAATCCATTGCTTGATTGTCGTCAGATCTACCAACAGGAGTCTAAGTGGCTAGGCCTGTTTCGTGATTTTTCTATTACACCGCTCACCTTTGACCGTCAGTTTGCGCGCGCTGTCTTGCCGCGTCATATTCTAGAGGGCGGGCGTTTGCAGGAGCGCGCCGACAGGATTTCATTTTTTGCCCAAGTAACGGGTAAATTAGCCGGTTATGAGGTAATTGTGGATAGACCAGATGGGGGAGGTCGACAAGAAATACCGATGACGGGTTTGCAGGCGGGTCAATATATGATTTTTGCACGTCTTTTACAGGATTATGTCCACGTGATTGAACTTTATGATGGCAAGGCACATCATGATCTTGGTCATTCGGGTGCTATACCCCAAGCTAAGGCACTCTGCGAGGCTGCATTTCCGGCCGCCTGGGCGCAAGATACGGCGGCTGTGAATCCTGAATTTAATCGGCGGCTATACGGGCCTTCGCTCGACCTCTTTTTTTCGAGAGCAGCGTTTGGCCAATTAACTCCAATCATTCCTGAACAAACGTACACCAGGCACTGAATTATCGGTGTATTATAGGTAAGAGGAGGGTTATTTATGGGTGAAAAATGGGATTTTTCGGGTCTAAGGGCTCTATTTATAAACTGTACGCTCAAAAAAAGTCCAGACGTTAGCAACACGCAGGGACTCATCGATATTAGCCGTACTATCATGGAAAAACATGGCGTAAAAGTAGACGAAATCCGGGCTATTGACCATGATATTGCCACCGGCGTATATCCTGATATGCGAAAAAAGGGCTGGAAAACCGACCACTGGCCAAAGCTCTATAAAACGGTGCAGGCCGCCGATATTTTAATAATTGCCGGGCCAATATGGCTGGGCGACAATAGTTCGGTTACGAAGAAGATTATCGAACGTTTGTACGGATCGTCGGGCGAACTGAACAAAGATGGTCAATATGCCTACTACGGCAAGGTTGGCGGTTGCTTGATTACTGGAAATGAAGACGGCATCAAACACTGCGCTCAAAATATTTTGTATAGCCTGCAACACATTGGCTATACTATTCCGCCCCAAGCCGATGCCGGGTGGGTTGGCGAGGCTGGCCCTGGCCCAAGCTATCTCGACCCAGGATCGGGCGGGCCGACAAATGATTTTACGAACCGGAATACCACTTTTATGACATGGAATTTGATGCATTTTGCTAAACTTTTACAGCAGCAAGGCGGCGTACCAGCCTATGGCAATCAACGAAGTAAGTGGGATGCAGGCAGTCGATTTGATTTCGAAAATCCGGAATACCGCTAAAGTTTTGTAAGATTTCTCACAGTTCAGACGATTGTTTCGGTGGTAAGGTTTAATCTTTCTAAATCCTAACCTGGAGAATGTTTAGCATGTCTGGTGAGTTTACCTGTGTACCGGAAAAATTAATTGGCAGTGCGCTTGCGATAGCAGTAGCGGCTGCCGCAATCGGAGGTGAAGTTAAGCATCTGGAAGACAAACAGCGTGCTGTTGAGGAGGGCAGGGCGGTAGCGGGGCCAATTTATGACAAAGGTGGTTTGCCTCTTACTCCGTGTTTTTGGAATCCAAATAATCCGCAGAAAGGAAAGCTAAAAACAAACGGAAGTGTAGAGTTTATGATCGATAATCGCTGCACTGACGAGTTGGGAGGAGTTCGAGCATACACTTACCCCGATGGCGACCCCATGAACCAAGTGTGGGACGCAAATGGTCTGCCTGTCGAATTAGAAACAGGAACAAAGGTGCAGCTGTACTGTTTTGACTACGGCAAGTTAACGGGTAAAAAGGGGCATGCAGTCTCGGATCGTTGGGCTTTGGGCGAAATTCCTGTTGGCGATCATCAATCTGTCCGAGCGTACATTCCGGTGCCGGCCGCCGGTTATCCGGTCTCGCACGGTCTGCCGGAGCTTCCCGATCTGCCTCCAGATGTACTGCGGAAATGTGCATAAAACCCTGTTAGCGCCCTTGACGTGAGCACTGTACTCTTTTAGGCTACATATTAGATGTTAGATAAAGCCAAAAAACTTGCCAGCCAAAGCCGCGGCCGGATTTTCTCCGGACGTGCATATCAAGACCTAACCGCCGAACAAGTCAAAATAGCACGAGATTACATTCGTGCCTATTGGCCCAAATTGGAGCGGTATCACCCCAAAGATGACGGCAGCGTGCTGGGTTTGCCCAAGCCATACTTAATTCCCAGCTCTGAAGAGGGTACTAACTTCGATTACAACGAAATGTACTATTGGGACAGTTATTTTATTGTGCAGGGACTACTGGACCAGCCCCATAAAGAACTGGTAGAGGGCATGCTGGAAAACCTGTTGCATTTGCAAAAACGCTTTCATGCTATCCCCAATGCCTCGCGAACATACCTGACCGGTCGATCGCAGCCACCACTGTTAACCAGTTTTATTTTCGATGTCTACAATGTGTACAACCCGGGAGCGGAATGGCTCAGGCAGGCCATCGAAGTCGCCAAAGATGAATATCAGACCGTGTGGATGGGCACAGCCAAGCCTCACTGGCGCCTCGTGCACAAAGGTTTGAGTCGCTATTATGACATTAATATGACACACGATTTGGCTGAGGCTGAAAGTGGCTGGGACTACACGCCACGGTTTGGCCGTCACGCTCTCAATTATCTGCCGGTTGACCTAAACGCGTTGCTGTATAAATACGAGATGGACTTTGCCCGTGCTGCCCGAATTTTTGGTGATAAAGATGATGCCGTCACATGGGAAAAGGCTGCTGAAACCCGCAAAAAGACCATGATTGATCTTATGTGGGACGCTGGCCGCGGACTATTTTATGACTATAATTACGTCAAAGAAAAGCGCGGCAATATCAGCTCGCTCGCGCCATATTTTGCTATGTGGGCCGGGCTGGTTGACGGCCGTCAGGCGCAGGCAATGGTGAAAGCACTGAAGCGTTTCGAACAAAAGGGTGGCCTGGCTACTACTGATAATCTGCCATTGGGTCAATATGTGCCGGGCGCAATGCCCACTCAGTGGGCGTATCCTAACGGTTGGGCGCCGCTGCATTTTATCGTGGTAAAAGGTCTGCAGCGCTATGGCTACCATGATGATGCGAGGCGGATTGCCATGAAATGGCTGGGTAATAATTTGCAGTGGTTCGAACAAAACGGACTTTTCCTAGAAAAATATAACGTTGTAAGTCCGGAAAAGCCACCATTAAAAGGCGTGTATCCTTCGCAGACCGGTTTTGGATGGACGAACGGTGTTTTTGAACGGTTTTGTCAGGAGTTTATCGACGGTACCATTCTGCCGAATAATCACTAGCGCTTTGATTTGCACGCCGGTATAATTATGCGTAATTACCAATGCGTAAAAAAATTACATCTATCATAAATGGCCTGACAGTGATTTCATTGTTGACGTTGTGGTTTGTTTTACCTCAGACTGCTCAAGCTGTTACTAATCAGTCACTCGCCGTGCCATTGTTTACCGCGCCGGACAAGGGGAGTTTTTGGGATGACGTTCGCAATGTTGGGGCATCAAGCGCGCCCTTCGTTGTTGCTAATCAGAATAATGGTCCAGGCACGGCTGTTTCGCCAGCCTATGCTGCTGCCATTGCCAAAAACGATGCCGTGGGTGTAAAGACGCTGGGCTACGTGCAGACCAATTATCAGTCGCGACCATACAAAGAAGTTGTGAGTGATATCGATAACTGGTATCGGTTTTATCCTGGTACCAAGGGCATTATGGTTGACCTAGTCAAAGAAGGTGGTGCGGCCGAGGTTTGTTATGTTTCAGCCCTGTATTCCCACATAAAAAGGACTCACCCAAATGATCTGGTTGTACTAAACCCTGGTACTCACCTGTCTACGGTTTACGAACCTTATGGCGACATATTTGTGACTGCTTCTACTGATTATGCGTCCTATCAATCGTGGGTACCGCAATATCGTTCGTTCGAAGATGTTGCCGAGAACCAGAACCGTTTTTGGCACATCGTTCATAGTGTTCCGGCGGATCAGTACCGCGCCGCGTTTGACGAAGTGCGCAGCAATAATGCGGGATGGGCGTTTTTGACCGATAAAACATTGCCGACCCCATTTAAAGCTACCCCATCATTTTGGCAGAGTGAAGCAAGCGACGTGGGGGCATTGCCGGCCAGTAGTATTCCTAATCGGGGCATAACCTCTTTACCGAGAGGCTGTATTTCTCTGAGTGCATCGGCGGATAATTTGGTGGACACAACCATTGCTCGCCAGTCGAAAACCAACACTACCATAACGGTTAACAATATTAGTTCTATGTATGATTCGGAGCCTATCACTGCACTGCAGGTGATGAGTATACCAAAAGGCACCACTCTTACCGCACTAAGTGCGCCTGACTGGACTTGTGATGTAAGTGGCAAGACGTGTAGCTTTGCCCGCATGATCGCAGCCGGAACTTCGCCCCCCAAAGTGACGGCGGCCCTAACGGCTGATTGTAACTATAGTGGGGGTGATGCTACTGTTCGCTTGACTAACTACACCGGAAACCGTTGGGATGTAAAAGTGCCGGTAAGAGCTCCGTTTGGCTGCGATGCGGCTTCGGCGGCAGCAAAATTGAATAGCGACACGAGCGGTCAGGTGCTGACCCTGACTACACAAAGTGTAGAGACCACGCCAGAGAATTCTCCGCTCGGTGGGGTAAAAAAGACGCCTGAAATTATCACCGATACGCGGGGTGACCAGGGAGTATCTTTTGTGGTGATAATCGCGGTGATTTTAGTAGGGCTGCTTTTAATCGCATTGGTTGTATGGGTGATCTGGCTCGTTTACAGGCGCAATCGCTATAGAGTAAAGATTTAGCTGTATACTATAGAAATAACGGAGGTTTTATGGAAGGTTTTAGTATTTTTATTCTGATCGTCATTGGTCTGTTTATTCTGTCTGGAATAAAGGTGATTAATCAGTTTGAACGTGGCGTGGTTTTGACGTTGGGTAAATTTACTGGCGTGCGTGCACCGGGTCTGCGCATCGTGGTGCCAATCTTTCAGCAGATTATAAAAGTAGATGTACGTTCGACGCCCGTGGACGTGCCCAGTCAAGAGGTTATCACTAAGGATAATGTGACTATAAAAGTAGATGCAGTCGTCTATTTCCGCGTGATCGACACCGCCAAAGCCGTGCTGGAGACCAATAATTACCGCTACGCAACGGCACAGTTTGCCCAGGCTGCCCTACGTGACGTTGTCGGTAATGTCGAAATGGATAGCCTGCTAAGCCAGCGTGAACAGATTAGTCAAGAGATCAAGAGGATTGTGGATTCTGAAACCGACAAATGGGGAATCGATGTCGAGAACGTTAAAATCCAAAATATCGAACTGCCCCAGGACATGAAGCGCGCCATGGCCAAGCAGGCCGAAGCCGAGCGCGAACGCCGTGCTGTTATTATTAGCGCTGCTGCCGAAAAGGCCGCCGCACAGGGTGTGGCTGACGCTGCTGCTCTGCTGGCCAAGACGCCCGGCGGTATGGGTATTCGTACCCTGCAGACGCTGGAAAAGATTTCGGTGGAGCCATCACAGAAGACCGTGTTTGTTCTTCCGGCCGATTTGGCGGACGCTTTTAAAGGCTTCATGAAATAGGCGGGCGACTTAGAACGCTGACGACCAGCCCGACGATCGGTAGCCGTCAACAACAAGTGTGTACCCTGCCAAGCGCTCCGTCAGTGACGAGAGCTGGGCAGAATTCGGGGATGCGAACGCCGTCGGATGCCTGTAGACCTCACTGATATCCAAAAAAGCATCCTGCATACCACCCAGCAAGTCGAGCGATTTTGGTGCAATATCTCTGGTCATATTTTGGATGGCTCGTTCATATTCTGCCTTTGAAACCTTGTGGCAGGCCACCTCCTCCATTAGAAATGCTATGTAGTTACTCTTTGCGCCGGCAACGGTAGTGTAGAGCTCGCTTATACTAGGGTTATGGGCGCCGTAGATATCATGAACTGCCCGTGTTACGCCGTCTCGAGATACTTCGAATGATGAGGGGATTTTGACCGTGGGGGCGGTTAGGCTTTCGTAGCGGTATCGGATAAACTGTAGGGCGTCCAGCGATTTACGTGCTGTGATGTGGGGAATACTGAGCGCCATACTGAGTGTTTCCGATCTGTTGCTAACGTAAGATTTTTTGAGATTGTGAGTTGTCCGGGAAATCCATGCCTCAATAAGGCTGCGATGATCTATTTCGAGGGGCTCGATGATGTCGGCAGGATTTTCTCCTATAACTGTATCTGGATGGCGAGAAGTACGTCTCCGCAGCCAAGCCAACATCGGCGTGGTAAGCGTATGTCCTGCAATTGCCTCGGGTTCGGTGAGCCACGTTACCTCGGTGCTGACTGCCGTCTTATCAAAGATCTGTTCGCTCATTTCGCGGAGCGCATCAGTTACTTTGGGGGTACCGTCGTCTTTGCTTATGACAATAAGGTCCAAGTCGCTTAATGGATTGGCTTCAGGCGGAGTAAAGAGGTCGTGCGCGATGGCGGACCCAAACAGCACCGCCCCTATCAGATGACGCTTGGTTTCGTGCGCGGACAGTGCGGAGTAGGCTAGTTGCGCCGCCTGCTGGTAGCGCCGCTCTGGATGGTTAAGCCGTCCCGACACTACCTCGTCGTAGGTAGTTGCTCGCATTGCTTTATTAAAGTATGGCAGCGAACCATTGTCAAAAGAGTGGCATGAATATATAGTTCGGCCGGACACTTGTACTTGTTGAAAAAGATGTTTTCGGTTAAAATAACAGGGTCGCCGCAGAATAGCGGTTAAAAGTGTGGCTCTTTAGCTCAGTTGGTAGAGCAGAGGCCTGAAGAGCCTTGTGTCCCCAGTTCGAGTCTGGGAGGAGCCACCAAATTTGACCAACAGAGGTAAGAATCCGAGATTTAATCGCTCGGATTTTTATTTTAGCAAATCTACCCCTGTAAATTAGTTCGAGTCTGGCAGGGCGGACATTATGATTGTTAGCTTCTCGTGACCATCTACAGCCACAATGCTATGAGTTAGGGAATTTTCTTGATAAAATGGAGCATTATGCCTGCTCCAGAACTTAATTTCCCAAATTTTGATATGTCGCTCGATCCCTGTGTGCTTGAAGCGCAAGTTGGTTCGCGAGTGCTGAGGTGCGTGGGGACTAATCCTCATTTTAATGATCCTACCAGTCCTCAGTTTTCAATGGTGGTTGACCAATGGAAGGTATTTTTAGACAAACTGGATAATATAGAGTCCGCATTGGCCATCTCGGAGGGTAAAATTAGAACTCCTGCGCAGACGGCAGAAGCCTCTGTGGAGTTGGACGGTGAACCTTGTCTCTTGGCGTATCTGGCGCAAAGCGCTGGTATCCGCAATGTTTCGTTTGAGCCGCCTAGTTATTCCGAAGCTAAACCTTTGTTAGAAAAGGGGCATGATCCGGACGCAGTTAGTTATTATTACTATACGCGCAATCTTCCTCAATGGTACCGTATGAATCCGCAGCCAAGTCTTGGTGACTTTTTTAGTGCCGAAACAAATTGGGGAAGAACCAGGCTTCCGCGGCACATCCCCGAACTTGATTTTTCATACGATGCTTTACAAAGAGCGCATAAGAAATTCTTTGGGATAGATTCACCTTTTGAACCTGCAGACCCAAAAAATGCCACCTTTTTTGGACGGCAAATGGCACCCGATAATCCGCAGACACCACCGCAGCGCGTTGCCAGGGATTGTCATGTTATGAGGGATCAATATCAGGCGGATCAACTATGGAACGCCTGGGAGGGCGGAGCTAGTTTATTTGTCTTATCTCACGCACTGCATATAAGGGGTATCGAACCAGCACTCAGCGCAATGAAGGACGTTCCATCGAGGAAGTTGCAGTGGAATTATAATCAGTCGTCTGACTAAAGTTACTTACACAGTTCCTCTAGTTGTTCATGTATGGTCACTAAGTCATCGAAGATATAGTTCCACTTTTCCCTGGCATGGCCCACCAGAAATTATTACAGATACGAAAAGTTCCAGATTTTATTTTCTGGGACTTTTCTGTTTATGTGACCTCTGTTGTTTTTAGTTCGAGTCTGGTAGGGCGGCGTTTCCATATCAAAAGAGTGTAATTTTATGTAAACTGGAGCTAATGATCGCAAAATTAGATAAGAAATTTTTTAAAGCCGAACTTAAAAAACGGGCTGCCAAAGATAAAGAGATGCGTCTCCATGCTATGGAAGGATTGCCCTGGGACGCGAGTGTGGATAAAGATAATACCGCGTGGATTAAAGATATTATCACTACTCACGGATGGCCCGCAGTGTCAGAGTATGGTAAAAGCACTTTGGAGGATCTGTGGCTATTGGTGCAGCACGCAGATTATGATCCAGCCTTCCAGGAGTATTGTCTTGACCTTATGAAAGAGTGCTCGCCTGAGGAAATTAATCTTTCGGATATGGCTTTCCTTGAAGATAGGGTAAGAGTGAATACTGGACGCAAACAGCTGTACGGCACGCAGTTTCACACAACTGGTGAGGGAAAATTTGAACCACAACCCATAGAAGACGAAGCAAATCTAAAGCTGCGACGTAAAGCTGCAGGATTGAATAGCTTTGAGGAATATACGACAGTTATGATGAGGCTGTATAAGAAGAATGGCAAGTAGCCAGCCATTGACTATAGTAAGTCTTTCAATTTCTCGTATAGCGTAGCCAAATCATCAAAGATATAGTTCCACTTTTTCCTGGCATGGCCCACCAAATTTGATCAACAGAGGTAAAAATCCAAGAATTTATGTCTCGGATTTTTGTTTAATATGGCAGCAACCGCGAGCAAGGGTTGATGGAGTCCAAAGAATATAATACTCCATAAGGCGTTTAGTATGAGCTGAATAGCGAATATGGCATAAGCTTTTTGTTTTGTTTCTTTGCTTTTGGTTGTCCATACAGGATATAAACTAATCCCATAAACGGATAGAACAGCGTCCATACCGGTCCAAACAACCAGTTCGGTGCATAGGTTCGGTGCAGCAGATGGCGAGCGTTTATCTGGCACTAGTGCGTTGCCGTAACTCCTGTTACTGTGCTTGAGCAAAGTTGCTTCCTCGTTATTGGAACACCGGGGCTAGGAAAGCAGTGCGCCACCGTCCACGACGATCTGCTCACCGGTCATGTAGCTAGACATCGGTGAGGCCAAAAAGAGCGCCACCGTGCCGATCTCATCCGGTTCACCCATGCGATGCATAGGTATTTTAGCCAAAAACGCCTCGACCATCTGTTTGGGGTCGACTCCGGTTGGGGTCCCTGAACTAGATTGCATTGCCTCCACCCCTGGAGTTTGAATGCCGCCCGGAGCAATGGCATTGACCCAAATCTTATGTGGTGCAAGTTCTAGGGCCGAGTTCTTAGTAAAACCCCATACCCCATGCTTGGAGGCGTCGTAATGGGCGAGCCCCACCATTGAAGGATGTAGAGCATCAATTGAAGTGATGTTGATGATTTTGCCGCCGCCCTGGTGCTTCATGATTTCGCTGGCGTATTTGGTTGTTAAAAATACACTGCGGAGGTTAACGTGGACAACGCGCTCAAATTCCTCTTCGGTCATTTGAGCAACGGGCTTTGGAGGATAGATACCGGCGTTATTAACGAGAATGTCGACGGAGCCAAATGATTCTTTGCAGGTATTGATCATCCGCTGGACGTCGGCTTCGTTGGATACATCAGTTTTAATCGCCTGTGCCGTCCAGCCTTTAGCGGTTAATTCTTGGGCGGCCTTTTGCGCGCCCACTTCGTCCATATCGGCAATGAGTACCTTGGCTCCTGCCTCGGCTAATCGGTAACTGATGCCGTAACCTATGCCTTTTGCTCCGCCCGTTATGACGGCGGCTTGACCGTTTAGATTCAGTAGATCGTTCAAAGATGTGAGTGGCATAACTTTATCTCCATTATTTTGCTAAATAATTCGCGTTATATGATCGGCCGAGTCATGACTGTCTGATTTAAAATTGGCATACTGCAAAACCTTCGGGGTTAATTTTAACAATATGGTTTCGCCCTCCATTTTGCTTACTGGAGGCTTCCAGCTGAACTCCCCCTGGGGATGAACCAGGACAAGTTTCTGGTAGGCTTCATTTTGTTCGTCTGCAGGCACTTCTTCTATTACTCCTGAGGCTTGCACCGATGCCTGTTCCGTATCATCGGCTATCGTCAAAGCGGCGTGTGGATTTTCGAGGATATTCTGATATTTTTTGCTGCCTTTTTTAGTGAAAAAGTAGAATGTCAGAGCTTCACCGACGGCATAGTATATCGCGGCACCCCATACATCGTCTTTACCGTTTGCGGTGGATAGTACGGCAACTTTGTGCCGTACAAGAAATTCGTAAGGTTCTTTGAATGTATCTTTCATGACTGTACCTTTACTATTTTAAATAGCTGTCCTTATGTATTGTACAGAATTTTAAAAGGCGATCGAATAGTTGGGAAATGAGCCAAACTATTGTTAAATACAAACATGAGCATTTCAGAAAAATACGCCAAAATAGCAGCATATATTTATGACAACCCGATCGCTACGTTTAGTACGGTTGGTGAGGACGGTACGCCTCACGGAGCGGTAGTGTATGTTTGCCCGGATGCTGAAAAGCATGTCGTATATTTTTTAACCAAAAACGAAACTAAAAAATATAAGGATATGCAGCATAACGACAATGTAAGTTTGACCATTGTAAACCCTAAGCAAAATAGCACCCTTCAGGCAACGGGTAGGGCATTTACGGTGCACGATTCGCAAGCACTGGATGCTGTTACTAAACGGATGGTGCGCGCTAATCCGTTTGCATCACAGTGGCTGCCCCCCGTGTCAAAACTTGAAGCCGGCCAGTACGTTGTCGTGGGGATAAGGCTCACACATGCCCGGCTGGCTGAATTTGCCGGCATGGAACTGAACCGCGAAGAGATTTTTACCGAGGCGTAATATGGCTGATTCAGAAGCATACTTCAAAATAATGAATTATATTGAGCGCAACCCCATGGCGGTGCTTAGTACTGTTAATGACGACGGCACGCCTCATGGCGCAATAGTTTACGTATGCGGTGTAAGCAACCAAACAGTTTGTTTTATTACTAAAAACCTGACCCAAAAATATATTAACCTGACCGAAAGGCCGACAGTAAGCCTGACCATCGGCAACGACAAAGACAGCAGTACGCTCCAAATGAGCGGTCAAGCGTATGTAGTCGATGATCCACAGGTGATGGATGTAGCTATGCAAAAGATTCATGCCGTGCATGCGATTATGGCCGAGTGGCTACCGCCATTAGCTAAGTTAAGGGCGGGTAATTATGCAATTATTGGTGTCAAGATAACCAAGGCGCGACTCGGCGAGTTTAAGGGGCTGGATATTGGCAGCCAGAATATCTATACAGAAATTTAAAGTGCTGTGTAATGCCAGATCTTCCTGGCCATAGTTATTATGCTAATATATCTTAATGAGGGTAAGATTTCAGAGGCTTATCCAGAAATTTCTGGCCTTTGCTAAAAATAAAAAGATCGTAGCTTTGATCGCCGTGGTGGCGATAGTTGTAGGAATATGGTCCGTTCCTTTGGGCGTCCGATTTATGTCACGCCAAGGAGAAAATGGGGCAAAGGGTCCAAGGCACGAATATGAACAAATATCCTTAGGGCAACTCAAGAACTTGGAAAAGATTTCATCGAGTACCTGTAAAAAATTATATAAGGTCAAGCTTCCCGAAAAGAGCCAGGCGAAATTTAGACGGGACCTTTGCAGTCATGGTCCGGACACCGCCAAGAGTTTGCAAATTACTCCGAATTTTGTAGGCGGCGACTACAAGGTGCCTTGCTATGGTGACGGTACTTCAGGAAATCGCATTCAAGCGATATACGCTGTTGCCAGCGACAAGCCGGACCGTTATGCCCAGCTTTTGCCAAGCTTTCGTAATTGGGCGGGCTACGTTGATGCCATGATTGATAAATCTGCCCAAAAAACCGGAGCGAACTTGCACGCCAAATGGCTAACGGATAGCTCCTGCCAGTTGGACGTGGCAAAGGTTGTTATGACCCCTACGGGAGATGATAGCTTCGGCGATACCATCAACGCTGTCGCCGAAGCAGGCTTTGACCAATCGAACCGCAAGTATTTAATCTGGACAGATGATGACTGGTACTGCGGCATTGGCACCATCGTTGATGACGATCGCAAAGATCCCTTTATTAATGGCAATAATGGCGGCCCATCGTATAGCCGCGTCGATAGGCCGTGTTGGGGAAATTCCAGCTCTGCCGAACTACATGAGCTATTCCACAATTTGGGTGCAGTTCAAAACTCGGCACCGCACACCACTGGCTTTTTTCACTGCAAGGACGCCTATGATGTAATGTGTTACAAAGACGATCCAACTACTAAATTGCAGTATCTTTGCCCTGTCGATCATGCTGCTCTATTGGACTGTAATAATGATGATTATTTGCATAGCCATCCGCCGGAAGGATCGTATCTGGCAAGTCATTGGAACACCTTTGATAGTGGTTTCCTGTATGCCAAAATTCCCGAAAATATGACTCCACCTACCAATCCCGCTAATCTCACCGGAAAAGCCACCACTGCTGGGATAGTGCTCAGTTGGATAGCTTCCACAGACGATGAGGGCAAGCCGGTAACATATAAGCTTTTCAGGCAAGCTCCCGGCGAAAAAATGGATTTATATGGCACTACTACTGCCACTACCTTTACCGATAAGAATGTTAAGCCCGGGCTTGCTTACAGCTATTTTGTTGTAGCTTATGATCCTTTTAATAATGCGAGCGGGCAGAGTAACGGCATAACTATTACGTTCCCCACAACGCCTCCGCCGCCTCCCGATACCACGCCGCCCCCGGCTTTAACGGTTTCGGCGAGCGATATCGCGACGCAGGGTTTTAAGCTTAACTGGACACTTCCAGCCGATAAAAGCGACATAAAAAGCATTGTCGTATTGCTCAATAACAATACCTGGACCACGCTCAGTAGTACCGCCAGTTCAGTAAACTTATGTTGTGCCCTGCAGCCCGACACCACATATACGGCACGGCTAAAAACGGTTGATCCTTCAGACAATGCTTCCCTCGGAAATGAGATTAGCGTAAAAACCCTACCCGTTAATACGACGACGCCATCCAATATTCCCTCTAATCTGACTCTGGTAAAAGTGGATGGAGCCGAGGTAACGATTTCGGCTTATATCGGTACGACTGCCGGCGCATATCGCTATCGGGTGACGAGTACGGGAGAGTCCCAGTTTGTGGATTGGTACATTGGTCCTTTAACCAATCAGACGTACACTTTCATTCATCCCCAGGTGCATCCGCAAAACGTAAATGGTTTTTATATTGCAGTCTTCAATAGCTCGGGCCAGGAAATTGGCCGATCACCCACTATGCCGTTTAGTTATAGCGGCACGCCCGAATCCAATCCACCCTCAACGCCTACCAATTTTAGCGTCAATACTGCCTATGAGTATCTGGATTGGGATGACTCCATCGACGCAAGTGGCAAAGTATATAAGTATTATTATGTCATGGTAGACAACGTTACCGGTATGACGGCTAGCAGTAATCAAGGTTACGGTTCTCACGTCGGTGTTCATTACCTGCAGTCCGGCCGGTCCTACACGGCAAAAATAAAAGCTGAAGATATCTGGGGCAATGTATCGGCCGAGGCGAATTACGTGTTTACGGCTCCCTAAATGAATGACGCTATTTGTTGGGCCGAAAGTTCTAAGCCCCAACTGCATCTCCGCTTTCCTTTGGAGTACGGTTCGCTTTTTGTGCTACCATGAAGAATATGGATATCTTATTAACGTTACTGCCCGTCTTCATGATAGGCGGCCTATTTGTTCTTTGGACCGCGATGTTGGTGCACGCAGTAAAGAGTAAAATTCCAAGTAAATTATTATGGGTTGTCGTACTTATTTTAACCAGCGTCATAGGTGCCCCGGTTTATTTCTTTGTGGTCTATCGTAAAACCGCCAAAAAAAGGATCGCCAATTATTCAAGCGTATTGCAATTGCAGCTAGCGTAATTATCGTAGCGCTAGCTGCCGCCGCTTCCTTTACTTTCCCAACTAAAAGCAGCTCCTCGGATTTGCAGGAGATACCCCTAAGCAAAGTGATAGACTATAGCCTCAAAGGCGAGATAAGGCGAATCGAACTGAGGGGCGACGAATTAACCATTACAAAAAAGGGTGACACAAGACCAACTTTACGGTCTCATAAGCCGCCCGGCACAACTCTACAGGATCACGGAATTAGTTCCAGGGATGTAGAATTAGTCATACACTAGTCTGTAGCATGTAAGGAATAGACTTATATATGCAAAACATCAATTTTGATCCATTCACGGAGCGGATTACGTGGCAAGACATACGACGCTACGCACCTGTTTCGCAGGTTCGCTACTTCGCCTATACCTTCGAGCTAGCCCTGATATTTGTTGCGGGCCATGCAATGGTAGCCACTGGCGGCTTGGCCCTACTGCAAGCCATGCTCTCCCTACTCGTATTAACGGCATTGTGGATGTTTATGTACCGCTATCTCCATAATCGGTGGCACCGTCATTGTAAGGTTCGAATAAAAAAGTTTGCCGACGTCAACAACTTTACTTATGAAGAGAGTGCAGACTGGAGCGGCACTGCCGATGCCTTGTCTCGTGGCACGGCAAGAAGATTAATTAGACCCAATGATAGATATATCGTTTCTGGCAAATATGCTGGATATCATTTTCGCTTAGGACTGTATAGTGCGGTGCTGGGTGGTCGCGCAAGAGAGTATACGTACTGGCGGCCTTTTTTGCGCATTAATATAACGCCGGATATAAAGTCCAACTTACGTGAGACCTATGTAGCGCAAGACGATTTACCGGTGGATGTCGAATATAAAAAGGAGTGCATTATCATCTATTCAGCTCAGTGGAGCTTTAGTATGCAGAGAGTGGCGCAGTCTATGCCAGATCTATTTGCCCAAGCAGCGTATGCAGTGAGAAAAAAGAAGAAGTGACGCGGGTGAGGGGCAAGAGATCATAGGCATGAAAGCTATGGCGGTTGCGGCGTTTATTTTTTTGTACGATTCCAACCCATGCCTAATAGCAAGATTCTTCAAGTTGTACTCTGCTATAATGCAAGCATAAGCAGGACGCCATGGAACAAAATACACAAAACACCTTAGCAACAGCTCCCTTAGCACCTAAGTGGGCTACTGATTCAGAAAATAAATACGGATATGTTCGCACCAGCATACCGCCGTCACAAATTGGTTTTTCGCGCAAATGGGGGATTTTTCTGACTATCCCTTTGATTCCCATTGGTCCTTTTGTCTATTTGCTTATCGCTCGGCGCTTATACAAAGTCTACAATGGAGTTGTGTATCGGTTAAGCCACAAGTCGACCTCTCTTGCGCTGCTATTCTTTGGAGGATCCAGTTTGCTTATAATAATCAGAGGGATTATATCCGAACTCTTTTAAATAATGGAGAACTTATGAACCCAGATCAAGTGTATCAGACCAATACTCAACCTCCCGTACCATCACCGTCACCTGTGTCCGATGATGCAAATCGTCGGCCCGCAGTACCGTTCATTGGTAAGATTTTGGGAATATTAATCCTCATTGCCTTCTTGTTTATGGCCTATTTAGTGATTACGAAGAACCGCGCTGAGGCTACTTCGAAGACTTTTATGAGCTATATGACCGACGGCAATGTAGAGCAGGCCATGAAGCTGACCAGTGCCTCGCCTAACGACAAGTCATTCTTTGACTCCGCTTCCGTCGCTCTCAAAGGGGGGTCTAGCAAGCTTATCGAATCTGATGAACGGGACAAGAAGCAGTATTTCTTATATGAATTGAACGGAAGCTCAAGCAAATATGCTCGAACTACACTCGAAGAACAGGATAGTAAATGGGTAGTGACTGTATTCGTACATAATAAAGAAAGATTGAAACTTATTCCTGACGCCAGTACCGACGCAGAATCCCCCAAGGAGGCCACCCCGGCTCCCACCAAAGCAGCCTGCCTAATGCCAGGAGATTTTGACACTATCTTTAAGCAAATTAATGGCAACACTGCAACACTTGGTGCACTGGACTATTCTAAGCCCACCAACCCCTATACCAACAACGTACATTTTAATCCGGATACCCTGGACTTTAGTGCTCCTGCCGCTCTGAACCAAGGTGTTGTTAATGCTTTTGCAGCATTTGGTAAACAGTATAGTGATAAAACTTTTACCATTAGTCTAAGAGGAAGCGTAGGTACTACGAAACAGTCTGATTTGGACTTTGCGCGCCAACGATCCGAGAAGATAAAGAACCTGCTCATCGCAGGTGGCACGCCAGCCAACAAGATCGTCATAGAAAATCCTGGTTCTGTTGGTGACTACGGCACTAACGATAGCGTAAGCAAACAAACGGCACGCAATGTGGTTATTAGAATCCTTCCCGCGTGCGACCAGTCATCCACTGCCGACAGATAAGCTTTTACGGGGACTTAGGTGGTGGTTTACTTGCTGTCGAGTAATTTACTACTGCATGTCCAATCAATCAGAATTACAGAGTAGATTAGACATACGATACATGAGTTTTTGACGTATAGTATTCACATTGAAAAGACTATGCGCATAAAATCCGAGGATTATATTACTAATGAATCACTTTAATCCTGATCCTAATTGTCCACCTGCAATTTTATACGGGGGTGAATTAGAGCGTGCTGTTGTGCATGAAGATTTTTATGCCAGACAAAAAGAATTGGCAGAAGGGAAAGGTCACCATAGGCTCCTTGCTTGGGGCGAGGCTGCAAGTAGCATTAATCTTGCAGCTGCAATAGCATTGAAGGTTTCAGCACATCTGCCGCCCTCGGAATTGATTGATGCGGCCCAGCCTTTAATTGAGGCTTGCCTTGAGTCTACCGGAGAGGCTATTGAGACTGAAAGCGAATCGAGGTGGTCGAATAGGCTACCTCAACTTCGGATGTGGCATAATTTTGTGCCGCAGCTGGTTCTTTATAAAGCCTTGTGCCTTTATCCTGAGGATAATGAAGACGCACTAATGTATCGACAGGAATTTACCAAAGATAGATTTGTTCGAAGTGTAAAGGATCTCGAGATAATCTATGAGACTTATTTAGCTCATAAGGAGGAGGCGGGTGTTGATGCTTTGTCCGGGGCTGTACTTGAGACGGCATCATTGGCATTGATTAATAGTGAGTTTGGCCCTGAGCAAAGCATTGCCCTGCCCGCACTCTCGGCTGATGATCGGGCACATTCTACCGATGCACAGTTTATAACCTTTGACCCTTATATGAGTACTCTCTGGCGAATTCAAAATAAAGCCAAGCCGATGGCAGGACATAGACTTCCCTTTCATGCGATAGTTAGCGGTGTCATGATGGGTGATGCGGTAGTTCGTAAATCAGGTGAGAAGAGAGTAATTTATACCTGGGATACCACAAAAGCGCTCTTGGCTACCCAACCGGGAAAATATCAAAAGACGGGCAGCGAGCTGATCAAGGCTAGGCAGCGAATTCAAGAACGCAGTAAGACGATTCTGGATTATATTGCCTCTCGTCCGTATTTCTTGCTGGGTAGATAGAGTTAGGGCGTGTTTTGATTTAAATTCTTTTTGGTATATTATCCAGGTCTAGAAGATTAAGGGGGAAGATTGGTATGGTGCAGCCCGAGCAACGAGATTACTTTTGTGTTGTAGAAGATAACGAGAGGACTTCAATGATCTATGCGCGGGGAGAAGGCAAGAATGTGCTGTCCGCCTTATCGCGAGTCTCATTGGCACTTATGGGAGGCGAAGACGGACTGGGGGACACAAGGATTTTTGGCCATTACGGGAGCTCTGGCCTTTATGAGTCTACTCAATGGGCGCTCGCGATTTCCGAGGAGGGTGTCCAAGATTGTATCGGTTATTCGGTTGACACGATGGAACTTTCGGGTCTTATGCATTGGTCGGGTGTTTCTATATTTGATGAACGGCTAAACCACCACAACAATATCCTCACTGAACGTGTTAAAGATGGCACGCGGTCACCGGCTTCCGTAAATGAAGAACTAAGTCTGCAGATCCAGGATGGGCGGCTTTTGCGGTCAGTCTCGCGTCGTTGGTTTAGTAAAGAAGGATGGGTACTGACGGCTCCCCGATACAGGAAAGCATATGATAGCCCTGTCGCTGATGCGAGGTGGATTTATAGGGTAACAAAGAGCCAGCGCCTAGACCCTGAGGTGAAAGAGAATTTGTTTGACGCTATCCCTAAGCGGGGTCAAGCATATTGTGGTCAGAGATCGCCCCTTAATTTTCATAAGACCCAGGGTTATCTGAATGAGCGACGACCTTTTCTCCTCGGGACGGACACGGTAGAGGATGTCTACGGGTATATTGCTTCGGGCAGCAGAGATTTTGTGCCCGTCATTACCCGACAGCGTCCCTGGCGGCGTGGAGAGTAGGCCGCACTATTACTATCGCGCTGCACGACTAGCTAGAAAGTCTGCAGTAGGACTGCCCTCGGCATGCCCAACGTTGGGCACAAGAATGTCTTCGAAGGGAACCCCTAGCTTATTAAAGAAATAAGCGTACCTTTCGGCTGCCTGCACCGTATTAACGACAGGATCTCTCAACGGATCCTGCGGACGACAGTATTTGGCTTTGGTTTCGGGGCCGATGAGCGGCCGATAGTCATCAAGATTTGCCATGAGGTCAATCCGGCGTAGAGCGGCGAGTTGTGATAAGAACAGATACGGCGAACAGCCATTTATAGCATCATATTTAGCTTGCTGCCAAGCATTAAGGATTGATTTACGCTCCAGCATACTCCTGACAAATGAGAATAAAAGCTTGCTTCCCGGACCAACGGGCCACCGCACTGCCTCTACTACGCTCGTATAGCTGCCTAAATAAGCGTCACTATTGGTAAAGGGCGAACAATTTAGAACTATCTCACCTAATTTTAGATGCTTGGTTTTGGCCCTCCGAAAAGTTTCCAGACCAACTGGTCCGGCCATGCTATGCAGGTTGGAGTGTAAGAGCCTTATTCCACCCAATTGTTGGTGAAGTCTCTCGCCAAGCTGGCTGAGGGAAAAACCATTGTTAGAATAAATACTATAACCGTGGGCGCCGGATAGAAACTTCTCGGCATCCTCGGCAAGTCCTTTGCTGCAAGTGATACCTAGCCCGCCCATACTTAATGATTGTTCCTGGGCGTCGGGGTCTATGCCCCTAAATTCAGTTTCACTATGAGGCCATAGTCGCTTGCAAAGCCATCCATCGACTGCGACTGCTGAAGCGATAGCCAGGCCACTCCCGGCCACAAGTGCTCCGACCCGACGAGGCCAGTCTAGAGTTTCATTTAAAAACCCGATTTCTTCGGGATTATGATACATAATAATATTTTTTAACACAATATAGATGATATGTCGATCATTTGTCTTTAGTATAGCTCTGCTTGTGTCACTGCCGACGAGGGCACTGGAAATAATGATGATGTCCGGTCCGAAGTTCCGGTTGCCGATCTGGCCAGTTACAAGGTTGCGGCGGACCGGCCAAGGTTAATTTCGATTGAAAAGCTTGATGTCGAAGCCCGCTAAACTAAGATTGGCATCTTTTAGGCTTGCTCGTGAACCGCACATGTTGTAACGTGATGCTAATGCTGCTGACGGTGAGTAATGAGTTGTAGCGCCATCGAAGAGGGGTTCGGTGTGGTGTCGGATGCTATTCATCTGGACCTGGGTGAAACGCA
This sequence comes from Saccharimonadales bacterium (SeqCode), assembly GCA_036392795.1. Taxonomy (GTDB): domain Bacteria; phylum Patescibacteriota; class Saccharimonadia; order Saccharimonadales; family UBA4665; genus JARIHD01. The sequence continues at coordinate 35,116 of DASVXH010000020.1, forward strand.
AAGCGTCAATGCCTTGACCGAGGAAAATGCCGACACGGCCAATGTATGGGAGTTGGGATCCTATGCCGACGGTCAGATCGATGCCTTAAAACGACCACTTTTGTTCCGCCATTATACGCTTACTAAGATTGCTCGTACCCTGTCTGGATGTCGGCCTGTTCGCCATATTATTATCGAGGAATATCGTACCAATCCTCTATTCTATCCCACTATAACGGATTGGCGAGATCGTCCCAAAAAAAGTGAAGACTATAATCGTCATAATGCCTATCTATTCGGCCGGCTGGAGGGTGTATTGCAGGGGCTGGGCGGTATAGTGATTGCCAGGGAATTGATAGACGGAATGACCGAAAAGCCGTACGACCGGGAATTAGATTCTTCTGCTCATATGCTTGCGGAGTTAGCTGCGCTCCATGGATTGGCGATAGAAGCAAACATAGCCCTGGCCCTAGGCCGTGCTAGGGCATATCAGCCAGAGGGAAATTTCGGGCCGCAAAGTATAAACCAGTCGGCTCTTGAGGGCTTGGTGAATGCGGTGACGCGCTATGATCTGTCCAAGGGATATACTTTTGCAGTCTATGCTCTGCCGTGGATAAGCCAAAGAATTGAATGCACGCGGCCGGGTGAAGCCCATCCTTGCGCGCTGTCCCCAGAAGAAGGCCAACTTTTGGTAAAAATAAGGGCTTTTTCTGGCAATTTTTTAATGCTGCAAGGTCGCGAGCCAACCCAAGAAGAGATTATTCGGCACCTAAGAGTCAAAAACGGCCGGGAAACGGTGCGTGGGTTGATAAAAGACCCCGCAAGAGTGGGGGCACTGATAAAAGCCGCGCAGCGAGCCGTTCCGCTGGACAAGCTTTTGACCGAAGGCGATTCGCTGATGGACTTCATTCAGGAGCGCCTACCGTCCCGCGAAACGGTCGTTCCTGACAGGCCTGTACATTTTCCTGACGGCGAGACGATGGCTAGTTTACTTTCCATGCGCACGTTTGACAATGTCATGCAACTAGTCCTGGCATTGCAGTATGACTTTCCGCCGGAGAAAATGTCGCCACGTCTTAAAACTTTGGTTGATGGAAAGATAATGACCTACCGAGAAATTTACCTTAGATATCGTCATGAGGCCCAGGAATACGGCAAGCGCTTTCCTGATGCGGCTGTATTGAACAGGCGACAGATAGCTGCGAATGTTCTTGGTATTCAGGTTAACAAAGTTGTTGCGGCTGAAAACGCTGCCCACGAAAAACTGCGTCAAATAATCGTGAGCCGCTACGGTGAGGACGCGATTGAATAAAACCCATACTTCTCGGTGTTTGCTAGATTAAGCCCATTATAGTATAATATTATAATGAGTGAACAAGGCGGAGAATTCAACCTACCCGATCTTTCCGGGGAAGGCGTACCTGTGCCGTCTATTGCCAAACTAGAAGCTCATTATTCTAAAACGCTTATTGCACCTGACCCTGTTAACGATGACCCTTTGTCGGATCGTTTCTGCAAAGTGTCCTTGCCGAATGGCTTTGATCACCATAAGTTTATAGTTGATCGCCCCTTGCTTGATTTTTTGAGTCAGCACGTTGCCGACCCAAATGCCCCCACCCAGGCGGAATTTTTGCAATGTGCTGTGGAGCAGCCAGCCAAGGATACGGTATCTTCCGCGGTTATTCCTGAATTTCGTCCGGATGCGCTTAACGCCATTAACGCATCGTATTTTTCATCGCCAATTGCCTTTACTGAAGAGGCGGATTTGGCTAACATGTATGCCAAGAATAAGACCATTAACCAGGTTTTTGGTGTTCTTATGGCCGGTGCGGCGCAAGATGGCTGGATGCGCGTAAAGGAATTGTGCAGCGGAGCAAATATTGACCATTGGGAAGATATCGCGGAAGGTGCGGATATGCGAGGTGTGCACGCCATGGGGGTAACTTTGACCGATTTTGTGATGCCCCAGCCCGTAAGGCCGCCCGCGAATCTAATGTACACCGCCGAGAAGTATTCCCTTTTTGATTCGTTCGAGACATTGCCGCCCGATACGCGCTATGACGCCTTGATCGCTACCTACGGTTTTGATAGTGTGTGGCTGCCTGAAGACATATTCTTGACACGCGATCAAAATAAATGGTATCAGACCCTCTTTCGCGTTAAAGTAGCTGATTGGCACCCCAGGCAGGCCGAACTTTTAGAGGCGATGCGCCAAGGACGGGCTCTAGCCAATGCTTCAGTGTCCGATTACGAGGGGATTGCAGTAGAAGAGCTACGGCAGCCGTTTGATCTGGATGCTCATCCTTATGCCGAGTATCTTGCAGCCGTTCCGGAAAGGCGATTCAATTTTCCGGGCGGATTGATACGGCGTGTTGTCGAGGCCTTTGATAGGCAGCTCACCGAGGATGGGATTTTTATAAGCGCCGATGTGGGCAACTTTGGTCATGATCCCCGGAGGCTGCATTATCCAACTTTTGCCGTGAGCGGCGTGGCGGCTCATTACCATGTTTCTGATTTTGTGGTGGCGAGCAAGATTTTGCAGGATAAGTTTGGGCTTGATGCGCAGCTTTGCAGTCTGGAAGAAATTACCGACTATGCTTTGCTGTCTAACTGGAGACACCCTGATAACAGGCGGGATCGTGACCAAATCATGCAAAGCTCGGGTAATGGTGTCATGATTGTCAGCCGGTACGATCTTAAGTAGCGATTTTGATATGACGGAACGTCAGTCCAATTTATCCCAGGAATGTACAAACGCCGTATTTGACATTGTGCGGCAATTGGGTAGTGCGGGATTGTTAGATCCAGACCAGGTGCAGCGAGTTTTGGCGGCGGATTCCGAAACGCTGGCTGGTGCAATTGACTCCTTTGCTGCACATGCGCGAGCTTTGGGCCCGCTGATGGCGAGTGCCGTAGAGATTTCTCCGGAAATCGAGGAGGGCAGGGAGGAGGTAGCTAATACGCCATCTCGCCGATTGATTGCTCATTTGATCGGCCTGGAGTCTTTCAGTGGAGAATTTTGGAAGTCGCTCGGTCTTCGCCAGGGCCAGGCGTGGGATTTTGGCGAAGAGGCGATACGGGACTATGAAAGTTTTCGGACATACCGGAAAGGCTGCGAGGAGCATATACAGGCCGTGCGGTTATATATGAGGGGACTGACAGATGCTGAAGTTATGCGAGAACTTAATGCGGTTAGTACCGCTGCTATCAAGAACTTTCGTTACCGATTTGCGATAAAATTGCACGAATTTCACCAGGACGGCGTGCACACGCTGCGGCGGCAATTTGGTGCATACCTGGATACCGATCAAGTCGAAGTGCTGCGCGCGGCTTTTCCGGAATCTTTTGATGAGGCCAGGGGTCCGATTGCTGTTCCGACTACCCAAAATCCTTGATTTTATACTAACAATCAGTATAATCGAGTCTTTGATAATGGGGTTACGAGGATGACAGAATATCAACCCACAGACCTGCCCGTAGAGTATGGTCATTATGTGCTACGCGATCTTTTCAAGCGGCTTGGCGATGCGAATTTATTGGCACCCCCCACCGTGGAGCGTCTTGTGGCTGCCGATAAGGAGCAAATTGCCCCGGTGGCCGCTCGACTACTAGTGCATGCAAATTATATGGCCGCCTTAATAAAGGTCGATGAGGAGGCTGCACCTGAAAATCCGCCTGTCGGAGAGAGTAAGGCAGATCGCGGCCTGCCCCTTAACAAATCGGCACGAAGTTTTTTGAGTACCTTGATTCGGATAGAAAGTCATAATCGGGAATTTTGGGCAGCCGCTGCGGTCAGCCAGGGTCAGGCGGTAGCTATGAGCGAGACTGCGATAGAGGACTACACGGGGTTCCGCAGCCTTCCTTCTACTAGATCTGATTGTCAGCTTGATGCGGTTCGACGGTATGTCGGTGGTGTTCCGGATAAGGTGCTAGGGGAGGAGCTGGGATTAAATGATCCCAGCTCGGTTACAGTTTTTAGGAGCCGCCTTTGCAAGGTTTTACGCGAAAATCATGTTGATGGTGTCCATACTATTAGGCGGCAGTTTTTGGGCCACCTGGACGAGGTCCAGGTAGATAGGCTCATCAAGAAATTCCCTGAATTTTTTGCCCGAAGCATCGGCGATCCGACGGACAGGGAATAGGAAATGCCCCATAAAGGGCCTGCGACCCTTGAAATTAGGCGGCGGGCCCTGTATAATCACCCTTGTTAAAGTTTGACGCTTGAAGGTCAATACGCTAACATCTTTAACAGTTATGCGGGTCTAGCTCAGTTGTTTAGAGCGCGTCCTTGCCAAGGACGAGGCCAGGGGTTAGAGTCCCCTGACCCGCACCAATCGAGACACTTCCACATATAACAGATCAGAATAGTGTTGGACTATCTGATCTGTTTTTACTTTGACGGGACAGACTTCCAACACGGAGTGTATTAGGATATGAAAAGCGTCGGGACGGGATATCCGTATAAGTTCATGATGAGTGAGGTAAGGTGGCTCTCATTCGAAGGGACTGAAGCGTTCAGTGTAAAGCTCCTTCTGTTACACTCAGTGTATGACTAAAATTGCAGTATTTGATATCGACGGTACCGTACACCGTGAAGGAATGTCCTTCATCGTGGCCGAAGATCTATTGGCGGGTCCAGATTTTAAGGAAGAAGCAAAGATCCTTGCCGCCGCCACACATACCTACAAGTCGCGCGGTTCGACCGAAGCGTATTGGACGTACAACAAGACCATTCTTGATGTTTTTAAGAAGGCGCTCCGGCATACGACCCCAGAACAACTTGATAGGGTGATCGCTACTCTATTGAAATACAAGAGCGATTACTGTTACGCATACACCATGCAGCTTATCAAGCAGCTCAAAGCCGAAGGCCGCATTCTGATTGCCATATCCGGGTCGATAGCCAATATCGTTGAACCATTTGCCCGTTCACTGGGCTTTGATTACATTGTAGCTTCTGGACTGGAAATAAAAGACGGTAAATTTACCGGCGAGCGTATCACTGAAACGAAGCAGGGCAAGGACAAAATACTTCGTGAACTTGTAACCAAGCATGGCCTAATTCTGGAGGATAGTATTGGAGTAGGTGATACGCACCGCGATATACCCATGCTCTCCGTTACCGAACACCCGATTGCCTTTAATCCGAACGCCGCCCTCTACGAAGAGGCAGAAAAGCACGGCTGGAAGATTGTGCTTGAGCGCAAAAACATGATTTACGAACTAGAGAAGAACGGCAAAGCCTACGCGGGTACAAATATTCGCCCTATTTTTGACGATAACCACCAAGAACATCTGCGATAACTTCCTATGAAACTTCTGTTTGGCATGCTGTCCATTCTGCCTGCGATAGTGGCATACTTTCTGTATTTTAGAGGTCTATTTGCGGGCAGGGTAAAGCCTCATGCTTTTTCCTGGCTTATATGGGGACTGTTGGCTGGTAATGGATTCTTTGCGCAAGTAAGTGCTGGGGCGGGGATTGGCTCATGGGCAACTGGTATGACTTCCGCCGCCTGTCTGCTTATCTTCTGCATAGCAATCTTTAAGGGCGATACAAAACTGACCAAGCTTGATTGGTGTTTGTTGGTGCTGGCGCTGCTAAGCTTCGCTATGCTGTTTGTAATTGAGGATAAGACTGTAGCGCTTTGTATAACTCTATTTGCGACGTTGCTTGGCTTTAGCATGACGCTCAAGAAAGCATGGATTAAACCACATGAAGAAAAGGCTGTTTCGTTTTTGCTCAATGCGGTGAAGTTTTTGCCTGCTATCTTTGCGCTTAGTAGCTTTTCATTTCTAACAGTTGCATATCCGCTTACTGCCGGAGTCGCCAATATGGCGGTTGTTCTTGTAGTGTATGGTCGGACAAGACGTTTGAGGCATGTAATGTGAGGCCTAAACTTGGGCGCTAGAGAATAATCCGTACCCTGTTATTATCGGCTCTAGCATTCTTTTCTGGCTGTAGTCCGAGTGCTATACTGCAAAAATGCTCTCCGGCCTGACTTATAACGTATTTCTGGGTATGAACCTCAAATCGTTATTAGCATGGCTTTATAACGAAAACGACCAGCAAGATTTTTACTGCTTCCAAGAATTTCCGGAACAGAAAATCCCAGACTTGAAAGCATATCTGGATAAATTGGGATACGACTTCCAATTTACTCCCGGCTTTGTGCGGTACGGGGTGACATATGGCGAACTTACTGCCTTCAAGAAGTCCAAACTTAAGCTTCTGAGTGTTGAAACAGTATCCTTAGGCGGTAAAGGCGAGCGAAATATAGTTTTTACTCATAACGGTTTTAAGCTTTTTAGAATCGACGAAACAGAAATTGATAAATCAGCTCTGCTTACGAAGTTTCAATACCACGGCCACGACTTCACGCTCGTTAACGCTCATCTTAGTACTGATCTGCATAATTCCCGTAAACTGAAGCAATTGGGAGTTATCATTGAGACGCTCTCGGCCGCGGGGCCTACAGTCATTCTTGGAGATTTCAACTATGCTGTCGGTAGAAGAAAGCTAACAAAAATTATGAATGGCCATGGATTTAAGAGCGGCCTTCCAAAACAAAAGACATTCCGTTTTGCACGAGGCATTTCCTGGCAAAATGACTACGTTTTCCATCGAGGCTGTGAAATTAAGAGTGTTTCCGTCAAGCGAGTATCTTATTCTGACCACTACCCCGTGTTTTTTAGAGTGAATCTGTTTGATTGATTATCCCAGGCGGGAAAGTCAAAGCTCTTAAGGGGAGATGCATTGATCTAACCATTTCATAAGGTGTTCGAAACAAGGTGCGTCAAGCGCACCAAGCAGATTTTAAGCACCTCCCACCGGAGGTCAAAGTGTACCGATCGGTACACTTTTTCTTTGTCTATTTTTCAAAATCTCTACATCACCCCTGCTAAAAGGGCTAAAGTCCAGTAACCTCAACAAAATATTTCGCGGTTAAATACTATTTACTGTGCTATTAAGGAACAGTCTTGATGCAATCTACATATGAATAGACAATTTATTAAAATTTTTATATACCAAAATCATGTCAGAGATTTTTAAAGAAGCGTCACCGGGTATAGATTACAGTTTAGAGGAAAGAATTACGCCGGTACAACGTGATGACACGGTTAACAATCTTAAGGCAACATATAGCGGCATAAAGACTGTGCTTATCAACGAGTTAGAAGGCGCTTACGAAACCGGTAAAATATTTTGGGACCGAGAACAGGTCGTGGATAGGCCTATAGATATTAACGGCTTGGTTGGCAAAGTACGCTACATACCCACCTTTGCATACCGACAAACTCGTTATTTTCCAGGATCTTTAGATACTTGCTCGTTATGCTTACTAACCAACGACCGAATTCAGATTACTGATTCAGGGAACGATGGTGATTTTGATGAATTTAATAATTCTTTTAACGTTCACCTTAATAATTTTCCCTATCTCGATAAACAAGTACTTCTGTCATCGGGAAAACATCGAGAATTATTCTCAGAAGATCAATATAAAATCATAATTGAATTTATGGTAAATAGTGGATTCGCCGGTGCAGGTATGCAGCTGAAGGGTAGTGGTGCCAGCATACCCGATCATGCGCACATTTCAGTATTTGATGAAGCACTTCCTATATTCAATTCGGACTATCGACCAGTAAAAGAAGCAGAGGGTACAGTTACAGCAAAATCGGTCGATCACCCCGCAGTTTGCTTTAAGGTATATAGTGGTTCAAGAAACTCAAAACTTTGTCAGATGAAGTCTTTATTACAGGAATTAAAATCACGCGGGCTTAGCTATAATCTATACTTTGACAACCAAGCGGACGTGTACATCATACCTCGCACTAATCTCAGTTCCAAGTCAATGGGAATAACGGTCGGACAGGCGGAAGTAGCAGGTATCTTTAACTCATACGTCGATCATTCTGAAACTACCGACATAGATGAGCTGAAGCGACAATACTGGGAAATATTTACGACCGTAACCGGCGAGCAGATTGCAGAGGCAATAAAGGATACCACCATACCAAATACGTCCCACGGTTGCATTCAGATTTAATATATTAATTTGGCCTCTAAGTTGCAACCGAATTAACGACCATCCTACTTAGCTATATTCTAAATGACGCTTACACAAGTTCGCATCCCATAGGTTTATTTGAGTCTGACTTTTTTATGTCTGTGCCAGAACCAAAAAACAATTGACCGGCACCATGATTGTGTTATCTTAAGACAATGGTGAGCACCGAACATCTTTTAGAATTAGAATTAAGCGATAGCGAAAATCGAATGGTTTTTGACGCTTTAAGCCAAGTGCAGCAAGCTGTGACCGATGGCGAGATAGATTTATATTCAGACAATTTTTCCAAGAATTATAACGATTTAAAAGACTCTCTAGGCATAGGAAACTTAGTTTTACCAAAAGTACTTGAAGACGCCGCCGAAGAATTAAAGGGTTCGGATAAATCAATTTTAAAAATTGAAAACTACCCGATAGATGCGCACCTTGGCCCCACGCCAACTGGTTTAGTTTATGCCTCTGAAAAATCTACAGGGATATCTGAACTAGGCATGCTAATATTTGCCGATTTATTGGACGGCGCACCGTTTGCATTAGACACTGATAACAAGGGAAAATTTTTCCGTAATATTTATCCTGTTGAAAAAAATAAAGCGTTACAAAGCTCACATTCGTCACTGGCAGAGCTAACTCCTCATACTGAACATTCTTGCTATAGCGTAAATCCTGATTATGTTTGCCTAATGGGATTAAGGGCGCCTTACGTAGCTAATACAAAATTGTATGACATGGATTCTGTTGAGAGTTCATTAACTAAGGAAGAATTAGGCCTCATTATGGAGCCTAAGTTCGTCACTCTTCTAGACCACTATCTCTGGGAGTACGATTCCTCAGATTCTGTCCCTTTTCCGTTAGTAAAGAAGACTGCTGGCGGCAAAACCGAGTGGAGATATGACGTAGAATATACCAGAGGATTAGAACCCGAGCACCAGGTAGCCATGGAGAAAGTTGCGGCCGAACTAGAGGGCGCGGCAATCAAGATAAATATCGAAGAAGGCACACTGGTAGTATTCAACAATAAAAGAGTAATGCACGCCAGAGAAGCTTTTGAAGCTAGATACGACGGCACAGATAGGTGGATTCAACGACTAATAATCGGAGGCGACCGATCAAAAACATATTACACGCTTAACGAGATATGGCCTTAATGTATAGATCCTTTCTCGGTAAGTGATAGGATTTAATTCATTATGAATCAAGAATTAAAAGTTCTAATAGACATCTATTTTAATGACAACTTAGTTTGTGCGTCTTTGTATGGATCGCGGGCTCGGAATGAAAATGAAATTGATGCGAATGTCGACATAATCATTATCACCAAAAATCCCGTAAATCATAGTTCAAAGGAAATATTTTATAAGAAATTCCAAGATTTCTGCAAAACCAATAACTACAAATACGACAAATTAAAGCCTGTAGAAATAATATATATCGAAGATATCCATCTCGCTTTACAAGGTTACGGGTTTATTTTAAAAGACAGCAAGATTATCATTGGCCAAATTTTTGAAAATGATTGGTCTGCATTTAATAGTAGTCGCAAATTACTCGCAGGTTTCGCAACACCATCCCTGTATCTAACCGGTGATAAAAACGCATATAAGGCTTTAATCAAAGAAGCCCAAAGATGTGTTATGGCAATTATTTCATATAACAATAAAACCGAAATAAAACCAGAGAGCTTAGAAAAGATTTTAATTGGTTCGGGCAAAGAATACCTAGGATTTTGCCAGACCAACGAAACGCGAAAATACATTAAAAGAATATACGCAAATCGATATACTGAAGAATCTAATCATTTGAAGTACTTACCGGCTATAAAAAAATATGAAGATTATGAAGTAGAAAATGAATATTTAGGTTTCTACGAATCTTCAGAAGATTGGAATTCACTATTCAATAATATATTTGATTTGTCTAAAAGAACTTTTCAAGCTAGTCAGCCTTTAATCTACAGAGAATCAGCTGAGTTACAAAAAATGATTGCAAAAAATATTCCAGAAAGGGGGATACCGTTTGATTCTTTAATGGAGCAGTTAGACGTAATTGGAAAATACTCTATACATCAAAATAATTTAAGTTACGTCGCATTTCCAGATAGCGGAAATTCCAAAGCTGCAATTACCGCTGCAATATATGTTCAATTTTTGAATCAGAATATGATCGCAGTAGATAAAAGCGCTCCCATTGGAACGTTTATTGAGATTCAATTAATTTCGTGGCTACGAGAGCTAATTGGCTATGAAGTGAATGAAGTTAAATCAGCGCTAGAATTAGGTGGAATCGCAACGATGGGTGGTGTAATGGCGAATACCATCGGTTTATTGTTAGCGAGATCAAACGCATTTCCAAACTCTCGAATGAATGGTCTGCACCAAGAAAAGAAGACACCATACTTATTGATCGCGGACAGTACCCTGGAGCACTATTCACACATATCATCTTTCTGGTGGCTAGGAATGGGAGAGGAAAATATAGTCAAAGTGAAGGCAAACGGCTTTGATTTTGATATTGATGATCTAAGGGCGAAGATAAAGCAGTACGATACCGATGATTCTAAAGTCGTTGCTGTAATATGTTTAGCGGGAGACTCCCGGACAACGAGTATTCAAAACATTAAAGAAATTTATGAGTTAACGTCCTTAAAAAATATTTGGCTTCATGTAGACGCATGTCATGGGGGTTTGGCGCTTTTTTCTTCCCAAAAAGAAGTTTTATGCCGAGACTATCATTTGGCAGATTCGATTTGCATTGATCCCCATAAAGTACTTGGAATTCCATACAGCTCGAGCTACTGTTTATTTAAAGATCCGACTATCTTGAGCAATGTATCTAAATCTACCGATATCACTATAAAAAAGGGTAGTTTCGATCTTGGTCAAATTACTCCATTTATGGGAAGTCGTCCATTTGACAGCCTGAAGTTATGGTCGGTCATCAATTATCATGGAATGAGCGGCCTAAAGAAAATTGTTGATAAACGAACGAACAATGCTAAAAAATGGGCTGAAATGCTTAATGCGTCAGACTACTTTAAGGTATTGCACGATCCTGAAATCACTGCCGTAAGTTTCAGCATAAATCCTGATGTTATAAATGGGGAAGTGAATGCAGAAACAATTGGAGCAATAAACCGAAAGCTTCATGATATTTGCTATAAAGAAGGGTGGCTCGTGCTTCATATGTTTGATTTAATTGATTTTCAAAATCGATTAAACGTATTGACTAAAGTACCGATCCGCGTGTTAGGAACTAATTTTGGAAATGCCCTACTCGATGAGCAACATTTAACGAAATTAATAAAGTATTTAGAAAACAACGTTAAGAGATTTATTCTTGATCAACAATCCATGAACCTTGCAGTCGCTGATTAGTTAAAATCTATCGGTGACAAGTTGGCATTTGACTGGGGTGTAAGTGTCTATATCTGATATAATAATGTCAATGAAACAGCAACTTATTGAAATTATCTCCAGACTTTTTGGAGTTGAAGCTGAGCCAATCGTGACTCGTCCAGAATCAAATTTTGGTGACTATACCACGAATGTTGCCCTGCAGCTTGCAGGTCAAATTCATGAGCCACCGCGCAGCATTGCCGAAAAAATTGCGGCTGAACTAAAAGCGGCCGGTACATTTAAAGAGGTTTTGGTTGCTGGCCCAGGCTTTATTAATGTATTCGAGAACGATAATGCCATTCTCGCGAATATCGGCAAGGCACCGGAACGGTTTTTTGAAGATCAACGTATAGTTTTTGAGTATAGCTGTCCAAATGCATTCAAAGAACTACACACAGGGCACCTCTACCAAACGATTTATGGCGATATCGCCGCGCGACTTATGTTGCTGGGCGGCGCAATCTTGCAGCGTACGAGTTTTGGCGGTGATGTTGGCCTCCATGTTGCAAAATGTCTATGGGGAATCACGGCTTATTTTGGCGGCGAACATCCAGAGAAGTTAGACGAAGTTGGAAATGATGCGTTTGTTCGCTCAAGCTGGATTAGCGCTCGGTACGTGGAGGGATCTCGAGCGTATGAAGAAGATGAGGCAGCGAAGAACGATATCGATAATCTTAATAAAAAGGTTTATGGTTTTCATGCCGAAAATGACCATAAGTCTATGCTTGCCCAAATATACTGGATAACACGCCAATGGAGCTATGACTACTTTGATGCGTTCTATGACCTCATCAAAGTAGAGAAGATGCGATACTATGCCGAAAGCGAGACAGCGCCCATTGGCCTAAAAGTGGTCAATGAGCAACTCAAAAAGGGCCTTCTACAGGAGTCTAACGGCGCCGTAGTATTTATGGGAGACGAATCGAAACATCTGCACACACGCGTCTTTATTACGTCAAAAGGATTACCTACCTACGAAACCAAGGATATTGGCGTAATTTGGCTTGAGCAGCAAGACTATAATTTTGACCATCGCTTTATTATTACTGGCAACGACCAAAAGGAATACATGCGCGTTGTGTTTGCTGCCGCCCAAGCATTCCAACCAAAGCTTGCAGGAAAAATGACACATATGACAAACGGGACGGTTAAGTTCGCCAATGGGCAAAAAATGAGTTCACGCCTCGGAAATGTTACAAGAGCACTTGATGTAGTTTCGATTGTCCGTGAAAAAGTAAAGAATTTGACCAATGATCCGTCTATAATAGAGGACTTAACATTAGGCGCCGTAAAGTACGCATTTGCACGCTACACGCTCGGAAACGATATTGCCTTCAACATCGATGAGACCGTTAGTCTTACCGGAAATTCTGGGCCTTACCTGCAGTACGCCCATGCGCGAGCTCGTAGTATCCTGAAGAAGCTCGACTATAACCCAACTGCACCTCAAACTATATATCATGAAGACCGTGACTTAATACGTAAACTCGCTGAGTTCACTGATATTCAGTCCGAAGCAATTCGCAGTTTAAGGCCACAAATAATCTGTAACTACCTTTTTGAACTAGCGCAAGAGTTCAATCGCTACTACGAAAAAAATCGTGTCATAGGTGATGACAAAGAGGTTCATAGAGCCAATCTTGTAAGTACCTACGCTAACACACTTCGTGATGGGCTTGGAATTCTGGGGATCTCCGCCCCAAATACTATGTAGATACTCGCATTAACTAAGTTTGAGACCGGCACACGGAGCATTAAACCTTAAGGTCAAAATCGATGATATGCTGCGCGAGGCAAACGTGGGTGACTATCACCGAGACAGACATTTGTTGTCGGGGGCTACTCCTTGGTTTCTAAATCAGTATAATGTAGCACCAAAGAGCTGAGCCAATCTAGCAGGTGTTAGAATGAAAGTGCGTCAAGCGCACCAATCGAGATACTTTTGATAAAATCTCATCTGTAAAACAGGCCAAAATAGTGTTGGCCTATCTGATCTGTTTTTACTTTGACGGGACAGACTTCCAACACAGAGTGTATTAGGAGTGTGAAAAGCGTCGGGACAGGATATAGTAACAACCATGAATCCGAAACAAACTACTATCTCGAAGCTCATACTAATCTGGACAAGTATAAACTTGGTCTATATACTTTTTGCGATAGGGGCCTCGGGGATGAACGAAACTCCTTGGACTACTAGTGACATAATCGCCACCACCATTAAGATTATAGTAGATAGTGTGCAGGTTGCCCTTGCAATTATGCTGGTTCGCCATTTCCGAGTGTGGAACTATCGGCTATCAATCGCGCTTATTCCAATTTCTATTGCAATATTTTGGCTGTTGCCGCTTTAGCCTATGAGATTACTAGCATCCATTCGTCC